>JAPLKS010000007.1 GCA_026387915.1 Gemmatimonadota bacterium
TCGAGGTCAATCACCACCGCCTTGCTGGCGTGCGACACATAGAGCCGGCGCGCCACGGGGTCTACGAGGGCGTAGTCCCACCCGCCCTCCCCGCCGACGGGGATCTTTTTGACCACGTGATAGCCGGCCGCGGTCTGGGCTGAGGCGGCACTGGCCAAGGAGAAAATGGCGGCGCCGAGCAGGGCGGCGCGTTGGTGGAATGGGCGCCTGTACGGGGTCCGGACGAGGGACGAAAACAAAATGGAGACCCCGGCGTCGGGGTCTCCATAGAATGTCCTGAGGGGATGTCAGGAGGATGACAGCCGCTTGTCACGGTTCCCCAGCATTATGCTGACCGTCGAAGCGAACCGATCGCCCAGTTTGAATACAAAAAGGACCCCGCTCAATGTGGCAGGGCCCCTCTCTGCTAAATGTCCCGACTGAGAATCGAACTCAGAACCTACGCATTAAAAGTGCGTTGCTCTAACCAATTGAGCTATCGGGACGGACCATCCAAACCACGTCTGGAAGCTCCTCAATCCGTTCTAAGGGGCAATCTACCCCTTAGAGGACCCAAGGGACCACCTAGCCCAAAACGGTCAAAACCTAAATAAGTTCCTAATGTTATTAGGCGTGTTCTTGCAAGTTCTTGCCTTGCAACATTTTACAAGATGGCCCTATCGGATTAAAAGTCGGTTGCTCTACCATACTGAGCTACCGAGTCAAAAATGAGCAGCCAACCACTCAACAATTCTAACAGATCGCAACACTAATGCGAAGCTGTATGGCCTGAGCCAACCCTCTATCGCGAGCCGGCGGTACCCGGGGGATCCTGACTCATTTGGGATTGAATCCAGTCGAAGGTCCGATGCATTCCGTCACGCAGCGAAATGCTGGGTGCCCACCCGAGTCGGGCCCGGATGAGAGCATTGTCGCTGGAGCGACCCCGAACCCCCTTCGGAGCGTCGAGACGATACGATCGCTTGAGCTTCACCCCTGCAATCGCTTCGACGGTGTCGACGAGCTGATTGATCGAAACCATCTCATCGCTCCCCACGTTGATGGGTTCATCAACGTCACTGTCCATCAGCCGCAAAATGCCTTCGATACAATCATCGATGTACATAAAGGATCTGGTCTGCCCCCCATCACCCCAGATCTCGATGCTGTTGTCACCGGCGAGCTGAGACGCGATCACTTTTCGGCAAATCGCAGCCGGCGCCTTCTCTCGGCCACCGTCGTACGTACCGTACGGCCCGTAGACATTATGGAAGCGGGCGACTCTGCACGTGATGCCGAAATCCTCGCTAAAGTGGCGACACATCCGCTCACCAAAGAGTTTTTCCCAGCCGTATCCATCTTCAGGATCAGCCGGATACGCATCCTCTTCCTTGAGCCCTGGGATCGTACTTTCTCGCTGCTTATAGCCGGCATACACACAGGCGCTCGACGCAAAGAAGTACTTCTCGACACCGACGGCCCGGCACGCCTCAAGCAAGTGTGTGTTAATGAGCACGCTCAACATGCAGAGCGCTTTATTGTTCTCGATAAAGCCCATGCCACCCATGTCGGCGGCGAGGTTGAAGCAAACGTCCGCACCTTTCAGGGCAGTCAACGCGTCGTCGCGGAACTGCAAGTCGAGTGTGAGATTTTCTACGTCATCGAATTGCTGATACCACTCCGAGGCTGGTTTTCGGTCCACAGCGCGAAGCTTCCGGAACCCTCGTTTCCGTAGTTCAGCAACCAGCGCGCCACCAATAAAACCACCGGCACCACACACCACAACGCTGCTCTTGGAATCCATGAACACTCCAGTAATGCCGCTCAAGTCTGAGGCACCGCGCTCGAAAACCTCAAGCCCTTCACGGAGATAGTCTGTATCGTAATTGACTGTAGCGCTACGCTACCCGCGCACGCGACGGAGCAGGAGCGTGATACGCGTCAAGCCGTCTTCACCAACGAGCCGCCGCAAGCCAGCTTTGATCCCGTCTCTCACATTGCGCTGCACGCGCTGCCATGGCGTGTCCTGATCCGGCGAGCGGTCGCTGACGAAGTTAACCAAACGAGGATTGATGAATATACGGTACCCCAGATCACGTAGCTCTTGATGCAACGCAATGTGGTCTGAGACCTCTTCACCTTGGGACGAGAGTCCGCCGTACGACCCTCGCACAATCGCGTCTCGTCGGTAAACCGCCAAACCGCCAAACGCGGACTCAACCTCAATCCAGGCTGCAGCTTCGGGAATCTCCACCATTCGTGAATAGACTGCAGCAGATTCCGCCTCCTCCTTCGAAACGCCAAATGCAGTCATAACACGAACCTGCTCCCAGCAATCATTCGGGGACCAAAACGGATGCCTCAGCGTCCAAATGTCGTAATACGGACCACGCTGATTCGCACCGCAAACATCCCAGTCGTCGCGCTCCCAGCACGACGCGAGTCCAGCTGAGGTCAGCGCGCCAGTCAGGCCATCCAGATCAACGACCAAAACGTAATCCACTCCGCTGTATCGCGGAGCCGCCTTGATCTCGCTCAGGTACGTGTTGCGGCAATATGCCAAACGTTCAGTTCGAAGCGGAATGCGATCTCGAAGCGTACCAAGATGTCGAACCTCGAACCGATCGATGCGTTTCGCAAGCCTGGCTAACTGTACCCGAGAATCGTCATCACTGTCAGACTCAACAAGAAGCCACTGAATATCCTTAAAACAGGAAAGTGCCGCTCGCAACTCCTCAATGGTTTTTGCGATCCATTTTCCGCAATTTCGCACGTTCCCCACAACAACAACGGAGCTTTCGGCAGGCGCCGAATGCTTCCGCGCAAATGGAGCTTCAACTAACTGAGACATTCGTAACTGTTCCCAAGTCGAGGTACTCGTTATCCAAGGAACCCTTGGTCACAACATGTTCGAAACCAAGTTCCCCCAGGTTCTGGCCCAGCGCATGCGCCGTAAAGTAGCTACAGTCTCGCGGGAGAACGCCATCAGCGACCAGCGCCGGACAATTCACTCGCAGCACGCCACTTCATTAATACCGCCTCGACCGTTGCGCGAAGTTCCCGGCGACACGCCGTCGGATCCGCCTACGGATCGACGACGTGCCATAGAATGAAGAGGTCGGCCGGTCGGCCGAATGACTCTGGATCGAAAAAGCTGTGTATCAGGATGATTCCTGCTGATCAGACGTTGCGAACGGAGACAGACTAGGGCGAAGCCGCACCCGCCGAAGTCCGCGTGCGTCGACGAGTGCCGCAGATAGTCTCCGTCGCCACAGTCGATCTCAACAACCTTCCGTTCTTCCAGGTCAAATCGGGTCGCGACCCGCCCACCATCTCGCGAATCCGTTTCCCCACGGCTGGCGAAGGCTGCTGCGAGCTTTCGCAATCCACGAATGTATATTCCATCCGTGAGGGGTCGAACGCAGAGACGAAAGTGAACGCGCGGCGATTGAGAATCGAAAATCGAGGTCACCTGCCGCTGCGTGTAGCGCCATATCCTGCGTGTCATGCCGCTCGAGGCTATCCACCGGCATCGACTAGGGCGCAAAAAGATCCACAAGGTCGGTGAAACATGACACGGGGAAAATTCTGGAGAGCATCACCATGGAATGTGGTCACCTGAGTGAGTCAGAAACTTGCCGGATTGCTCTAGCCTGAGCGCCAGAATCAGATTCCCGAGAATCGGGACAACATCGTTGAGCTCGAGCGAGGCATGGGGACCGCCAATGTCAGTCTTAATCCAGCCAGGGTGAATAGCCGTCGCGACGAGCGACGGGAATTCGAGGCAGATAAGCCGCGTGAGCATGTTCAGCGCGCATTTGGACATCCGGTACCCGTACTGGTCCGCCGCGGCGGTCGTCAGCGCAAGCGACGCGGCACGTGATCCGATGTTTGCAATTGTTCCCCTCGGCGAATTCAGTAGGAGTGGAATAAGCGCACGCGTCACGCGCACGGTGCCCAGCACGTTGACGTCGAAACATTCGAGCACCTCGGCGTCAGTCGTGGTCAGAAGTCCGCCTGATCGGTTCGTCAGGACACCCGCATTGTTGATTAGTACATCGATAGCGTGAATTTCTCGCCTCTCGAGCTCGCCGACGAGGCGCAACACACTCTCCGGCGCAGTGACGTCGAGCTCGAGCACGACAAGGCGCTCTGTGCGAGCCTGGGACAGTTCAACGGCGTCAGCGCTACCCAGCCTGCGATGGCACGCGATGACCCTGTGGCCAGCATCGAGAAACTGGTCGCAGAGCGCCATTCCAATTCCGCGACTAGCGCCGGTAATGAGGATGGTCCGAGTATCAGTGTACATAGGGCTGCCGCGACCGTGACCAATTGTCTTTCGCCTTCCCGCGCCGGACTAATTGCACAGCGCATGACACCTTTGGGGAATCGCTACCTGCGGGGGCTCTAATCGGCGTCGAGTCATCCGGTACTTGCGTGCGAACTGAGCGTGGCGGAGAACTAATGCGACTGGCCTTGCAGATGGAATGTACTCCAGACTCTACGACCGGAGCGCACACCGTATTCAGCAGCTCGACCTCATTGCCTTTCAGCTGTCGATTTTCAAGTGCGTGTGGAATTGACACGTCAGGGGTTATCATTCCGGAACACGAGAAAGTAGGCGCGCTCCCCTCGGCTCATAGCTGACGCTAATGTCAACCATTTCCGGGAGTGCCGCGCGAACGGCGCCTTGCCGTTCTGGCGGCACCACTAAATAAAGGAAGCCGCCGCCGCCGGCGCCTGTGATCTTCCCGCCAAAGGCGCCAGCAGCGAGAGCCCGCTCGTAATAGACATCGATTTGCGAAGAGCTAATCGTACTTGCCAAACTTCTCTTGGCACGCCATCCCGAGTCGATCAGTGCGCCCAACCGCTCTGGATCGTTGGGATATTGCTGCAGGATATCTCGGCATTCCGTGGCCTGATCGCGCATTCTGATAAGAGTGTCGCCCGTAACGGCGATGCGCGACTGTTGCTCCGCTAGAACCGCCCCTGCCTCGCGCTGCGTCCCAGTCCAAAACAACATACTGCTTTGGAACAACGCCTCGGCTCCGTTTCCAGCGAGCCAAATATGCTCAAGTTGCACGCGGCCGTTCGCCTGAAAGGTGATATAATTCAATCCCCCAAAGGCGGCGGCGTACTGATCTTGCTTTCCAATCGGTCGTTTTAACACGTCAATCTCGACATGACACGCCTCTTCAGCGAGTTGACCAGCGGAGACGTCCTCGCCCCGCATCGCATGTAGCGCGTAAAGTAGTCCAACAGCGAAACTGCTTGAGGATCCGAGTCCTGACGACGCAGGTACGTCCGCTGCGGTCGCAATTTGGAGGGGCGGCTCCACGTGTACCAATCGGAGGCACTCTCGTGCCACATCGTTTTCAATCGCATCGAGCGACTGCACATGTTCCGTCGTCGAGTAGTTTAGACGGTACGCTTCGTTGAATAGCGGGCTGTGTCTTTTCACGGTAACATAGATGTACTTGTCAATAGTGGCGCTGATCACGGCCCCTCCATGCACACTAAACACCCCAGGAAGGTCAGTTCCGCCACCAGCAAAACTCACACGTTGCGGAGTGATGGTGGTAACAGCTCGAGGAAGCTTGGCGGCTCTTGGCATGCGACAGTACTCGTAGTGAGTTTGGGCAATGTGCCCGTGACGCACCGCAGTAGCGCGGCGCTGGCTCCCAATCAAGGCATCGACTCCCACGCTTCGTATCGTGCAATAATCCAACCCTCTATCTCTAACATGGATTCGGCGACACGGTCCGGCTGATCCATCCTTCCGTCGGCGCCATGGCGGTCAGGTCCAATGAGCACACTGCTGCAACAGGCATTGAACGCCGCTTGGCTGTCCCGTGGATCGTCGCCGATATAAATAGTACGATCGAGTCGAATTTGGTGCGCTTGTGAAGCCTGAAAAAAAAGGCCCGGCGCTGGCTTTCGGCATTCGCACCCAGCGTCCCAGTGGTGAGGACATACGTACGTGGCGAGGACATCGACGCCCCGCTCTCTCAGCGCCTCACACATATGGGCGTTGATCTCTGCCACGGCGCTCGCCTCAACCGCGCCCCGCGCGATCCCGGCCTGATTTGACAGAACGATGAACCTGAATCCGTGAGCCGCCAACCGCTGCATGGCCTCGACGGTCGATTCGAGCCAACGAAAATCCGCCCATCGTCTCACGTATTCGGCGCGCCCGGGGCGGGCGTTGATAGTTCCGTCACGGTCCATTAGAACGATTCGTTTGGGCGCGAGGTACCGCTCGGTTAGCCGCAGTCGATCCATATCCGAAATACTGTGGTAGGGATCTCGACTAACCAAGCCGAAGACGTTGCCGGCCGCTGCCAAACGGTGTAGCGCGGTCGACAAACTGACATCCTGAACATCCAGAAAACCGACCACCGCATCGCGCTCCACTATCATGTAGCCGATCTCGACAAATTCGAGGCCTGGCGCCGTTCGACTCGCATCATAGCGATCGACGCGCCCGGCGGCAGTCATTCGTATGTTCGGCCGTTCGCTAGGCTGCACGCTCAGTGTGATCGCCGCGCTCTGCAACCGGTGGAACTCCGCAAGCCGTTCTAATCGAAACGGCGCATAGTTGTCCGCGTAAAGCAACAGGAACGTCGCGTCGAGCGCTGCCTTCGCTTCGCAGAGGCGGCGGCCGGTTTCCCACTCCGTTGGGCCCTTCGAGTACGTTATCTCGACGCCGAACGCCGTCCCATCGCCGAAGAATTGTTGAATCGTCTCGCCGAGGTAGCCGGTGAGGAGCAGCACCCGGCGGACTCCCTGATCCTTCAACTGTTGCACGAGATACGAGAGAAACGGCCGGCCATTTACGGGCGCCATCGGTTTCGGAATGGTACTGGTGAGCGGACGCAGCCGCGTCCCCAGCCCACCGCACAAAATGACTGCCTGCTCTGGCCTACTCAATGCGTCGCATCCATCTCGCGAAGCGTGGAGGCCAATCCCTCGTTCAAACCGATTTCCGGGCGCCAGCCCGTAGCGGCTGTAATGCGAGTTGAATCCGCCCAGAAACCGGATCCCGGCACGACAGTCGTTCGGGATGATGTAAGGCCGTAGTAGCGTTCCACGAGGTCCGCAATCTCATCTGCTGTCGACGGATGACCGCTGCCAATATTGAACACGCCTGATGGTGCATCGCACTGAGCGAGCATAAATAGACCGCGGGCCACGTCATCGACATGCACAAAATCCTGCACGGCCCCTGGTGTGCGTAGGTCCGGCAACTGCCCAGCACGAGCGGCGGCACGTAAGTGGGGCACAAGCGAACTGGTCCGCTGCCCGGGGCCGTATGCAAAGAAAACGCGAGCCCAGCGGTATTCGAACCCAACTTCGCGCGACGTCGCGTCGAGCAAGGCACGACATGCATGCTTGGCGGCCGCAAACACGCCGTAGTCGATGGGCAGCGCGTCCTCGCGCACGGCGCCTGACGCGCGTCCGTACTCCCAGCAACTCCCCGCCACAATAACGCGCGCGACTTTCGCCTGTACCAGCGCCTCGAGCAGTCCGATGCTGGCGTCCACGTTCGTCCGACAGTTGGCCAGCGAATAATCGGGAAGGCCAGACCAAGCCAAGTGAAAACACCAGTCGGGCGCAAATTCCGCGACCTCTGCCTGCCAGTTTCCATCGAGCGTGATATCCCCAGTCACTTCGCGCACATTTTGCGCATTGCTCTCGCCCGCGGTCCGCACCAGGCTCATCACATCATGGCCGGTGAGTAGCGGGAGGAGCCGCCGTCCGAGAAAACCACGCCCCCCTGTCAGCAATATGCGCACTGGGTTTAGTCGGAGATGAGCGACGAAGGATCAAAATTCGGAAAATTCGCATCTCGCCTTGAGATGATAATCGGTTCTCGAGGCCATCGAAAACCGAACGCGGGGTCATTGTACCGCAAACCGCGATCAGCATCCGAGCGGTAGGCAGCGCTCATGTAGTAGTGCACCAAGGTGTCCGGCGCGGTGGTCAGCCAAGCATTTGCGCAGCCAGCCGGCACATGGAGCATCCGGCGGTCAGATGAGGAAACTTCTACAGATATCCACTGTCGGAACGTCTGCGACTCCGGCCGCAAGTCAAGCACGATGTCGAATAACGATCCCGTGAAGCACGTGAGGGTCTTCGCCTCCCCAAACGGCGCAGCTTGAAAGTGGAAGCCCCGCAAAGTTCCCTCGTGCGGATTTTCCGATACGTTACCCTGCACCGCGTCCGCGGCAAGGCCATGTGCGGCAAACTCCGCCGAACAGTACGTGCGTCGAAATGCACCCCGCTCGTCGCGGAACAACTCCGGTTCGATCAGCCAAACACCGGCCAAACCCAGTTCAGTGAACTTCATGCGAACGTCAACAGTTGAGGGTCGCCCGGCAACGGTACAATCACCTCGCCCGTCCACGAATGCTCGTCCCTGACTTGCGTAAGAATCTCCTCGCGGAAGTTCCACGCTAGCAACAACACCGAGTCCGGCTTTATGGCAAACGCACGTTCGGGCGGCACAATAAGAATGTCCGTCCCGGGAGTGTACAGATCATGTTTCAACTCCGAGCGGTCGGCCACTGCATCGAGCAGTGTGTGATCAATCCCGCAATAATTGAGCATCGTCGCGCTGCGCGCTGAGGCGCCGTAACCGATAATCCGCTTCCCTGCCTCGCGCTGCGCAGCAACCATGGCCCGGAGCTGGATGCGATGCCGCTCGCAGCGACGCGCGAACTCCAGCCACGGCGCAGCGTCGCCAACCCCCAGCACATCTTCCTCGCGCATTGCGGAGCGGAACTCCGCACTTTGCTCCCTTTCCTTTTTAGAAAAGAACACCACGTACGAACCGCCGCTGATCGGGCTCGTCGCGACGTCGAACGGGCGCAAACCGTGCCGCGCGAGCATCCTCCCGATGCTGTGTAACGAATGAAAGTACAAGTGCTCGTGATAGATCGAATCGTAGTGGAGTTCCCGCAGAATAATATCGGCGCGATGAAATTCGATCGCACCCGTTCCGTCGGCCTGCAGACAGTGCGCCATGCCAGCCACCACATCATTCGCGTTCGCGACGTGGGGAATGACGTTTCGGGCAAACACCACGTCGGCTTCGCCCTGGCGAGCGACGATATCGCGCGCCACAGCCAGCCCGAAAAACTCGGCCCGGGTGGTCACGCCGTCGGCCTCAGCCATTGCCGCTATATTCTGCGCAGGATCAACCCCCAGCACCTGATCGCCTCGAGCGAGAAACGGCTTGAGGAACGTGCCGTCGTTGCTTGCGACCTCCACGACCCGCAACCGGCCCGGGCGGACGCGCGCGACAATGCGGCTCGCGAAAACCGCAGCATACCGGCGTGCCCCTTCGGATGTTCCCGTGACCCACACGTAGTGTTTGAACAACACCTCCGGTGCGACGGTTTCCGTTAGTTGCACCGTTCCGCATTCGCCGCACCGGCAAATGATTAGCGGGAAACGCTGCAACTCCTCGTCGAGACTGCTACGAAGACTATTGGCGAGGGGTTGATTGCCGAGATTCAGTATCGTTTCGATGCGACGGCTGGCGCACACGCGGCAGCGGTCGATCGTACTGGAAAGTGGGCCCGTCATGTCCAGCGAAGTTCGGCGTCGAGCGCACCACCGCCTCTCAGTTGTTTCAGCTGGGTGAGTCGGTTCGTCGCCGCGCCGCGAAATTGTTCGGCCGCAAACCCGGTGCGCTTAAACATCGCCACAAGGTCGGCCCCTCCGCGATCGAGCGTCCATTCGGGGCGATACCATTCCTTGAGTTCGGTCAGGATGCGCGCAAAACTCACTCGATATGAGCGCGCATCACCACCGTGCTCGCCCGTGTAAACGATTTCACTGCCAGGCGTCACGCGCCTAGCCGCCTCCGCCAAATCGCGCACGGTGAAGTTGCCGTCCGGAATTCCCACGTTGTACGAACGCCCGCCCACGAGCGACACAGGTGCTTCGAGCCCTGCGATGAACGCCGAACTAACATCGCGCACGTGCACAACCGGTCGCCACGGTGTGCCGTCGCTCTTGATCTCGACACGCCCCGTGGTGTACGCGCAGGCCACCATGCTGTTGAACACAATGTCACAGCGAAGGCGTGGACTCGCACCGAACACTGTAGAGGGACGAAAGCACACCACCGTAAACTCCGGCGTGGCCATCGCCTTCAGGGCCAGTTCTGCCTGCCACTTGGTCTTCGCGTAAGTTGTAATGGCGTTCTTCTCACTGTCATCTTCGTCGAGTTCCGCATCCGTCGTCGAGATCCCGTACATGCTCTGCGATGACGCGTACACGAAACGCTTTACACCGGCCTCCCGTGCCGCAGACGCGAGCCGGAGAGTTCCGCGCAGGTTAATAGCGGCCGTGAGATCCGGCGAAAACTCCCCAAGCGGATCATTGGACAGCGCCGCGAGGTGGATGATCGCGTCCACCCCCCGAAGCGATGCTGTTGTGATGTCACGAATATCACCGGCCTCGGACTTGTAAGTGTCGGCGGCGACATCCACGAGACAGTCGCGGTAGTACCCGGCGTCCAACCCCGTGACCGTGAATCCCCGCTCCGCGAGCACGGTCGTCAACACGGACCCGATATACCCCTTGTCGCCGGTCACAAGAATATTCTGTAGTCGCGTCACGAGACAGGCTCCACGCCAGCAATCTGATCCACCGCCGATATCAGCCAGGACTGATGAGTGGTTTCAACGACGTTGTAGTTGCGGCTGTTGACCCAGAGGTTAACCTCCCCGACGGTACGCAACGGATTCTCGGCGTCGAACCCCGACAGCGTCACCACACGTAGGCCTTTCTCTGTCGCGCGCCTTGCACCATTGAGAATGTTGGGAGACCGTCCGCTGCTCGAAACAAACACCCCCACATCACCGGCATCCCCGTAGTAATCGATCGCCTTCTCGACCCACTGTTCGTATCCGAAGTCGTTCCCGAAGCATGTAATCAGATCCGCATCATTGAACGTCATTGCGCGCAGGCCGGCCGCCTTTGTCAAGTCGACAGCGACATGGCTCGCGATCGCGGCACTCCCGCCATTGCCGACCACGACGATCTTCCGACCACGCGAGCTTTTCAGAACATCACACAGGGACAGCAATTGAGCAGCGTTCGCGTCGGACAGTCGCTGACCGAGCTCGCGGAAATACTCTTCGAAATAATTCATCATTGGCATGCGATCTATTTGAGATATTGGTCGTTCATCGAGTGAGAAACGATCACAAACAGTGCTGTGATGTATGGCAGCGCACATTGTCTACGCACGGAACAACGCCAGTCCCATACCGACCGGCGATTACCCAACTAAAGACCGGACTCGTCGTCGACGTTGAGCACGACCGGCGAATCGGCTCTCCATTCTGGCGATAGTGTTTCCCTAAATGCGCCAAGAATCACCTGCTCCTCCGTTCGAACGTCCACGACCGGCATTGACGCGATGGCGGCCTGCCGGGCCAGTCCCGAGGCGTAGTTTAGCTGGCCTGAGGCATCCCGACCCTCTCGAAAACGCGACGGAAACAGCCACCGATGGTCCAATGATTCAACGATTGGAGCCGCCAGGTCGTTACGCACAAAGAACGCGTTGCACCCATGCATGTTGGTTCCGACACAGGTGTAGCCTTTTCGAGCAGCAAGTACAATAAGCGCTCGGATTGACGCCCCAAAATACAAGTTTGAATAGTGCGCTCGAGTGCGCTGAAAGTTCTCTGCGTACGGTACGGTAACGGACTGAATGTCGCCGAATAGCGCATTGTACTCGCACACGACAATCGCCGGTGTTACGACGTCGATGGCTTCCCACACCCAATAGTCGTTTCCGTCGATGTCCACACTCAGGAGTCCGATGTCTCCGTGAAACCCTGCACCGGAGATAAGACCATTGATGTTTTCCCGCGTCACGAAAGCGCGTATCGCCTGCAAGTCGTACCGCCACGACAGGTCGTCTGCCCGAATCGCGGCGATATTCTCGTCCGATCCGTCGATTACGAGTCCCCTCCAGTTTCGAAGGGGCAGAAGGAGCCGCGAGTTTGACTCGCGGTAGTCATCAGCGCCGAATTCGACGAAGCTGGTCGGAGTGAATGGCAGCTGCGACACGAGCCAGTCGATGATGCCGTCCTCACCCCACTGCGAGTACGCGCAAAACTCAGCGTCGTGCAGTCCCGACAATCTTCTGCTTGTGCGATTACGCTGCGCGCAGGCCCGCGCTTGCAGCACCAGCTGCCGCTCCGCGAGTCGTTCCAGCCTATGGTTTCGTATGAGGCGCGACCGCATTTTCCCAAGCAGACTCATGGCGTGACTCCTCCGTCGCCGCTAGCCAGTGACACAGCGCGCAGTCGCCGCAGCCGAGACGCTACGCGACCATAGGTCGTTCGAAGATTCAGATCAGCCAGTACCATAAACAACCGCCAACGCGCGCCAAGCGGCCACGCAGAAGAACACGACATGGCGTAGGCACTGAACTGGAAGAACGGAAGTAAATACTCGATCCATCGCGTGCGCGACTGCCGATAAATCGTGTCGGATGAACTGTGACCCTCCGCACCAAACACGGCGAGCCCCTTGCTGGTCCTGTGTACACCGCCGCGACTGAGCAAATACAGGTCATGAGCCCAGTCCAGCGCCAGATAGTGCCGAAGCGGAGGCGCGTCCAGCAGGACATCCCGCCGCGTCAAGGAATAGAATATTCCATGGGAACGCCAGCAGTTTCTATAACGCCGTCCACCAATGATGGCCGGAGCAAAAAACGACGAGAATCGCTCCTCGACGGTCCCAACGGCGTTGAACGTGACGAGAAACTCCGCAGTCACCGGCTGCCCTTCCATTACGTGTGGACTAGTGGACGCCACGTAGTCCCGGTTCATGTCGAGAAAAACTACATTCTCCGATAGAAACTCACTGGATCGGACGTCGTCGGCAGACGCCCACATGAAGTATCTACCGCGCGCCTGAGTTCGCACGAACTCGAAGTTAGCCACCGCTCCAATGTTGCGCGCCTGGCGGATGTATCGCACACGCCGATCGCGCGCCGCGTACTCCGCACAGACATCTGCGGTTCCGTCGGTCGAGTGATTATCCGAAATGATCAACTCGAAATCCGTGAACGTTTGAGACAGAATCGAATCAATCGCTCGATGGAGCGCATCACCACCATTGAATACGGGCATGCCGACAGAGACGACAGGGACGGCCGTGCACTTGCTCTCCAGCTCACGATCGTCACTCATGCCTTGGCTGGAGACAGCGTCATACCGGCGCTCGACCGGATGTGCCGCTCGTCCATGCGAAAGTCGCCCGATTCAACGAAAGCCCTCAATGAATCCAATAGCGCCTGATGACGTTCGGGCGTCCATTGTTCGAGCCATTCGCGGTAAACGGCCGGCGTGAACTGCCGCGCATAGCCGCCCAGACGGCGGATCGTATCATCGTAGTGGGGTAGGAAGATATTGGTCGTGTTGTGGATGAACGCCATAAAGTAGTACTCGTACACCTGAGCTAGGTCGACAGGGTGAGAGAGCGTGTTGAGATGAAGTAGCAGCTGCCGGTAGTGTTCAACATCCACGGCGTGCACGTTGAAATCGTAGGCAATGTGGGGATTGTTCCGGGAGGCGTTGATCACGGTTACCCCGAGGGCCGCATACTCAAATCCAATCGTACCGTGGACGGTTAGCGCAACGTCCAGCCCCTCTTCAATGATTTGGTGATGCGAGGAACTCGCGGGAAGAAGCGTCAGCCGAGGATAACGCGCCACGAAATCTTCCACCACTTTCCTGCTCCCCGGCAGAAAATCCGGGTGGGTCTTGATGTACCAGTCATAGTCAGTGTTATCTGTCATCTGCCCCAGAAATTCCATCCAATGATAGAAGTCGGGGAAAAGGTTGTTTCCATAGGAATGAGGACTATCGAAGAAACAGTGCGCCGCAATCAGTACTTTTGTCCGGCCGGACTCTCGAAGCAGGCGCCCAGCGCTCCGCGAGCCGAAAGCCGATTTAGTAGAGTAGGACATGTCGACGCCGACTTCTCCTGAGAAGCGCCGATCTATCCGCTTCCTTGCCTCGACCACCCCTTCGGATCGCACCTCAGACGGCAGCGCTACGAACCGGTTTCGAAAATAATGAAAATCGGTGTAAGCAAACAAATGATTTGAGTCCAACCTGTACGCATGGGTCAGGTTGATTTGATACGCGGGGATGTTACGGCTGACTGCCACGCGCAGCGGAATGGCGTTCCTATACACACAGTGACTGACGTTGACCGCACGAACGTCGTGTGAGGTAAAGTACTCATCCCAAAAAACGTAACATTCAATCGACTCGCGAAGCGAACGTGCGAACTCCGGAGATGACGTGACGATCGTCGGCTTGCTGAACTCGCGCAGATACGCATCGAATACCAGATCCCCTATCCACACGCCATTAACCTGAATCGCCTCAACTTCGAGGGCCGTTCGGAGGCTCGAGAAAACCTTGGTAAAAAGGGCCTCCGCACTCTTCGCTTGCTTGCGGGTGAGCGTCGGCACCACCAATTCCGTGGTACCAAAGGACGCATACGCCCCATACTCGCCATAATTTAGTGCACGCTTGACCCAACGCCGCAGGTCGCCTTGCCACGTCCGCGCCACTGAGGGAAGGTACCCCACAATGCGCGCCCCATACCGTTCCGAAAGAACATTCGCCAGATAGCTATACGCGATATGCGCGGAGTGCATCGCGTTCACTTCAAACAACACCTCCGGTCTACGCGTACGGGCCGTAGCCGGCCAACGGAAGTGGCGCTCGTTATGCGACCTGAACTGCCGTAACGACCTCGATAGCCCTTTCGGAAGGACACGCCCGACGAGCGCTTGTAGCCATGACATCGACGCTCTCATTCGGATACGCGGACTCCCTGCGGGGAGCCGTGTGTAACCAATAGATCTTGAAGATGCTCAATCTCTCGGTGGGGCAACGCGCAGCGGTGACCTCCTGGCGGAATGCAGCTGACTACCCGTTTGCCGCCCAGCAGCGCCACCACCAACGCCATCGATTCGCATCCGACGACCATATCGGCATCAGCGATTTCTGATACGAGCGCGCGAGAACCACCTTCTACAATTGGCAGACTGAATTCCGTGAGGGCCCAGCGATACTTGCCTGCCGACTCCGCAGGATGCGAGCGTATCGTGATGCTTGAAATCCACGGATCCACGGCCGCCGAGTTGGACAGAAAGTAGCGTAACGAATCCTCTTCCGTGTACCCGAAGTAGCGTTCGTCGCCGAACTTCAACTTCCCATGTTCCCGGATTGGTTCAGTTACATAGAGGACAGAGGTTCCTGTCGTCCGCAATGGTCCGCCTCCAGCGATCGCGAGAAATTCTTGTCGTACTTCTTGAAAATGCAGATTTGGCTCGAGCCGTACGACGGTACTAGGGAACGCGGCAACCGCTAGACGCTCAGCGTCCGAATCACCGACCCAGATTTCGTCCGGCAGACACAGCTGGCCATTTCGAACGAACCGCTCGGCGTAGTTCACCCAGTGATCGAGAAATGCAACAGTGCGCATGCCCCGAGTTCGAAAGTGTGCGATGGCATCAATTTCGAGCGTCGACTGCCAACCCGTCCCGCATAGTAACTCGTCGGAGGTCTCCAAGGCGGCGCTAATCGTAGAGACCGTCAGGGGACCGAGCTTGCGCTCGAACACCTGACGCGCTGGGCCGCCGAGCACGTAGCACGAGGGAGCTGGGTGCGCGCGCACATAGCTACTGAGCACCTCAGCGCCGCCTGCATCGTGCGATACAATCGCGCGCATCAGCTCGGGTCGCTCGTGAACTCGTCACGCTGAATACCAAAATCAACGACGTCTACCCGCGCACCCTCAAGGAAGATGTGCCCGCGTCGAGTGCCTTCGTGCGTCATACCCAACTTCTCGGCAAGCTTTCGCATTCCGATATTAGTCGAAGCAGTAGAGCAGTAAATCCGGTAAAGGTCAATTTTACTGAACCCGTGATGCAATAAAACGCGGCCAGCTAGGAGTCCCAACCCTTGACCCCAGTGGCGCTTGTCGCCAAGTAAGATGGCGAACTCCGCCGTACGATTGACAGCAGAAATGTCTTGCAAACTAACATTCCCGACGTGTCCGTCCTGCTTGTGGCAAACAGCCCAAACGATGCGACGCTCCTGCGCACTGGCAGCGACATAGTCCCGGTAGTACTCAATCGGATGACAGAATTTTCCGTGTGAGTTGTATCGGCACACCTCCTGATCCTGAAACCACGTGGGGTACGATCCGAGGAGGTCAGCTTCCTCCAATGGTCTCACAAAATACGATTCGCCTATCTCGTAGATCACTCGAGGACCTCCAGGTGACTCCATTGTTCATGATACGTAGCGGCGATTGAATCCACCTCACGGTCTATCAGCTTGCCATCGCACATAAACAAGGCCGATATCTGCTCCGAACTCAACTCACCGACGAACCGCGCTGACCTAGCCCAGCAATCAGACGAAGAAATACTAGATGAGATGCCGACGTCTCTGCAGTGTGCCCGCAGCGCGAGATCAAGCCTTCGCCGAAGAACCCCGCTCAGACTTCATCCCGTTCTGTTTGCAAGTTCATTTTGGATCCACTGCTCGAGAAGCGGCGGGAGTCGCGTTTGTCACGACCGACGGATGAACGAGCCGCATTTCAGTTAGCCTGAAGATCTCCTCTGCCCGGGCCCAATCTTCGAGCGAGTCGACGTCTTGAACTCGACTATGCGGCATGAGGTGCATTCGGCTTCGTTCCGTATAGACGGGCTTTTCAGCCAACCATGATTCGCGGCGTCCGATATAGAACTGCCCCGCGTCGTGAAAGGCGAGTTCCAGATCCTGCGTACGACTGGCAGCGAACTGAGGTGCTATCATCTCGCAGCCCCCCGCAGGAAGCTGGCGGAGGGCGCGCTGTATGGGATGATGGAAATCGGTCGCCGTGAAAACGTAATCGATTCGTTCGTCCTCGCTAAGTACACGAATGGCGTTCGCATAATCTGCCGGTGCCACAAAGACGGCTCCCGGATAAACACACGCTATGAGCGGTGCACTCACACCCTCGGCCTCACAAGCCTCGACGGCATGGGCCATGACGGCTGATGTTCCGGTGCGGTCGTCGGCGAGCGAAGGGGGCCTGCGCCACAGGTATTCCGCGCCGGCCGCGACCGAGACTCGAGCGATTTCGTCGTCATCGGTCGACACCACGATGCGATCAAATTGCTCCGACTCCAAGACGAGCCCAATCGCGCGCGCCACTAGGGGCACACCAAACATTAAGCGCACGTTCTTTCGCGGTATTCGCTTGCTCCCTCCCCTGGCCGTGATCACGGCAATCGCTCGATTCGATTTCACGCGACCAACCCCGAATGCCCCAACGCTATACGAACGCAGTCGATGACGCGATCGCAGTCGGGCGATGTAAGCCCGTGCCACATCGGCAAGGACAGCAATGACGCGTACGCCGACTCGGTCACTGGGCAGAGCCCTCGCGCATAACCAAGCGATTCGTAGCTAGAGTGCCAGTAGACAGGTCGATAATGTACGTTGACGCCTATTTTATGTCGGCGCAAATCATCATAAAGAGCCGCACGCGCTTCAGACGGACCATCCGTGATGAGTCGCACAGGATACAGGTGATATGCGTGCGTGCGATCCGGAGGCACAACTGGAAGTGAGAGGGGCAACCCTGCCAGGCCCGCGGAATATCGCGACGCTATCGCCCGACGGTGCCCAAGCCATCGCGATGCATGCTTCAATTGCGACAGGCCAAGGGCGCTCTGAAGATCGCTCAGTCGATAATTGAAGCCGAGCATGGTCTGGTCGTATTCCCAAGTACCCAACTCTTCACGTTGCCTGTGATCCGTCGTGATGCCGTGATTCCGAAGTATGCGAATTTTGGCGGCCAGTTTCGGATCGTTGGCGGTCACCATGCCACCTTCCGCCGTGGTGAAGTGTTTTACCGGGTGAAAACTGAACGTTGTCAAGTCGGCGATGCCGCCAACCTTCCTTCCCCGGTACTCAGCTCCCGGCGCATGGCACGCGTCCTCAACTAGGAAAAGTCCATGCCGATCACAAATGGCGCGCAAGGCATCGAGATCGGATGGCAACCCCGCGTAGTCGACTGCGACAATCGCTTTGGTGCGAGGCGTCACCAGGGAAGCCACAAGTGCTGTGTCTATGGTAAGCGTATCCTGCCGCACATCGGCGAAAACCACGGTCCCACCCACGTAGCGCACGCAGTTCGCGCTTGCCGCGAACGTCAACGCGGGCACGATAACTTCGTCGCCGACGCCGACCCCCGCGGCCAACATACAGAGGTGCAATGCCGCAGTTCCACTTGACACTGCAATGGCGTTTTCCGCGCCAACATATTCAGCAAATGCCGTTTCGAACCTTGCGACAGTCGGACCGGTCGTCAGCCAGTCACCGCGCAATACCTCCATGACAGCGGCGACGTCGTCATCGTCAATCTCTTGTCTACCGTACGGGATAAACCGCTCGGTCACTGGGGCAACTCCACCTGACACTCGCGCGAAATAAGTTCACGCAACTCAGCCACCGAGAGGAAGCGCTCGTTATTTGCGCTGTTATAACTGAACCCTGGCGCGCACCGCCACCCGGCCTGCGTAGCGCTCTCGGCAACAAATTGTTCAACGTCCCACAGGGGCGTCGACGGGAGTATCACGAAGTGGCCGGCAAACTCGATCGTGGCCAATGAATCCGTGCTTGTGACCATCTCTTCGTGCAGCTTTTCGCCTGGCCGAATGCCGACTACGTGATGGGTAGCACTCGGCGCAATTGCTCGTGCGACGTCCGTGATTCGATAACTCGGAATCTTTGGCACGAACAGCTCCCCACCCCACAATCGACCCAGCGCTCCGAGAACCAGATCCACGCCTTCCTGCAGCGTGATATTGAATCGCGTCATCGCGGAGTCGGTAATCGGCAGCACCCCAGACGAACGGCGTTTCAAGAAGAACGGTACGACAGAGCCGCGGCTACCGAGAACGTTACCGTAGCGCACGACACTAAAACGAATATCGCGATCACCACGATGGTTGTTGGCGGCAATGAAAAGTTTGTCCGACGCAAGCTTGCTCGCGCCGTACAGGTTAATCGGCGCGGCTGCCTTGTCCGTACTGAGCGCGATCACCCGCCGCACACTCGGGCTACCGAGCGCGGCCTCCACGACATTCTGAGCACCAAGAATATTCGTCTTGATGCACTCGAAAGGATTGTACTCGGCAGCGGGGACCTGCTTGAGCGCCGCCGCGTGAATCACGACATCCACGCGCTCCATGGCCTTGCGAAGGCGCGCCTCGTCTCGCACGTCGCCAATGAAATAGCGCATGATGTCCGCGTGCTGCGCAAACGGTTCAGCATTTTGCATGTCGAACTGCTTCAGCTCGTCTCGACTGAACACTATGAGTCTGGCTGGCCGAAACCGTTCCAACACCGTTTTGCAAAACCGCTGGCCAAATGAGCCCGTGCCACCGGTCACAAGGACGTGCGCGCCATCGAGCGAGAAGGGTTCAGTCACGACATAGCCTCAGGAGACACGGCCTGGAGAGGGTGAGCGTCCACAGATACTGGCCGCCGAAGCAAAGATTGGAACTCCACCGACGAGTGCACCAAATCAGCATACGGGCCATCCGCTACGATTCGGCCCGCATCAAGCACCACGATTCTGTCGCACGCTTCGACCGTGCGCAGTCGGTGCGCGACGAGGACCACCGTACGCTCTTTCGACAGCCCCCGAACGGCGTCCATCACGGCTTCTTCCGTCATGCCGTCCAGTGCGCTCGTCGCTTCGTCAAACACCAGCACCGCCGGATTACGATACAGAGCGCGGGCGATGCCCAAACGCTGGCGCTGGCCGCCGGACAAACGCACCCCGCGCTCCCCAACTATCGTATCGTATCCGTTGGCGAGCTGGATAATAAACTCCTCGGCCTGCGCCATCTGCGCGGCGCGGAACACCGCTTCGGCATCAATCAAATCGGCACGGATACCGAACGCGATATTGTCTCGCACCGAGGCGTTTGCCAAGAAGATGCTTTGCGGCACATACCCGACGAACCGGCGCCACGACCGCACGTTTTTCGCGTTGAGCGCAACGCCATCCACGCAGATAGATCCAATCTCTGGCACGTAGAGTCCGAGGAGGAGATCGGCGAGCGTACTTTTCCCCGCTCCCGTTCGCCCGACAAGTCCGATGCTTTCCTTGCGGGAAATCTTTAACTCGATATTGCGGAGGGCGGGGCGCGGCGCGTTAGCGTACGTGAACGTCACGCCGGAAACGGAAAGTTCTCGCTCAAACGGCAACGCTCTCGCGGCCTCGCCGTCAAGCTCCTCACCATTGTCGCGGGATCGCACGCGAGTAAGGTCGCGTTCAAGCGACGTCACGGAGGCTTCGTTGAACCGAAGACTGATCGCGGTGGAGTAGAGCTGCTGGAGCGCCGGCATCAGACGGTAGCCCGCCAGCGAGTACAGCGCCAACGTTGGAATAGCGGTGCGCACATCGCCGACTGCGAGCAGCACGAGTGTAATAGCGACAACGCCGCCGAACGCGACAACTTCGATCAGAGATTTTGGTAGCTGCGTCATGAACGTGCTCGCCGCGTGCGCCCTCCCGAAGCGATCGAACGCGAGATGAAACAGTCGCACTGGCTCATCCTCTCGACCGAGCACGCGCAGTTCCTTGACTCCCGCCAATCCCTCAAGGCCGATGCGCTGACGCTCGAGCGAGGCCGCGTTCACGATCTGACCGTGCCGACTTTGCCGGACGCGCACGTAACGATACACAATGAAATAGCTGCCACCCAGCAAGACAGACGTGGCAAAGGCCACGACTGGATCACGCGTGACCACGAGCCCAAGGAGCAGAACCGCCACCAGCCCCTTTGAAATGGCATGGAGCAACGGCGTCAGGAAACTACCCAGCGCCACTTCGATATCGTCAAACATGACCTTGACGAGCGACGCGGAATCACGTTCCACATGAAACGCATAGGGCATTCGCATATAACCACCGAACAGTTCCGTCGAAAGCGCTGTGCGCGCACCCATGAGAAAGCGTTGCTGCACCCAGACGTTGACCGCCGTCGCCGCATTCCCCAATCCCAATACAGCGATGGTCGCGACACCGATGAGCATCGTGGCACGAGCCGGCGAGTCCGCGCCTATCCAGACGAGGAGATCAGCAACGGGCCCATAGCGCTGGATTGCCGTCGGATCCATCACAACGGCCATAAACGGAAGAATGGAAGCGACACCTAACGTCTCGAACACGGCAGTCACAAAACTTGACACCACCACGAGGACGAGGGCCCGCTGTTCAGTCGGTGCCAGTAGCCCGATCATTCGAGCTAACGGCGTGCGGCGACGCTCAGTCATGTGCGGGCAACACCTTCGCCATTCCAATGGTGCAAAGCATCCCCTTGCCTATGGCTTCCACCCAGATCAACAGTCGTCTGGCACCACGAACTTCAACCACACTTCCTCTTGCGCCCGCCAGCGGCCCTTCTTGGACGATTACTTCATCTCCAGGGGAAACGCCAAGAGGCAGTGACTCAACGGGCTCGGGTAGGCCCTCAGGAGCCGCGACGATCGAACGCAGTTGCTCGACAAAATCGTCGTGTAGAACCGCTGGAATGCCTCCCTGCTTTACGAGCGTCAGAACCCCAGGAGTCTGCAACAATTCCCTCCAACCACCGTTCGCCGTCTTCGCGAAGAGATATCCCGGGAACAGCGGCAACACGACCTCCTTCCATCGGTCACTCCAACGCCGCTTAGTCGTATAAGTCGGAAGCCATACCTGATCGCCCCGCGCTGCGATACGCGAAGCCACCTTCTTCTCCGCGCGCGGCGCGGCCCAAATCACGTACCAACCGACTGCATTTGCGACCATCGAGACTCGCACTCTCCTGTGTACCGGGCACACGCCAGCATGGTCAGTCACAGAGCGTGAGAGACCGACACCGGTGCGAACATCCCGTAAGTTACGCTCATCACAGCAGTTACAACAGCAAGGGCCGATCTAGCTGATCTCCTACTCTCCGGCCTCACGACGCAACACTTCCAGCTCTGCCGTCAACGCATCGTACTCGTGCATCTTCCGAACCAAAAAACGCCGCGCCATCTCGCCCTTGGCGGCAATCCCGCTAGGTGTCAGGATGTACAGATAGGCTGCTTTATTCTGGCTTGTGCGGTAGTTCTCGGCCTTGACCAAGCCGCGGCCAATCAACCCGCGAAGGCAGTAATTTGCTTTCCCCAAGCTCACGCCCAGCAGCTGCGAGAGCTGCCGTTGCGTATGCACGGGATGTGCTTCTAGGAGTCGAATCAGCTCGAGCTGGGTACTATCGGAAGGAATGGACGTATCCTAGTATATGTTCAATGCTTGAACGTACTGAGTTTCCGCGAGGCAGTCAACCATCCAAAAGCCGCTCAGTCATTGCCCCCTAGACTGGGCCGTATACCGTTGATACACTGGAACTTACAGAATGTTTCCACCGTGCACATCAACCGCCCTAATCCGCTCCCGACCTTGGACAGAATCGGCGCATGAAACGCAAAGTCATTGTTCGGCTACGTGGCGGCCTTGGCAACCAACTTTTCGGCTACGCTGCGGGTAGGTCGCTCGCCATCCGAAATGATGCCGAGTTAGTGCTCGATACCATTTCCGACTTTGCCGTCGATCACACCTATCAACGCACATTCGCATTGGGCGCGTTCAATATTGCGGGCCGTCCAGCAACGTCCGGCGAGCGTTTGGAGCCCCTAGGCTATTGGCGACGCCGCGCCGCGCGCTGGGTCGCCAGGCGCAGCATGTTCGAACATCGGCGATACGTTGTGGAGGATCACAGAGGCTGGAACCCAAGCTTCCTCGAACTACCGGCGGACGGAACGATCACTCTCGACGGCTATTGGCAAAGCGAGAGGTATTTTCAGGCTATCGAAGGAATTCTGCGGTCGGAGCTGCGGCCGTCAACTGGACATGGGTTTCAACGTGAGTTGCTCCCTTCACCACACGAGGGCAACCGGGCTCCGGAGCCGTCGAACGCTTCGACGCAGCCACTGATCGCAGTTCACTTTCGCTGGTTCGGGGACCACCTACCGGACTCCCTCGAGAACATTCCGGTCTCGTACTACGAGCAGGCCGTCGCGCTATGTGAGACGAAGTTTTCGTCGCCACTCTACGCCCTGTTTTCTGACGACATTGAGCTGGCAAAGGCGCGTCTTCCTTTCCTGCCGAAGGCGCGGACCATCGTTGCATCTACTCCGGCGTCAGATCCAACCGGGGTAAGGGAACTCCTCCTTATGAGCGCCTGCCATCACTTCGTCATCGCAAACAGTACGTTCAGTTGGTGGGGGGCATGGCTGGGGTGCGCACAAGACAAGGTTGTCATCGCTCCGCACCCCCGCAGGCTTCATAGTGGGAGCTTCTGGCGGGCGCCTGAGCTTCTGCCACCAAAGTGGATATTGCTCTAGCGAGACAGAGCGACGCTTGGTGGGAGCGGGATCGCCGCCCCCCTACGATCCCAAGTCAGCGGAACTGCACCTGTACGATGTAGGCATTTGGTGCACCGAATGCGGCAGAGAACTTCCATGACTTCGACGCCTCAAGCAAGCACTCATCCACGAGCCCACCCGCTCGTGACGTCCACGTGCTCTCTTCGACACGAATGACGTCGGACCCCACGACTGACATATTAATCCAGAAACTCACCGTGCCGGCGAGGTAGGGATCGAACTTCTTCCCCCGCTCAAAGCAGCCGTGTTTAGGGTCACGGGCCAACAACGCAACGGTATCGCGGAGCGTCACACTCCCAACCTCGTATTTTTGCCCGAGCTTCTCGGCCACTTTCTTCGCATTAGGCACCGACTGCAGTACCGAGTCGGCAAAGGCCGCCTGCTTTCTCTTGTATGCCTCCACATCAACAGGCTTCGGCTTGGCGTCGTCGTCACCGTTCGACTTGTCCTTTCGACAAGCGCCTACGAATAACACGGTCAGTCCGAGCGCCATCACACTAAGTGTTTGCAGTCGCATAAAGATTGACATCCTGTAGAAAGTCCAACGACAAGTTTAACTTACCATACTCCGTTCGGGAACTCGCTGGGGCGACCTTCCGGCCAAGTGTCCTGCTCGCAGAAGCGGTGCCCGCCGGCGCAAGCGCTCGACGGGGCCTTACCGAGAGATTCCCGCGATATGTCCAGCAACCCTCTGCGCCGCAGCCCCATCGCCGTAAAGTGGTATCTTGGCCGGCAACGCATCGCGTAGGGCCCCTTCGTAAGCACTGACAATCGCATCTGACCGCTCAGGATCGGCAAGCCGGTTCCAACCCGCTTCGACAAGTTCCACCCACTCCGTCTCCCGCCGTATCGTCACACAGGGGACTCCTTGGAAAAACGCTTCTTTTTGCACGCCGCCGGAGTCAGTCAGAATGACAGCGGCATCGCGCTCTAATCGTAACATCTCCAGATAACCGACGGGCTTGAGAATCTGAATCCCCTCTACCAGCGCCGGATTACCTTCAATTCGAGCTCGGGTGCGAGGATGGAGCGGTAGGATGACGGCACACGAACGAGCGATCGTTCGCAATGCATCCAAGATGGCTGAGAGCCGGCTGGGATCGTCTGTGTTTTCAGCCCGGTGGATCGTGGCGAGCACATACGGAGCGGCGATGTATCTCGATGGGCTGACTCGTTCCCTAAACGAGAGCGCCGCATCGTACATCACGTCGCCAACCTCAAGAACCCTCGGCGCCAATATCCCCTCCGCCGCGAGGTTCTCGACAGCACGAGAGGTGGGTGCGTACAAGACGCTCGCCAACGTATCAGCGACCACCCGATTCACCTCTTCCGGCATCGCCCGGTTGAAGGAACGCAATCCAGCTTCGACGTGCAGCAGTGGCACTCCGAGCTTCGCCGCCGCCAGCGCACCGGCAAGAGTGGAGTTCGTGTCACCGTACACCAGAACCGCCCGAGGGTCAGCGTCGACGATCGCCCGCTCAATCGCTACCAGCATTTGCCCCGTCTGCGCTCCGTGCGAGCCCGACCCAATCTGCAGGTTCAGGTCGGGTTCACGAATTCCGAGTTCCCGAAAAAACACACTGCTCATGTTGTCGTCGTAGTGTTGGCCAGTATGTACCAACACTTCTTCGACGCCGCCGAACGCCGAAAGCGCCCTGGATACCATGGCTGCCTTGACGAACTGCGGACGCGCGCCAACAATAGTGAGTATACGATTGGGCAAGACGGGATCTCCTCAAATCGATGCCTGCAGATCGCCACAACAGCACCGGACGGCCTGCACGCCCAGCATTATATTCTCTGCCGGGGATCAAACTCGGCAACCGCTCGCATTTTGCCGACCTCGGTTGCAATACTATACCACAAATCGACGCCGGAGTGCCCCTCCAGCATAACGCGTCGCTTTCCGCAACGTCCGTTCGTTTTTGCCCACTGGAGTAGGCATGGCCCTGAACATCTGGATGCTGTGTATCGGAGAGCCCCTTCCCCTAGGGCCCGTCCGAGAAAACCGCACCTCGCTCCTCAGCCGAGCACTACTGGGGCGCGGTCACTCCGTGCTCTGGTGGACCAGCGCCTTTGACCACTTTTCCAAGTCCTGGCATTTCCCCGAAGACACGCGCGTAGCCGTTGGGGACAAATGGTCCCTTTTTGCACTCCATGGGTGCGGCTATCAGCGAAATGTGTCGCTTCGGCGATTCGTCGACCACCGCCTGATCGCACGAAAATTTGCCAAGCTGGCGCTTGAAGAACCGGTGCCAGACCTCATCATTGCTTCGCTTCCCGCCCACGACCTCGCGTACGAAGCGTCGCGTTACGCCACGAAACACGGCGTCCCCCTGATCTTGGATTTGCGCGATCAGTGGCCAGACCTTATCATCGACGCCCTGCCGTCGGCCGTGCGCTGGCTTGGGAAAATCGCACTATATAAGGACGCTCGGATGACCGCGGTCAGCGTCCAAGATGCCACCTCTGTAACGTCCATGTTGCCGTCCGTACTCGAGTGGGGACAGCAGCGCGGCAAGCGCGCTCCGACTCCGCTGGATCGCGTCTTCTACCTCGGAGCCGAGGAAGCACAGGCCACCGACGCACCCGATGCGCCGAAACTCCGCGAGATTGCCGACCTGCCGAAACGTCCGATCGTCGCCTTCATCGGAACCTTTGGCCGTTATTATCACCCAGAGATCCTCGCTCGGGTCGCAAGACGGATGGCGGATACCGACGCGCTATTCGTCCTCGGCGGAGACGGCGAGTTCATGCCGCAGGTCACGGAAGCCTGCCGCGGGCTTCAAAATGTGATTACGCCAGGATGGATGACAAACCGCGACATCGGCTGGCTACTGGCGCGCAGTACCGTCGGTGTGATTCCCTGCAACATCGACGCGGATGCCCTCCCGAACAAATTCTTCACGTACATCTCCGGCGGTGTGCCGATCGTCAGTAGTCTCGACGGAGAGGCGCGACGCCTGCTGGAGCACGAGGGACTCGGCCGGTACTACCGCACGGGAGATGAGCAAGGACTGGAGGCCGCACTTCGATCACTGCTCTCATCGCCCGAGGAGCTGGTCGCGATGAGCCAACGGGCGCGCGCCTTCTTTGACGCGAACCTGCGGAGTGACATCATCTACGGGGACTTTGCCCGCCACGCCGAGCAGGTGGCGACGCTCCGAAACTCGGCGGCGAAGTAAATCACCTTAGGGTTGTCGTTCAATAATCCATAAACGGTGCGTGACTGCGGCCGAGCTCAGCTCGCGCCCGTACGCCATCGGCGCCAGGTAAACAAACACCACCGCCATTAGTCCCACGGTACCCCAGTAGCCGAACCGACTCCTAGGAGAACGAAACCCCCACGCGCCGGGTTCCGAGGCACACCATCCCACCAGAGGCCCCGCGCCGATACCCGCAATTAAGAGACTGAAAGTCAGCGGCGTCAGGTAGTGGTAGAGGTACATCGGCCGATGGATCAGCGCGAAAGGCGCAAAGGCTATGACGTACCCTGCAAGAAGCAACGCGAGCGCCCGTCGACTCCCCTGCAGCTCACGCTTGCGACGCAAGACGGCAATCATCGCCGCTGCCATACCGAGTACCGCGCCAAACCAAACGACGGGATTCCCGAACATCAGAATCCAACGCTGGCGCGGCGCGACTAATCCATCAGGGGCCCACATCACAATCGAATGCTTGGCAATCGGCCACGTGTACCACGGAGAGGCCGGAACGCTTTCCTGTTTTCCGATCGCGACGTTCATGTCTGACATTGCGTGGTGGATGTCTTGAAGTGAGCGCCAGAACGAGAGACGCGCACCGTGAACATGATTCACACTCCCCTCAAGGGTCTTCGTGAACGGTTCGCTCATCCAGCCGTCACCCGGCCCCGAGTCGGTCAAGATCGCGAAGTGCAGCCAAAACGACCCGCAGTAGACAAGCGTAGCGACCCCCGCGAATCCGACGCCGTCGCGTACCACCGACCAGATGGTCCGTTCGCGCATGACGAGTGCAACCAAGCGCCGCACTCCAATCAGCCCGAGCGCAGAAAGGCCAGTCCATTTGATGCTGACGGCGATTCCCGCCCCCAGCGCCGCTCCCAGTAGCCAGAACCACCGAGCACGGGCAGACTCAGCCGTATCACTCTGTAAGTCGCAAAGTACCGCCGTAAAAACCGCCAGCAATAGGGCGCTATCGGTAAGAGCGAAGCGCGATTGCACCAGCAGTGCATGGTCGAGCAGCAATGCGGCCGCAACCAGCGCGGCCACGGGGCGGCTTCCACCCAGCGCGCGCGCCAGTGCGTAGACCACCGGCACAATCAAAGCGCCCAGAATCGCGGGCACGATACGCACGAGCGGCGCCGCCGTACGCTCCCAGAGCGCGGTGCCATTGTACCCAAAGAGCTTGGCCGTCGCAGCGAGCATCAATCGACCGAGCGGCGGATGCACGTCCACGATATACGTGCCATTCAGGTATGCACCCATGAAGTACGTGTAGTGGTGTTCATCCCACACCACGACCGCCGGATAGGTGACGGACCAGAGCCGAGTCAGTAGCGCCAGCACAGTCAGCACGACGATTTCCGGGCGCCGGCTCATCGTTTGGAGTAGCTGGCGCATCACGCCCGGAATCCGCAAACGCGATCGAAGACCGGCGTCACGACGCCGTCGACTGCGGCACCGGCCCGAGTTCTGGGATGACGCGGTGCAAGAGTTTCACGAGCCGCTCGTCAGATTCTCCGTCGGACAAGAGCGATTCGAGCTGCGCTAATGCCGCGGCATCTCCGAGTGCGGCGTCGGTGAGACGGACGACATTGATACTGGAGTGCGCCGTCGCCTCAAGTGCTTCGGTCTCTGCAATGAGAGCCTCATGCAGTTTCTCGCCAGGACGCGTTCCAGTAAAAACAATCTGCACATCATCATCAGGAGTCATTCCGCTTAAGCGAACGAGATCTCGTGCGAGGTCCACGATCTTGATCGGGTTTCCCATGTTGAGCACAAAGAGCTCTCCCCCTCGACTCAACACAGACGCTTGCAACACCAGTTCCACGGCCTCAGAAGTTGCCATGAAGAACCGCGTCATCTCGGGATGCGTCACGGTAATGCGGCGCTGCGTCTGAATCTGTTCGAGAAACAAAGGCACCACGGACCCGCGAGAGCCCAGTACATTGCCGAACCGCACGGCCGAGTAGACCGTGCGAGACTTTCCTGCGCGCTGCCACATCAGCAGTTCGGTGAGGCGCTTGGTCGCCCCCATGACGCTCGACGGGTGAACCGCCTTGTCGCTCGAAATGATCACAACGCGCGGCACGCCGAGCGATTCGCACAGCGTGAGGAGCGCTAGGGTCCCGCCGACATTGTTCACAAGGGCGGCAACCGGATTCTGTTCCATCAGAGGAACATGCTTGTACGCAGCCGCGTGATAAACGACGTCTGGGATGAGGCCAGCAAGCTGCGCGCGCAGGAGCTTAGCGTCGCGTACATCTGCGACGATCGGCACCACATGAAGCGATGGATAGCTCGCTAGGAGCCGGCGCTGCACCTGGTACATCCCATCTTCGTTGTGATCCACCAGCACCAAATGCGCCGGTTCGCAACGCGCACACTGACGCGCCAGCTCTGAGCCGATCGATCCGCCCGCTCCCGTTACCATCACCGTCTTACCGCCGACCAACGCCTGTACGGCCGCTAGGTCGCTTTCTACCCTCGGCCGGCGCAGCAAGTCGTCGATATCAACCGTCCGCAACGCCTGCATCACCTTTGTCCCGGCGGCAATCTCACTCGGAGCAGGCATCAACTTCGCCACAACCCCGGCTGCCGATGTCGCCGCCAGAATGCGCCGGACCAGCGCCCCATTCGGGTTGCGAATGGCGATGATCACCAACTCGGCCTTGTGTTCGCCAATAAGAGCTGGCAGCGAATCGACTCCGCCGAGCACGGGCACCCCGCCAAGGGATCGTGCGTGCTTCGAGGCGTCGTCATCGACGAAGCCCGCGACATCAATCGTGGTACTAGCGGTCCGGAGATCCTGCAGCAACAGTTGCCCCAGACGCCCAGCTCCAACGATCAACGTCCCGCCCGATCCTCCAGCTCGACTCGCGGCACCCGCGTTCACAAGGCGACGCCAAAGCCGAGGCGCCACCACCGCAGTAACCGCAAACGCGCAGTCCATGAAAATGATCGCTAACGGAAGTCGCCGTCCGAACCCCGGCGGGATAAACCGAACGAGCAACCCGCCGTGTAACAAGCAAAGAGCAGATGCGACAGAAACGGCAATGAGCAGACGGCTCACATCCACCGCACTCGCATAGTTCCAGAGCGCCTTGTACGCACCTCCCCGCCAGTTCGCGACCAAACGGATAACGAGAGCACCCAGCGTGTACTTCAAGTAGAGCGCAAACACGTCTGGCGGCAGCGTGAGCGACTCCACTCTCACTCCAAACGCCAAGTACGGTGTCGTGATCAATAAAAGCACGTCCAGCGCCAAGTAACTCAACGCTGAACGGGTCTCACGAGGCTGCGCTGATGCGTGCGTGTCGAGCATCTCGATCCGGTGGTTGATCGTATGGGGCAGACCCAGCGCGCGGATCGGATTGCGCCCCCGACCGCACTGGTGCTAATTTATACGCAAGTTACTCTCCTGCCAATACTTACGGGAACTTTGCGGGGGACTTCTTGGCGGCACACGAACCATCACCGCAGACTCCCAGAGACACCCTGTGAAGCGGACTTTTGACCTGGCCGCGGCCGCCCTCGGCCTCATCGTCCTCTCCCCACTGTTCCTGCTCCTCGCCCTCTGGATAAAGCGCGACTCCCCAGGCCCCGTCTTCTACCGCGGCGTCCGCGGCGCCCGCGGCGGCGGCTCCTTCCGCATCTTCAAGTTCCGCTCGATGGTCCAGAACGCCGACAAAACCGGCCAGAGCTCGAGCGGCTCCGACGACGCCCGCGTCACCCCCAGCGGCCACTTTATTCGCCGCTTCAAGTTCGACGAGTTCGCCCAGCTCATCAATGTGTTCCTCGGCGACATGAGCCTCGTCGGCCCCCGGCCCGAAGTGCTCAAATACACCGAGAATTACACGGGCGAGTTCCGCGAGATCCTCACCGCGCGCCCCGGCATCACCGACTGGGCCAGCATTTGGAACAACGACGAAGGGGCGGTGTTGGCAGGGTATCCCGATGCCGATCTCGCCTATGAACAGCTCATCCAGCCCACCAAATTACAGCTCCAGCTCCGCTATGTGCGCCACCGCACCTTCGGGGGCGACATCAAGATTTTGTTCAGCACGGTGTGGGTGCTCGTGAACCGCGATTTCTATCCGCGCGAACTGCAAAGCACGCCCCGCCTTAAAAAGCGTTTCTAGCTCGCACCACGCTCCGCCACACCGTCGCAGACGCCACGCCTTCACTCTACGCACTCCCATGACCGCCACTCGCGAAATCCCGTTCTTCAACTACCGCGGCACCTTCGCCGCCATTGAGCAGGAACTCACCAGCACGTTCCACGATGTGCTCTCGCGTGGCGCGTTCATCATGCAAAAAGATCTGCGTGACTTCGAAACCGCCTGCGCCGAATACCTCGGCGTCAAACACGCGTTTGGGGTGGGCAATGCCACCGACGGCCTCCACATCGCGCTGCGCGCCGCTGGCATTCAACCAGGAGACGAAGTCATTCTCCCTGCGCACACTATGATCGCAACGCCAGCCGCCGTGCACTTCGCGGGCGGCGTCCCCGTCGCAGTGGACATCGGCCCCGATCACATGATGGACGCCGCGACCATTGAACCGGCCATCACCAAGCGCACCAAGTTCATCATGCCCGTGCAGGTGAACGGCCGCACCTGCGACATGGACGCCATTGGCGCCGTCGCCAAAAAGCACAATCTCACTATTGTCGAAGACGCCGCGCAGGCGCTCGGCTCCCGCTTCAAAGGCAAACTCGCCGGCACCTTCGGCGCTGCGAGCGCCTTCAGCTTCTACCCGGCCAAAGTGCTCGGCTGCCTCGGCGACGGCGGCCTCGTGGCCACCCGACAAGCTCCACGGCCTCCGCGACCACGGCCGCGACCGCGACGGCGAAATCACGGCGTGGGGAATGAACACGCGCCTCGACAACCTGCAAGCCGCTTTCCTGCACTTGCAGCTCAAGACGTACCAGAACGTCATCGACTACCGCCGCGACATTGCCAAGGCCTACCACGAAGAACTCGGCACCCTCGCCGAAGTGACGCTGCCGCCGGCGCCCGATGCCGACCCGCGCCACTTTGATGTGTATCAGAACTTTGAGATGGAAGCCGACAAGCGCGACGCGTTGCAGCTGCACCTCAAGGCCAATGGCATTGGCTCGCTGGTGCAGTGGAGCGGACGCGCCATTCACCAGCACCCCAAGCTCGGCCTCAAGGCTCACGCGCCGGTGACCGACAAGTTCTTCACGCGTTGCGTGATGATCCCCATGAATGTGCTCGTGACGCGCAGCGACGTCGCATACATCTCGCAGGTGATTCGCGGGTTCTACGGCAAGTGAACCAGTCGCTCACTTCTCTCGCCGACGCCAAGGCGCATCACGAACCCATTGCGTTCGGCGATGCCGATCCGGTGCCGTTTGTGCAGGCGCTGCATCGCATGGTGCGCATCCGCCGCGCCGAGGAGCGCATTGCGGAGAATGTGGCGACTGGGGTGATCAAGTGCCCCTGCCACCTCGCCATTGGGCAGGAAGCGGCTGCAGTGGGCGTGGCGATGCATCTGCGCAGCACCGACCGCGCCTTTGGCGCGCACCGCTCGCACGCGCACTTCTTGGCAATGGGCGGCAGTCTCGACGGCCTCTTTGCCGAAGTACTCGGCCGCGACACCGGCGTGTCGCGCGGCATGGGTGGCTCCATGCACCTCGCCGCCAAGGAAGTCGGCTTCTACGGCTCTGTGCCCATTGTTGGCGCGAGCATTCCGATTGCCGTCGGCGCCGGGCTCGCCGCGCAGATGGACAAAAAAGGTGACGTTGGCGTCAGCTTTTTCGGCGACGGCGCAGCGGAAGAGGGGAGCTTTCACGAGTCCATGAACCTCGCGTCGGTGATGAACCTCCCCGTGTTGTTTGTGTGCGAGAACAACATGTTCGCGAGTCACCTGCACATCAGCTTGCGCCAGCCTAAGAATGTGGTGGCACGCTACGCCGTGGCGCACGCCATGCCGCACGCGACAGTGGACGGCAATGACGTCGTGGCCGTGTGGAGCGCCCTCAACGCCGCCGCGGCCGCCTGGCGCGCCGGCACCGGCGGGCCCTTCTTCCTCGAGGCCGTCACATACCGTTGGCTCGGGCATGTGGGCCACCGCGACGACCAAGACGTAGGCGTCGCCCGCAAGGACGACCTCAGCGATTGGAAGGGACGCGACCCCGTGCGCCGACTCGCCGAGTCGCTCGCAACGGTGGGCGTGCTCAGCCCCAAGGAATTCGCCGCTATGGAAAGTGCCATCAGCGACGAAGTGTCCACCTCATGGGCCAAGGCACTCACGCAGCCCTTCCCCGAGCCCAACGCCCTCCTCAACCGAGTGTGGGCCAAGTGACCGCCACCGTGAAGACCTCATACGGCGTTGCCATTCGCGATGGCTTTGCGCATTTGCTCGCCAAGCACCCAAAGGCCTTTGTGATGGGTCAGGGCCTTTGGAGCCCGTGGTACGTGGGCAACTCCATGACGAACCTCGAGATTGAGTTCGGCAAGGAGCGGGTGATTGATGTGCCCGTGAGTGAAGTGGCCACGACTGGCGCAGGCATTGGCGCCGCGCTCAGCGGCTACCGCCCCATTGTGGTGCACCCGCGTGTGGACTTCATGATGCTTGCGGTGGACCAGATTGTGACGCAAGCCGCCAAGTGGCGTTCGATGTTCGGCGGCGACGTGAGTGTGCCGCTGGTGATTCGCGGCATTATCAATCGTGGCGGCGAGCAGGGCGCGCAGCACTCGCAGAGCTTGCAGAGCTGGTTCGCGCACATCCCAGGGCTTCACGTGCTGATGCCCGCCACGCCACGCGACGCGCGCGACATGCTCATTGCCGCCACGCTCTGCGACGACCCCGTGCTCTACATGGACGACCGTTGGTGCTACGAGTTGGAGGAGGAACTGCCGCCAGCTGCGGATGTGAGCATCAACGACATTGCTCCGCTGCGTCGTCGCACGGGCAAGGACATCACGCTCGTGGGCTGTGGCTACACCACCAAGCTCAACCTCGAGGCCGCCGAGTTGCTCGCCGCGCTGGGGATTGAGGCCGACGTGATTGATTTGCGGTTGCTGAATCCGCTCAAGCCCGCGCTGGTGCACGAGTCTGCGGCCAAAACCGGACGCATGTTGGTAGTAGATGGCGACTGGCGGTCGTGCGGCCTCGCGGCTGAGATCATTGCTGGCGTGGCTGAACGGCCCGAGCTTCGTGCCGGCGTGCACTGCGCGCGCATTACACACCCCGATGCGCCGGCGCCGACCAGCAAGCCGCTTGAGCAGGCGTTTTACTTTACGGCCGCGGACATTGTGCGTGAGGCCCGCACCCTTTGCGGGCGCTGAAGACACGTATGCGACTTCTGTTTCTCGCCCCCGCCAACTCGGTCCACAGCGCACGCTGGATTCGGTGGTTTGCGGGGGCCGGTCACGAGGTCACGTGGATCTCTGCGCATCCAGCTGAGGTCGCCATTCCCGCGAACGTAACGCTGCACGTCCTCCCGCAGGACGCGAAGGTCACGCGATGGCCGCGCTGGCTGTTGAATGTTCGCCGGATTATTCGAGCGGCAAATCCGGAGGTCGTACACGTGCATTCGCTTGGCACCTACGCCCTTCTCGCCTTCGGCGTACCGAATGGAATCCCGATGGTTGCGACACCTTGGGGCTCTGACATCATTCTTGATGCGAACAGCTGGTGGCGCCGCGCGATTGTACGACGCACCCTGCACCGTTCATCGATATACACCTGCGATGCGCAGCATATGGGACCGCGACTCGTAGAGTTCGGAGTTGACGCAAAGCGCATACGCTTTATCAACTTCGGAATCGAGTCCGAGCGGTTCACTCCACTTGCGGCGACGCGCTTCGAAAAGGCAGGGCCGGTTGAACCGACTGAGCGACTCGCCGACGCGACACCGCTACGAGTACTCAGTCTCCGTAATCTGGAACCAGTTTACGATGTCGCCACATTGATTCACGCAGCCGCGATTCTCGACTCCGAAAAACTGCCCGTCGCCGTGTCCATTTACGGAGGCGGGTCGCTACGAGCCGAGCTCGAAGCGTTGGTTCGGGAGCGAGGCCTTGAACACTGCGTCAGTTTTGGTGGCCGTTACTCCCACGAAACGCTACCTGGAATCTTGGAAGCGGCCGAGGTTTATGTGTCGACCTCTACGTCCGATGCCGGGATTGCCGCTAGCACGGCGGAGGCAATGGCGGCCGGGCTACCGGTAATCGTCTCAGACTCCGGCGAGAATGCCATATGGATCACAGACGGTGTGAACGGCCGCTTATTCCAGGTCGGGGACGCCGCGGCGCTCGCCAAGGCCCTCGCGGAGGCCTCCCAGAGCCCCGCCAAACGCCGAGGATGGGCGGAAAGGGGGATGCGCACGGTGCTCGACCGCAACGACTACCGAACCGAAATGGGCAAGGTGGAGTCGCTGTACCGATCGGTTTCGGGGGCTCCGCATGACCGCTAGGCACCTCCTGCGGATTGCCTTTCGACGACTCCCCGGTCGCCAGATTCTCCGGACTTTCGCGTTTCGCAGTGGGGCTATCAAATGGTGGTGGCGATACCGGCATTTCCTCGACGGTTCCTATCGCGAAGCGCCTCCACTTGATGATGCTGTAGCGCCCCATCGGCACCAGCTTTGGTCGCTGATCTCACCGCTCTCGGCCACTAGCTTGATCGAAGTTGGCTGTGGAGACGGTGGCAATCTCGCCCTCTTCGCTTCGCACAGCCAGCAGATGCGGCTGTGGGCAGTCGACGTGAACCCTTTAGCCCTCGGAATTGCAGAACAGCGGGTGCGTCGTCAGGGAGGAGCTACCGGAGAATTTCGCGTGGCGCCGGCTAATCATTTACCGATGCCGTCTTCATGTGTCGACATCGCACTGTCGGACGCGGTCTTTATGTACCTTCCTCAGAGCGTGGCAACTGCCGCGCTCCGCGAGATGCGTCGCGTCGCGCGCAAAGCGATCATCGTGCACACGTTTGCAGATATGTCCCTAGCTGAGAGCGCCGTGATCGGCGGGAACTGGGTACACAACATCCCCGTCCTCATACTGCGTGCCATTCCTGGGGCCACCGTGACCCAGCACAAGTCGCGCGTAGATCACGGCCAGTGGGCCGAGTACGGCACGGTCTTCACCATCACATGGTAAACGCCACCACGGGGTCCAGTACTCGCGCGACACCCGGCATCGGTCGGCGGCGCCTCCTTGTCATTGCGGACCTGCGCCACGCATCGCCACGCTGGCCCGCGTTGCTGGGAGGACTTATGCTACGTGGTTGGGAGGTCGTCGTGGTAACGGCCCCCCTCGGCCCAGACGCAAACGAAGCATTAGGATTCCCTCGCATCTTCACCGAGCGCGCGAGGATCGTCGAATGCGGGCCGGCCTCGGACGTGTTGGAGCCAATCCGCCGGTTACTCTGGCTACTTGGTCTTCGGCGGAATCGTAGTCTGACGGAACAAATCAAGGCGCAGCTCCCTGCATCCGGCTCCCGTACCGCCTTCGAGCGAGCGTTCCAGACGCTCATCGCCATCATTGGCTGGCCAGATCTCCAAGCGCCGTGGAAGCGAGCCGCAGTGCGTGCCGCCGAGGCTTTGCTGACGGAACAGCACTTCGACGGTATGGTCAGCTCTTCCCCGTATCCAACCTCACACTTAGTGGCTGCCATTCTTAAAGACCGCCACCCCTCACTTCGGTGGGTGGCCGATTTTCGCGATCTCTGGGCCGACAATCATAGCAATCAAACGCCCGCGTGGCGGCAGTGGATTGATCGCCGTTGGGAGCATCGGATACTGCGCTGCGCCGACGCACTCACCAGCCCAACCGAGAAATGGGCGGAGCAGCTCGCCCGCCTTCACGGCAAGCCGGGATTTTGCGTTCCCAATGGATTTGTCGATTACGAAACAGAGGAATCAACAGCACCCGCCTTGTCGCGCAAATTCGAGCTGCTGTATACTGGTGTGCGCTACCCGAAGCAGCAGTCCATTCGCCCTCTGCTCGAAGCGATCGCATCGTTACAGGCGGAGCGCTTCATCGACCCATCGTCGTTTCGGTTCCGATGGATAGGACCGTTTGATTCCGAAACATCGCTGATGGTCAGCGAACTCGGCATAGCCTCCCTCGTCAGCCAAGAGTCCTCCGTCGGCCGACGAGAAGCGAGAAAAGCACAGGCGAATGCTCACGCCGTCCTCTTCCTGCAATGGGAGGACGCTCGCACGGATTGGAGCAGTTCGTTAAAGTTGCATGAATACGTCGGGTGCGGTCGCCCAATTCTCGCCCTCGGCGGCCATCCAGAATCCAACGTGTCCGCGCTATTGCGCTCCACCGGTCGCTCGGTACTCGCCGTTACCGCTGACGAAGCAGCCACAGCACTCAGGCAATGGGTGGGAGAGCTACGTATTACCGGAAGCATTCCTGTTTCCGAGGACTGGAGGTCCATGGCACGCACGCTCAGCGGGATTAGCCGCGGAATGGCGCGACTCGAAAGCCTGTTCGATTCCGTTCCTAGCCCTGGAAGCCTCTAGTTTCTCCAGTTCATCCGACGGCCCATGACCACCACACCCCGCCCCAGCCGGTCGTGAAGCAGGTGCATGGAATCCACGGAAACTCCGTACATCACTCCGAGCGAATCAACGTGCGAGCCGGCCGAGCGTAACCGGACCGAATCTCGTACCCACTCCGCTGTAATCTGACGCAGCAGGCCGAGGGCAAGGGATCTAGGGAATTGCTCGGCCAGCGTATCGTACTGCGCCATAGCGGTTTGGGCGCTCCCATGCGTCAACTCAACTTGTGCGTACAGGTCCCTCAGTCGCATTGCTCTCGGCTTGCGGCGTAGGCCAGCCTGCAACACACGCGCCGATCGTTCCACATCTCCGTTGGTCGCAGACGCATACGCAATCCGCTCAAGCCACTCGTAGTCGTTCGGCCGACGATCAGCGAGAGGTTCAAGTTTGGCGAGAGCCACCCTTGTTGCGACACGATACCGAACTGCCGCCGCCGTAGCATCTAACTCACTGGCCGTGTTCCACAGGCGAGTGAACTGCACCTCAGTCACAATACGAGGCATAATCACCCACGTGGCGACTGCCATGATGAGAAGAACGCCGCTCCAGTGGCCTCGGCCAGCCCGCGAAACGTCAAAGGGGGCAACACCTGTCCCAGGGCTGGAACTTCGCTCCACGCCACGCTCTAGCGCACCAGCTAGCAGTATGCCGGCGCAAATCCAGCCCCATAGGCTTACCGCCGCAGAATACGGCGAGAAATTATCCTGTAAAGCATATACAAACCAGCCCGCCGCAGCGGCGCGCTCAGCTGCCCGTCCTCGGGCGAGCGCCACGAAAGCCAGTGGAAGAATCGCCGCGAATGCACCGACGTACAGAAGAAAGCCTACCAAACCACTTTCAGCAGCCTGCTGCAATGGACCACTATGCACCTCATCGACGAGTCGGAAAACATCGCCCATTGCATCGCGAGCCGTCTGATATGCCTGCCAGTGGTATGGCACTTGCGACACCCCCACCCCGTGCAGAGGATTGGCGATCGCCATCTTGACCGCCGTGCTCCACATGGCGACTCGATCGCTTGCACCGTGGTCAACCAACACAAACCACACTGAGGCTCCCAGAGCTCCCAATACCATGGCCGCCAAACCGAGGCTCTCCTGCCACTGCGCCAGCGCTCCCTGGCGCCACCGCGAGTAGCCAAAGCTCAGCCCCGCGATCAGCACAACGCATGCGAGTAGAAACTCCCCCTGCCGGCTCGTGTGGTTCGCGGTGCGAAGGCACAAGGCGATCATTATGACCGCTAATCCAGCATCCACCCAGAAGGCCCAGTTCCGGTTCTTCCACCGATCCACGTCCACCACCTGCGTGGCCATCATACTGGCAGCAAGCGCAAAGAATGAACTAGCCTGATTCACGTTTCCGAATGTAGCTACGTAGCGAGTATCAACATCCCAACTCACCATATCTATGCCAAATGCCTGCATCGTTGCGTAGACGCCGACGAGCAGGGCGGAGAACCGCACCGCTCGCATAAACGATCTACCGCTCTGAAGTGGTGGGAAGAGGGCGCAAGACAACCCCATCCCAATGATGGCAGCTCTACTGAACAGGCCATTGCCACGGCTGCTATTGCCCCACAGCGCCTCGTAACGGTCCGCCTGTGGCCCTGAAAGGATTAGCAACGCCTGCCAGAGGAGAAAGGCTCCAGCGAATGCATAGGCAGACTTCACAAGGACAGGGGCACGGCGCAGCGGATCCCATGCACGTGGGCCCAGGTGGTTCCACTGCACGCACAGGAGAGCGACAGCCCCAATGATGGTACCCAGCTGCTTAGGGGGAACGCTCGGCCACGGCGACATAAACGGGAGAAACGCAACCGCAACCCATATCACAGTGGATACGAGCACCCAATCGGCCGTGCTCGTGCCGCGTATGACAGGGGAAGGGAAGTCTGACACTTATGGCTTCTTGGCGGCAGGCGGGACTGGAAGCGCCATCATCTGTTCCAATCCAAGGCGCCAGCCAACCTTCTTCAGGTTCCAGATTGCCTTGAATGCGAGTACCGTGTCACGCTGCGTCTTTTCGTCCTTATTGAGCAACGTGAACTGTACGATTCCCGTATCCGTGAGCATCGCTTTCTCCAACGTTGAGCCGACGATCTTGTGTCGGATGGAAGTTATGCGGGCTCCCTTCCCTACCTCGGACCAAGTCTTGATGGCACGGTCCAGTCCGCTTACCTCGACGCTGTCGAGCTTCAGGTACACCGAGTCGTCTACCAGCGAGAGCAGAACCACTCCCGCACCTACGTGACCGGTCTCGGAGAGCAGGTCGTAACCCATCTTGCGTGTGTCTTCACTCGGTGCCGGCGGCGCAGTCTTGCAAGCACTAACCACTCCGGCCGATAGCACGGCTGCAACAACCCATTTCTTCGTTTTCATAAACGTTCTCTTCATTTTCTGGCGTTTTTAGTGAGGTCATGGTGATGTACTTGGGGGAGGGACCGGGCATTTGCCCAGTCCCTCCCCCAAGAATACCTCACCCAGCTGTTACAAGATCCAGCGAAATACTACTTGAGGTCGACAAACGGTCCGGCCTTCACAGCAGCCTGACCCGACGCGCCCTGAATCACGAACAGGAGCTGACCGTTGGACCAGTTGGTCGCCGGAGTACGCGCCGACACCGACCAAGTCATCGTGTAGGTGCGCGTATCCGTGTCGTCGCAGAAGCCGCTCGTGTTTGCGTTGCCAACAGTGTTCGAGTTGGACATCGTGCCCACGTAGCCCCACGAGGCGCCACCGACCAGCGGAGCGTAAACCATCACCGTCGGAGCAACGTTCGAAGCCGGGACGCGGGTGCTCGTGATCTGGCTACCAGCAGCCATGACCGATTCCGTCGTGCCGTCGGCCGCAATCACGTACGTCACGCCAGTGGAAGCGTTGGTTCCGCAATAGTTATTCGCCTGCTTGTAGGCCAAGGCGCGAACCATGTGTCCGGTCTTGTCCTGATAGCGGAACATCTTGATGTCGACGCGGAGCGCCTTCGTCCGGGTGTAGCCGGCGTTGGCGGTAGCAGCCGCATCCGTTGTCGCAACCTTGACCACCGAGCTGGCAAGCGCGCCAGTCGTGCCAGCATCAGCCGTCGTAACGTCCGAGGCATTGATGAGGCCGTTGCCGACCAACGCGAAGCGCGAGGCCGTGCCGAACGTGGAAACCGAGTCAATGATCGTGCTGGCTGCGTACGAGCTAAGCGCATTGTTACCAACCTGATCGTAACCGCGGAATGCGAACTTCGTGCGGAAACCGTTGATCAGCCCAAGGCCGTCGTCGCCGGAGTTACCCGACGTCGTGCTGTGGACGTTATTCAGCGCGAGCGTGTCGCCATTCGCCGCCAACGGATAGAGATACTCGTTGGCCGTTGAGCCAGACACCGCAACGTTGAAGAACCGCGAGGCAACCGGCACGCCGATCGACGTGTTGAGTACCGTCGGGGCTTCTTCAAGAACAGCCGCAATGCGGGTAGACGTGGACTGCGTCACAGGCAACGTGAGGAAACCGGCGCCCGAAGTGTATCCGACGCCCGTCATCGTGAGCGCATTGGCTCGCACGTCAACGAGATCGGAGATGTAACCAGCCGGAGCCTGAGTTGCACCAAGCGTCGTGCTAACCGACGTCGGCGTGCTGACCGTAGGCGCAACGTTGTCAACCAACACGTACTTCGTCAGAACCGCCGACGCAAAGCCAGCAGCGTCCGTCGTCTTGACATCAATCTTGTACACGCCGTTGGCCGTGATCGCAGCCTGGGCCCACTTCACAGCGGCCGTCGAGATGCCGTTGGCGACGCCGGAGTATGTGGCGTACGGGACGTACGTGTCGCAAGCCGTGGTCGTGGTGGTGGCCAGCGAGTTGTAGTTCGCCGGGACAACCGCGTTACCAGACGTCGAGTAGTAGCAGACCTTCACCGAGATCGTGCCGCTGCTGTTTGCTTCCGTCAGCGTCCACTTGAGGTCGGCGTCCTGAGCAACGCTAGCGACGGCCGTATCAGTCTGCGTGAAGTTCGTCGACTGCCACGTGAAGACCGGCGCCGTGTTGTCGATCGAGGCAACCTGCTGGCCCGTCGCCGTCGTGCAACCCTTGGCGACGATCGTACCAGCGGCGTTCACGAAGCTGTCCTGGTTGTTCACCGAGACGTTGCCCAGCGCGTCATACGCGCGGAGCTGCAAGCAGTACGAGCCCGTTTCGGCAAGCGTCGAGAGGCTCGTGCCAGCCGCGATTTCCGTCGTGGCGAGCAGGGTATCCGTGGCGGAGACGGCGGTGCCGCCAGCGTTACGGAAGGCCTTGAACGTCATGCCGTTCGGAACGGTCAACGTAGCGCCAGACGAGACGCCGATGTCAAGCGGAACCGTATTGATGAGCTTGCCCGAGTCAGCAACCGCGCTGAGCGAGGTCAGCGTCGGACGCGACGCGAACGACACAACACCGCGCATCACCGAGATGCTGGCGTTGAACGCCGGGTTCGACATAGCCGGCTGCGCCGGGCCCTGGTTGTCCGGGCGGATCGCAAGAGCGGTGGCGTTCGCGAAAGCGGCGCCAGCGATGCTCGAACCATCCGTGAAGTTTACAGTCACGGTCGGCGCAATGCCGTCCGCAATCTTGTTCGTGGTCGAGCCAGCCACAAACGCATGGTCAAACAGACCGAAGGTGGCCGTGTACGGCGCGGAACCGGTCACAACCTTCGTGAGGGCGGTGTCCTTGCCAGACGGAAGCGCCACGCACGAGGTGCTCGGAGTAACCGGGCAATACGCGGACGTCGCGTTGATGTAACCAACCGTCGCGCTGACCGTGCTGCCGAAAGCCACGGAAACCGACGAAGCCGTCTTACCGTTGTACGAAACCGGCGTGACCTTCAGCGAATAAACGCCGCCGCCGAGACCCTGCCACTGATAACCGAGGTTATCCGTAGCGTTGACAACCGTCGACGGGTTCGTCCAAGCGCCGTACACGGCATCCGTGTTGTTCAGCGTGATCGATGAGGCATAGGAAGCCGTCGACGTAGCCGTCGTGGCGCCCGTCACCCAAAGCTCAGCCTTGATCGACTGGCCAGCGGCGTTCGTGAACGTCGCGACACCCGTCGTGGCATTGTACGCAGCCGTGTTGGCCGTCAGCACAACCGTCGGCTGGGACACATCCTTCGAGACGCCAGCCAGATCGGCGGCATAACGAAGCGCGGCCGACTGAGCCGCCGAGAAGACCTGCGAGTCAGCGCGAACGCTACCGACCAACAGCACAACGCGCTGCACAACCTGCGTGCCCGGGTTGATGTTGACCTGAGCGAAGATCGTGCCGCTCACGTTCGTCGGAGTCACCGGGGTGGTGAGGTTCGTCTGGAACACACCAGCGATCGAAGCCGTCGCCGGCACCGTCGCCGAGGCAGCCGTCACGACAACCGCGCCGCAACCCTTCTTGCCCGTGTCAACAGTCGACGTGGCGCAGATCGAAACGCCAGGCGTCGCCTTCACAGCCGTCACGACGCCAGCGGTCGAAACCGTGGCGAGCGTGGCATCGCTCGTCGACCACGTCACCGTGGTGGCGAGGCCGGCGTCCGCGCTAACAGCGGCCGTCAGCGTGATGGTCTGACCAACAGTCAGCGTCGCCGTCGCCGGCGTCACCGTGACCGAATTGACCTTCGGCGTAGCCGTGGCCGTGGCCGTCGCGGTGGACGTTACAGTCGTCGTCGTGTTGACCGGCGCCTGAACGTTCACCTTGTCACCGCACGCAGCGACTACAGTCGCGACGACAGCAACGAGAGTTGAACGAAAGATCTTCATGAACGCTCCAAAAAGAGAGAAAAGTTACCTACCACCTGCCAATACACCTACAGAATACGACCCTGCAAATATCGCAACGGCAGAGACGGTGCGCAACCCCTTCCCTCAGGGTCGCAATACACCGCTGCCGAGCGATACTCAGGTTCATATTATCCCCCCACCACAAAACCCTGTGGCGGGACCCGTTAACATAGGCAGAGCGCTAACGGGTTCGCAAGAGTCGGAGCCCCCGATTCTGCGAGAGGGTCCCGGTGCAAGACGAACAGCCTCGGGAGGGGTAACGGAGGGGCGCCTTGGCACCCTTCTTTAAAGAGGGCGCGTCTTTTCCAGCGCCGACCGGCAGAATGCTACGCGGTGGTGCGACGTAAGCCCATGTTCCACAATCGCTTGGATGTGCTTTGGAGTGCCATACCCGGCGTTCTGAGGCCAGCCGTACGCGGGATACCGCTCCGCCAGCGCCGTCATCAGCCGGTCCCGGGCCACCTTGGCCACAATCGACGCACAGGCAATGGCATAGACCTTAGAATCCCCCCCAACCACGGCCTGGTGGGGGTAGCCGAGGGTCCGAATGGGCTTCCCATCCACCAAAATGGCGTCCGGAGAGGCCCGTAGACGCCCGATCGCCCGACGCATGGCTAGGGAGGTAGCCTGATAAATATTCAATTTTGCTATCTCGGCCACGCTCGCGGCCCCAAGCGCCACACTCACCGCCTCGGCGCGAATCAGCACCGCCAGCCGCTCCCGCTCCGCCTTCTTGAGCTTCTTGGAGTCGGCCACCCCGTCAATCTCCTCGCCGCCAGCGGGCATAATCACCGCACATGCGACAACGGGGCCCGCTAAGGGGCCCCGTCCGACTTCATCGACTCCAGCAATGCTCTGCGCACCCGCGGCGCGCAACGTCTGCTCGATGTCGCTCCAGCGACTGTCCACGCGCGTCAGCGTCTCGCTGCGCGGCCGTGTGCGCTGATTACTCAGCCGAGCCGGTCACCGGCACCGCGACGCGCACCTTGCGCTCCTTGATGCGGGCCGACTTACCAGTCACGCCACGGAGATAGAACAGCTTGGCGCGACGCACGCGACCACGACGCACGACGGCAATGCTCTCGAGCATCGGCGAGTGGTCGGGGAAGATGCGCTCAACACCCACGCCATTGGAGATCTTGCGCACGGTGAAGGTTGCGCTGACACCGGCTCCACGACGCGCAATGCACACGCCCTCGAATGCCTGAATGCGTTCCTTCTCGCCTTCCTTGACGCGCACGTTGACACGCAGCGTGTCGCCGGCACGGAAGGGGGGAACAGTCTTCATCCACTCTTTCTGGGTTTCGATGAACGGGTGCATAAGCTACTCCGGGCTAGGGACGCCCGATTTGAGGGTCTGGTGGTGAGCCTTCAAAGCTATCTGGCTTTTGGGGTTGGGGCAAGGGCTTGGGGACGGCAACTGCAGTAGGCGGTTTACCGTTGTCGGTTGTCCGTTGCCAGCAGGCTGGGGGTACAACTTCGGCGCGGGTGGGCAGGTGCGGTTGTACGCCTTGCCTGCTTGCAACGGAAAACGGCTAACGGAAAACCGTCTACTCGCCTTTCCCCTTCGTCAACCGCCCCCCTTCTTCTTCCCGCCACTTCTCAATCGCCGCGTGGTTCCCCGACAGCAACACTTCCGGCACCGGAAACCCTCTGAACTCCGGCGGCCGCGTGTAGCTCGGCGCCGAGAGCCCGCGATTGTAGAACGAATCCGTGCGCGCACTCTCGAGATCGCTCATCGCGCCGGGCAGCAACCGCACTACCGCGTCAATAATCGCGAGTGCCGCGGGTTCGCCGCCGCTCAAAACAAAATCGCCGAGCGAGAGTTCTTCGGTGGCGCAGTGATCGGCCACGCGTTGATCCACATCTTTGTAATGCCCGCAGAGCAGCGTGAACTCTTCGAGTGCCGCGAGGCGCTCGGCGTCGGCGTGGCCAAAGCGACGGCCGCGCGGCGAGAGAAGAATGATCGGCGCCTTAGCGCCAATATCTTCAACCGCTTCGAAGAACGGCCCGGGCTTCATCACCATGCCTGGGCCGCCGCCGTAGGGGGCGTCGTCTACGGTGCGGTGTTTGTCGTGTGTGTAGTCGCGCAGATCTACGAGCTGATAGCGCACGAGCTCTGCGGCAGCAGCGCGCGCGGGAATGGAGAGACCGAGCGGGCCGTGAAAGAATTGCGGAAAGATTGAGACGACGCGGATGGTGAGCATTAGGCGCCGCGCTCGAAAAATTCTTCAGGGATGTCCACCGTTATGGTGCGCGTCGCACGATCCACGCGCACCACAAACCTTTCACTGAACGGCACCGACACAATTCCGCGCGCGGTGTTCACATCGAGCAACAATCCCTGCGGCAACCGATACCACGCGGTCACGGCGCCGAGTGATTCGCCGTTGGTGTTGACCACGGCGAGCCCTTCGAGTTCGTGTTCGTACACTTCGCCGTCGTCGGGCAATTCGAGTTCACTCACGGGCACCAGCAACGTGTGATTGCGCCAGTGTTCGGCGAGCGAGCGATCGGTGATCGCGTCGAAGATCACGAGCATGCCATCTTGAAATGGCCGCGACTTGGTGACGGTGAGCGTGAGGGTTGCGCCGGTGTGTGCGTCGTGCCATTCGTCGCCGACGACGGTGCCCACGAAAACGCGACGGCCGGGCGCGAAGGTCGCGTCCGGCGCGTCGGTCATCGTTTCGACTACGACTTCGCCACGGATGCCGTGCGGCTTGCGAATGCGGCCGACGGCGAGCAGGCGGGGCGTGTCAGTCACGCGAGCTCCGCGTGAACGTCGTGCAGACGGCTCAGCCTTCGGCGAGCGGCACGGCGTTGGCCGTGAGCTTCGCGGCGAGGCGCTGCTCGTGACGCGACTTCAGGACGCCGGCCTTCCGGAGCAACGAGCGCACGGTGTCGGACGGCTGCGCGCCGTTGTCGAGCCAGTAGTTGGCGCGATCAACTTTGAGATTCAGCGCAGCATCACCCGTGCGGGGCATGTACTGGCCGATGATCTCAATGAACTTGCCTTCACGCGGGGCACGCGAATCGGCGACGACAATACGGTACGTCGGCGACTTGGTGCGGCCGGTGCGGCGGAGGCGGATACGAACTGCCATGTGATGCTCCCGAAATGGGGTGATGGGGACTGCGCCGAGCTCATCGCTTGACCGGAGGATCCGGACAGCACTCGGGGACTGCAACCGCTACTGACGTTAACAGTAATCGGTTATCGGTTGACCGTTAACTGAAAACTGAATACTGCACACGACTGACAACGCTTGCACTGACTGCGACCGTGGAGCGTCGCAGGTCAGCGCATTCCAAACATCCCCGGCGGCATTCTCCCTCCGCCAGCGGTCATCTTCTTCATCATCTTCTGCATATCGCGGAACTGATCGAGCAGCTTAGTGACTTCGTTGATCGGTCGTCCGCTGCCCTTGGCCACGCGCAAACGGCGCGGGCCGTTCATGATGTCGGGCTTCTTGCGTTCGGCGGCGGTCATCGAGAGGACAATCGCTTCGACGTGCCGCATGCGGCGCGGGTCGGCGTTGGCCTGCTTGAGCATTTTGCTGTTGACGCCGGGGAGCATCTTGAGCACGCCTTCGAGCGGCCCGAGGCGCTGAATCTGCTTCATGGCGGAAAGGAAATCATTCAGGTCCATGCCTTCTTTGCGGACCTTCTTCTCCATCTTTTTTGCTTCGTCGGTGTCGAACGCTTCTTGCGCTTTTTCGACGAGCGAGAGGACGTCGCCCTGCTGGAGAATTCGTCCGGCCATACGGTCGGGATAGAACTCTTCGAGTGCGTCGGTCTTTTCGCCCACACCGATGTACTTGATGGGCTTCTTGAGCACACCGTAGATCGAGAGGGCGGCGCCACCGCGCGCGTCACCGTCGAGCTTGGTGAGAATGACGCCGGTCACATTGAGTGCGGCGTCAAAGCCCTGTGCAATTTTCACTGCGTCCTGGCCGGTCATGCCGTCGGCCACGAGGAGGATTTCGTCGGGGCGCACCGCGTCCTTCAGGCGGCGCAGCTCGTTCATCATCTCGTCGTCAATCTGCAAACGGCCGGCGGTATCAATCAGCACCACACGGTCGCGCTCGTGCCGCGCTACTTCGAGTCCGGCGCGCGCGATCTTCACCACATCGGTCGTGGTACGATCGGCGAATACGGGAATGTCGAGTTCGCGGCCGAGTGTTTCGAGCTGATCGATGGCAGCGGGCCTGTACACGTCCGCCGCAATCAATCGCACCTGTCGCCCTTCGCCCTTGAGTTTGCGGGCGAGCTTGGCGGCGGTGGTGGTTTTGCCGGAGCCCTGCAAGCCGACCATCAGCACCACGGTGGGCGGCACGCTCGAGAGCTTGAGCCCTTCGCGCCGTTCGCCGAGCATGGCGGTGAGTTCGTCGTAGACAATCTTGACGAGCTGCTGCGCCGGCGAGACGGATTTGATCTGGCTGACGCCGACGGCTTTTTTCTCAACGCGTTCGAGGAACTCGCGCGTGAGCTCGAAGTTGACGTCGGCTTCGAGGAGTACGCGACGCACCTCGCGTAAGCCGTCCTTGATGTCGGCTTCGCTGAGGGTGCCACGTCCGCGGAGCTTCGCGAAGGCGGCTTCGAGTTTCTCGGAGAGTTCGTCGAACATAGAGCCTTAGAAGATAGGCAGTTGGGGGGTGGAAACCAAGGCGGTGGGGTGGGTTTGGCCCCTCGGTTGCGAAGCTAGCCAGACTAGCTAGCTTACCTCTGGTGGCGATTGGAAGCTGAGCCTGACCCGGAGGCACCCGTGACGCAGTGGACGCTGGAGAAGGCGAAGAACGGCTTCAGTGAGGTCGTGCGGCGTGCCCTGGCACACGAGCCGCAGGTGGTGACGCGCGGGGCCCGCGCCGAGGATGCGGTGGTGGTGATCGCTCGCTCTGATTACGAGCGGTTGGTGGCACCACGTCCGCTGACGGCCTATTTGGCGGCGTCGCCACTCGCGAAGGCAGTGGCGGAGGGGGCGTTCGGCGCGAGCGATGAGGCGGAGCTCTTTCCGCGATCGCGCGAGATGGGTCGCGACGTTGACCTCGGCTAAGCGGCACGCGCGCTGACGTGAGGTATCTCCTCGACACGAACGTGCTCTCGGAGCTCGTGAAGCCGAGCCCATCCGGTCGCGTGGCGGCGTGGGTGGACGCACAGTCGCCGTTGGATTTTGCGGTGAGCGTGCTCTCGCTGGGAGAAATCGAGAAAGCGATTGCGCGACTGCCGGAGGGGAAACGTCGCTCCGCACTTTTGCTTTGGGCGCAGCGAGAACTGCCGACGCAATTCGTGGGGCGTGTGCTCAGCGTCAATACGGCCGCGGCGGTGGCGTGGGGGGCGCTCCGTGCGAGTGGTGAGCGCGCGGGGCGACCGTTGCCGGTGGTGGACGGGCTGTTGCTTGGTACGGCGCAGGCGCACGGGCTGACGCTGGTGACGCGCAACGTGGCGGATTGTGCAGGGCGCGGGGTCGCTGTATTTGATCCTTGGCAGGGAATGCTGCATGACTGACGGCCTTGTGACGCTCACGCTAACTTCTCCCCTGTGACGACGCCCGAACTGCCCACGGAGCTCCCGCTACTCGCGTTGCGGAGCACGATCGTCTTCCCTCACGGCACGATTGCCGTGCAGATGGGCGCCCCCGAGAATCTCGCGCTGCTCAAAGAGCACCCGGAGCCGGGGAGTTGCGTGGTGCTGGCGATTGCCATGGGCGAGGATGCCGCCGACTGCTCTCGCCTGATAGGGCGCGTGGGGATCCTGGCGCGTATCAAAGACCGTTCGGATCCTGCCACGGGCACGGCGCAAGTCACGCTCGCGGGACTGCAGCGCGTGCGGCTCGACGCTCTCACGCAGCGGGTGCCGTATCCGGTGGTGTCGGTGAGCGCGGTTGAGGAGCTTTCGCCAACAGTGCCGCAGGCGTCCGAGATGCTCGAGCGAATTCTCAGTGCGGCGGAGACGTTGGTTGAGCTGAGCGAGCAGTTCCCTGCCGAAGTGCCTGGACTGCTGCGCCGTCAGGCGCGCGACCCATCACGCTTTGCTGATCTCGCGGCGGCCCAAGGGCAACTGCGCATTGCCGAACGCGATGAAGTGCTGCAGCAGCTCGACGTGCTCGCGCGGCTCGGCGCCGTGGCGCTCAAGTTCGAGAAGGAAGTAGAGCGCGCGCGCGTGCTCGAAGATGTGCGGCAGCGTACCGAGGTGAAGGTCGAGCAGCATCATCGCGAGTTCTATCTGCGTCAGCAGTTGCAGGCGATTCGCTCAGAGCTTGGCGAGCGCGATCCGTCGGAGAATGAAGCCGAGGAGATGGCGCGGCAGATCGACGCGGCCTCACTGCCGGCGAATGTGGCGCAGGAAGCGCGGCGCGAGTTGTCGCGACTGCGGGCGCTTTCCACCGCGTCGAGCGAATACCACGTATTGCGCAGCTATCTCGAGTGGGTGGTGGCGTTGCCTTGGCAACGGCGCAGTGGCGATGAAGACATTGCGATTGACCGCGTGGAAGCCGCGCTCGAGGACCGACACTACGGACTCGAAGAAGCCAAGGAGCGCATTCTCGAGTATCTCTCGGTGCGCAAGCTTTTGCAGCAGCACGGTGGCGATTCGCACGGCCCGATTCTCTGCTTTGTGGGGCCGCCAGGCACCGGCAAAACATCGCTCGGCGAAGCGATTGCGCGGAGCATTGGGCGCGAGTTTTATCGCATCTCCGTGGGTGGCGTGCGCGACGAAGCGGAGATTCGCGGGCACCGTCGCACCTATGTGGGATCACTCCCCGGACTCGTACTGCAAGCGCTGCGGCGCGTTCAGGTGAATGACCCGGTGCTGATGATTGACGAAATCGACAAGATGACGGGCGGTGGTCCGAGCGGTGATCCGCTCGCGGCGATGCTCGAGGTGCTCGATCCGCAGCAGAACAAGAGTTTTGTGGATCACTATCTCAACTTGCCTTTTGATTTGTCGAGCGCGCTGTTCATTTGCACGGCCAACAATCTGCTCGACATTCCGCCGGCGCTGCGCGACCGCATGGAAGTGATTCGCATTGCGGGCTACACCGTCGAGGAGAAAGTGGAGATCGCGTGGCGCTATTTGCTGCCGCGGCTCTTTACGGAGCATGGCATTACGGATCTCGATTTGCAGTTCACCGACGAAGCATTGGGCACCATCTCGAGCCGTTACTCGCGCGAGGCTGGGCTGCGCAACTTTGAGCGGAATCTTGCGGCACTCATGCGCAAGCGCGCGCGCCGCAAAGCGCAGGGCGAGTTGGGGGCGTGGATTGTAGACGGTGCGCGCATTGAAGAAGCGCTGGGTTCGCCGCGTTATGCCGCTGAGGAAGCGGAGATGGCGCCGGAGATCGGCACGGTTACCGGGCTGGCTTGGACGGCGACGGGTGGCGAGCTGATGACGATTGAAGCGCTGCGGATGCCAGGCTCGGGGAAACTGACGGTGACGGGGCAGCTGGGCGATGTGATGCGTGAATCTGTGGACGCGGCGGTCTCGTATGTACGATCACGGGCACAGTCGTTGCGCGTGGCGGATGCGGAACTGCGGGGGACGGATTTGCACATTCACTTCCCCGCTGGTGCCGTACCCAAGGACGGACCGAGCGCGGGAGTGGCGGTGACGCTAGCGATTGCGAGTGTGATGAGCCGACGTGCGGTACGACGTGACATTGCGGTCACGGGCGAAGTGACGCTGCGCGGCCGCGTGCTTGAGATTGGCGGGGTGAAGGAAAAAGTGCTCGCGGCGTATAGAGCGGGCCTGCGGGAAGTGATGTTGCCCGCCGCCAACGAGAAGGATTTGCGCGAGGTGCCGGAGACGGTGCGTGCGGGCGTGCGCTTTTCCTTTGTGGCGACCATGGACGACGCGCTCGACGTGATGCTCCTGCCGGCCGTCACGGCGGGGCTGGCCGATGCGGCGCCGATGATGGCGGATGCCGCCCTGGAAGTCCGACCACGCGACGACGACGCACCCAGCGCACGTGATTGACCTGACGGGGCACTGGACGCGTCTGGGGCTCGACGTGGTGCTGGGGTCGGTGGCGGGCGGCGTCACCAGCTGGGTGGCGGTGGTGCTGATGTTCCGGCCATACGAGCGGATGTTTGGCCTGCACGGCGCGATTCCCAAAAACAAAGCGCGACTCGCAAAAACCATTGGCAAAACCGTTGGTGAGCGACTGCTTACTACCGAAGACATTCTCGACGAGCTTCGCCGCTCGGGGCTGCGCGAGTCCATTGAACGCAAACTCGCCGAGCTGGCAGTGGAGTTGCTCGATACCGAGCGTGGATCGCTGCGAGAACTCTTGCCGCCCGCGATGGCGAGCGAGCTCGAGCAGGCGTTACGCACGGCCGGGCCTGAGGCTGGTGAAGCCTACGCGGCGTATGTGGCGCGCGAGGAGTTCGAGGCAATAGCGCGCGCGTTCGTGACGCGCTCGCGCGACGAGCTGAGCCGTACGCCGACTGCTGGTCACGCGGTCGACCTTCCGGCGGAGCGTCGCACCGGCATCGCGGCGCGCGCCTCGGGGATGGCGAGTGGCTTTATCAACGACGTGCTGGCGCGCTGGGTGGTGAAGGCGGCGCGTTCGCAACGCGCGCAGGCGATGGCGGCCGAAGCGGTGCGTGGGGGCGGGACGGCACTGCTCGACCGTCCGCTCGGCCGACTGAGTCGCTGGCTACCGGCCGACGCGCCGCGGCGTTTGGCTGAGGCCGCGGGACCCGCGGTGTGGGATCAAATTGAAGCGCAACTCCCCGCTCTGCTCGAGACCGTGGACATTCCCGGCATGGTCGAGCGAAAAGTGCTCGGCTTTAGCACGCAGCGCGTAGAAGAAATTGTGCGCGGCGTGACGCAACGCGAGCTCAACTTGATTGTGCAGTTGGGCTACGTGCTCGGCGGATTGATTGGCGCCGTGCAGTTTGTCGTGGAGATGGCGTTTACGAAGTAAGGTCGGGACTGCGCGTCAGTACTTGAACGACGTGACGTTGAAGCCGCTCCCTTTTCCGCCCCCGTCGCCCGTGCCGGTGAGCACGCCGCTGAACACGCGTGGCGGCCGGCCCTTCACGTTCACCGTCACCACGTAGTTTGTGGTCACACTCGTGCAACTCGACCAGTAATCCACGCGCACGATGTACTCTCCGCGCGGCGCGACGAGGCCGGTGGCCCAGAATATATTTTCCGCGCGCGGCCCATCAGAGGCGCACCCGGCATTGGAATCGAGGTCGAGTTGACCGCCGGTGGCTGACGAACGCCCGGCCCAGTAAATCTCCGCGCCGGAAGGATCGAGTACGTGCAGGTCAACGTCGGCCTTGGAATCCCACGTAATGTTCACTTGCACTTCGCCTGTGCCAACGGTGATCACGTTCACGCCGGTGGCCTGCACCGCGCCGTACGCGCCACCGGAGGAGCCGGCAAAGCGGAGTTCGAATGCGTTCTTGGGAATGTCCTGCGCAAAGACAATCAACAGCGGTGCGCTCGTAGTGGCGGCGGGAAGGGTGAGTTCCCAGTAGTCCGCGACGCCCGGTACCGCGATGACAACTTTTGTAAATGGCGTGGTGGAGGTCGCCGTTACTTGGATGGTACCACCGAGGAGGACGATGTCGGGAATGGGCGCAGTGACGACCGGGCCGCTCCCTGGCGCCGGGGTACCGGTGTGGAGCACAGCGATCGCGCTACCGGTGGGTGTCTGCACCGCCGCTACGTAGCGCGTGATCGTGAGGTCTTCGGCGGCAGTGGGCTGCTTCCACTCAATACACGCGGTTGTGGCGAGCACCACGGGCGCGCATAGCGCGAGCAGTGAGCGACGCGCGGCGACGGCGAGTGCTACGACTGCGGGACGACTGGCGTAATGGCGCGACCGGGGGGAGCGCATGAAGAGGCCCTCAACACGTTCAGAGTACACGAGCATTACTTACTGACTTTCACCTGCGAGAGGTCGATAACGCGGGTGGATGCCCCTGCTGGCACGTCGACAAAGAGGACGGCGGGATAACCGCCGACAGTTACCGCGGTGAGTTCAAGCTGGCGTCCCTTGCCGACAAAGCGGCGCGAGGTGCCTGTGCCGCCACTACCGTGTGGAGTGGCGAAACGCTTTTCGATGCTCTGCTCCATGAGGTCGCGGAAATCTGCGGCGTCGAAGGGCGTATCCCAGAGGGTGAGCCAGGCAACGCCTGCGCCCTGCGGCGTGTTGACCACATCAAAACGATCGCCGCCCCAGCCGGCCGCGCCGCGTGCGGCGCTGCTGACATCGCCGAGGTGCTGAAAGAGATAGAGCCGCGTTTCGAATTCGCCGAGGCCATTGGCATAGGTGAGCGTGGCGCCGATGGGCTTGGGCAACTCCACGTGCAATGGCGCGTCGACAGCGTCAAGCAACTTTTCTGGATGCAGCACCTGCTCGGTGGAGAGCGGCATCTGCGTAAAGGGCGCGGCACCGTTGCGCTTTTCCTTGAACCGCCGCACAAACTCGGCGCCGCTCAAGTACGGAAAGAGCAACGTCTCCTGAATGAGCATTGGCGCGTTGGCGAACACGGGCATGGCGTGCTGTGATTCGCGAATGGTCTCGCGCACTCGCTCCCAGCCACCGGGGAGATTCATGGCAAAGTTGCCGCCGCCGAGCATGGCGCTTAGTTGCTCGAAGGTGGCTTGCCCTTCCATCACGGCCTGCCCTGCGGCTTGGCGATCGTTGTCGCCGCGCTGCTTGGCGAGCGAATCGAGGTTCAGGTACTGGTCTTGCAGCGCGTGCACGAGTTCGTGCGTGATGGTGATGTTCAGCATGTCCGACGACGGCGCGCCCTTGGCGTTGCTTCCGCCATTCACCACATAGAGCACCTTCGTGGCGGGGTCGTAATAGCCAATCACCTGCTCCGCGAGGAGGGTGAGCATGAACTTGCGCAGGTCGAGCGAGTCGGGGAGCAGGCCGAGCAGTTTGTACGCGCGTTCCGCACCCGCGAGTTCGAGGGCCGGTTGGTCTTCGTCGAATTTCTTTTGGAGAAAGGCGCGCACGTCATCCTTGGAGCGCGTTTCCACCTTGGGCGGCGCCTTGAACGTGAGCCCCACCGAGCGTTCGATGGCCGGCACCGCGGTCGCGACTTCGCGCGCATACGGCGCGCCGCTATCCTGCTGACAGGCGGCGAGTGGCAACGCGAGCAGTACGGAGAAAATGCGCATTAGCGGAGGAACCGGTCGAGGTACCAGTTGAGCATTGGGTAGCCGGCCACGAGCGTGATCAATGCGGCGGGTGCGAGAAAAACACCGAACGGCACCAGCGGCGCCTCGAATGGCACACCGCGGCGCCGTGCGCGATAAGACCCAAGAGGATACACGATCAGAAGAAAGACGACGGCAGCGAGCAACGCGGCCACAAAAATCGTGAGCAGTGCTCTCGCGGAACCGAGCGATGCACCAGCCATTGCCATGAGCGTGGAGTCACCAAAGCCCATGGCCTCGCGCTTGAGCGCGACTTCACCGAGCCATCCGATAATGGTGATGGCACCCGCACCCACGCACGCACCGAGTATGGCGTCCACGGGGCCCGCAAAGGGGCCAGATTCGCCAATCCACGCGCCCGCCACCGCACCGATGGCGGCGAGGACGAGTCCGCTCACGGTGAAGCCGTCGGGAATGAGATAGTGCTTGAGGTCGGTGACAGCGATGCCAAAGAGGATCGTGGCCAAGAGCGCCACGCGCAGGCCCGTGAGGCTCGCCCCAAACACGGCGATGCTCGCCACCCAAAGAAGCGCGACCGTGAGTTCGACGGTCGGGTAAATAGCGGAGATGGGTTCCCCGCATCCACGGCAGCGACCGCGGAGCGTGAGCCACGAAGCGATGGGAATGTTGTCGAACCAGGCGATGCCGGCGCCGCACTTGGGGCAGCGGGAGCGCGGGCGCACGACCGATTCGTCGTTGGGCCAGCGCGCAATGCACACGTTCAAGAACGACCCCACGGCGGAGCCGATCGCGAAGGTGAACGCCGCAATGAAGGGGCTCATGGGCGCAGTGCGTAGAGGGTGATGCCCGCGGCGACCGCGACGTTGAGTGATTCCACGCCGGCCGCCATCGGGAGTGCGATCAGACGCGAGCATGCCGCCCGCACATCATCACTGAGGCCGGCGCCTTCGTTGCCAACGGCAATCGCGAGGCGCGCGCACTTCGGCGCGGCACCCACGTCCTCGCCGTCGGCGGCGGTGCCCCACAGCTCCATGTTCGAGGCGCCTATCCAGGCCAAAAACTCTGCGCTCTCGGCGTGGAGGGCGGGCACTCGGAACTGCGCGCCGACGGCGCTGCGGACGGCCTTGGCGTTCCACAGGTCAGCAGTGCCTGGGAGCGCGATAACCGCGCAGGCACCCATCGCAGCCGCGGTGCGCACCAACGTGCCGACGTTGCCAGGATCTTGGATGCCGTCGAGCACTAATAGGCGCGCGGTCGCCGGTACGGTCAGCTCGGCGAGCGTAAGCGACGGAGCCTCAGCGATGGCAAGTATCCCCTGCGGGTGTTCGGTATCGGCGGCGGTGACAAAGTCCTGCTCCGTCACCTCCAACAGTTCAACACCACGCGCCACACACGCCTCGCGCAGGGCGGACCCGCGCGGGGTGCGTCCGAGCGCCACAGACACGACGGCGCCCCGCACCGTCAGCGACGACTGCAGCAACTCTTCGACCGTGCGCACGCCTTCGGCGACGAAGAGCGATTGACGCTCCCTCGCCTTGCGACGTTGTAAGTCTCTCGCTAGGGTCAACAAACGCACGGCAGTCACCCCGATTTCACAGGCACAGCTAATCGATGTCGATCCCACATAGGGCCATTCGTATGAGGACGAGCAGGTGTGCCGTCACGTTTCTAGCCACCTCCGCGCTGGCCGTGACCCTGGCGGGTTGCGCCATCAACCAGGCGCAGGAAGTGGACATGGGGAAGAACTATTCCACCCAGATCGCCAAGCAGCTTCGGCTGGTGCAGGACCCCGACATCACGGCGTATATCAACTTCTTGGGCGACTCGCTGGCTCGGCTCACGGAGCGCCGAGACCTGGAGTGGCACTTTGAGGTGGTGGACGATGTGGACGTCAACGCCTTCGCTGTGCCCGGGGGCTACATCTACGTGAATCGGGGGCTCATTGAGCGCTCCAAGACGATGGCGCAGGTGGCCGGCGTTATTGGCCACGAGATTGGCCACGTGGTACGGCGTCACTCGGTGAAGCAGATGCAAAAGGCGCAGGGCGCCAATCTGGTGGTGACGGCGGGTTGCCTGCTGAGCCGTGTCTGCGACGGCAGCGTAGGACAGACGGCCATTCAGCTGGGCGGCGGTTTGGTGTTCTCCAAGTTCAGCCGCGATGACGAAGCCGAAGCAGACGCCGAGGGCGTGCGCCTGATGGTGCGCGCGCGCATTGACCCGCACGGCATTCCGGAGATGTTCCGCATTCTGCTCGATGAGCGAAAGCAGACGCCCGGCGTGACTGAGTCGTTCTTTGCCTCGCACCCGCTCGAGGAAAACCGCATCGCAGCCTCGTCGGCGCTGATCGCCACCTATCCGGCAGGCGACCTCAAAGGGCTCGCGACCGACTCGCCGTTCTTTCAGGCGTTCAAGAAAAAACTCGCGGCGCTCCCGCCTCCGCCCAAGAAAAAGAGTTGAGCGGAGGGAAACGGCGCTAGAGCTTGGCGATAAACGCCGTGACGAGGTTGGCGAAGCGACCGGCGGCCTGCTTTCCGACCTCTACGACATCCGCGTGACTAATCGCGTCTGCGGTGATCCCCGACGCGAGGTTGGTAATGAGGCTCACGCCGGCGACTTCCATACCGAGTGCCGCGGCAACAATCACCTCTGGCACAGTGGACATGCCCGTGGCATCGGCGCCGAGCTTCTCGAGCATCCGCACTTCAGCGGGCGTCTCGTACGTTGGGCCGAGCAAGCCTGCATAGACGCCGGCCGCAAGCGGCACGCCGGTTTCCTTGGCGCTCGCCTGCAGCAAGGCAATCAATCGCGGCGAGTACGGTGCGGACATGTCGGGGAAGCGTGTGTCGCCGTCTTCCACTGGCCCAATGAGCGGATTGCGGAACATCAGGTTGATGTGATCTTCGATCAACATCAGGTCGCCGGGCTTAAAGGTGCGCCGCACGCCGCCAGCCGCATTGGATACAAAAAGCACCTTGGCGCCGAGCGCACGCGCGACCCGTACGGGAAATGCCGAGACGCGCGCTTCGTGCCCTTCGTACATGTGAAAGCGCCCAGCGAGCGCGAGGATTTCTTTGCCGCCGAGGAATCCGCGAATGAGTTCGCCTTTGTGCCCCTCAACGTGCGTGGAGAAGAACCCCGGGATTTCGGAGTAGTTCGCGCGCGTGGGCTGCTCGATGCGATCGGCCAGCTCACCGAGGCCCGAGCCGAGGATGATCGCGGCGACCGGCGCCTGCACGCCAAGTCGATCAGACACAGACCTCGCCGCGGCCTTGGCCGCCGCACTGCCATGCAAGTTCACGGTGCTACCTCAGAACGGAGAACGGCGAACTCGCGGTCGACGCGTTCGAGCAGCTGACGTTTTTCGTCGGGCTCCAAGAAGGCGGCGTCGAAACCCATACGAGCCAGCCGGCACAACTCATCAAAACTGAAATGCAAATCCTGCGCGGCGTGTGCGTATTCGTCGGTGAGCGTGACGCCGCTCATGAGCCGGTTATCGGTGTTCAGGGTGACCTGGAGCCCGCGGTCGAAATACGCGCGCAGCGGATGCGAGGCGTAGTCCTTGGCGGCGCGCGTCTGCACGTTGCTCGTGAGGCAGGCCTCAATGACAATGCCTTTTTCGCCGAGTTCGTCGGTGAGGCGTTCGTCCTCGATGAGCCGCGTGCCGTGCCCGATGCGCTGGGCGCCGCACACGTGCACCGCCTCGCGCACCGATTCCGCGCCGGCACCCTCGCCCGCGTGACAGGTGCAGAACATACCGTGCTCGCTCGCGTGGCGAAATGCAGCCTGATGGAGCGCGGCTGGATGCCCTGCCTCGCCCCCGGCGAGATCAAAACCCACCACGCCTTGTCCGCGCCAGCGCGCGGCCAAGTGTGCGAGCTCCAACGACACACTTGGGGACAAATGGCGCAGCGAACAAATGATGAGCCGGCCCTGAATGTTGTGCGCATTTCGCGCGCGCTCGAGGCCGCGGAGTGGGGCGTCCACGGTTTCGTCGAGCGTGAGTCCCCACTGCTGATTGAGCACCGGCGCGTAGCGAATCTCGATATAGCGCACGCCGTCGGCCGCCGCATCTTCGGCGAGTTCGTAGGTAATGCGTTCGAGCGATGCGGCGCTCTGCATCACGGAGAGCGTGGTGTCGAAGCGCGTGAGGTAATCCTCGAGGTGCCGCGCGTCGCGCACGTACATATGATGGGCCAGCGCCTCAGGGGTGGTGGCGGGCATTGGCACGTCATGTTCGCGCGCGAGTTCGAGCAACGTTGAGGCGCGGACTGAACCGTCGAGGTGACAGTGCAGTTCGGCTTTGGGAATACGGCGCAGCAGTTCCGGGGGGAGTGCCGTCACGACGCGTCCTGCTCGCGGAGCGACCGCGCGGAGACAATGCGATACACCGCGCCGCCCGTGGCGAGGCTGTCGACCGCTACTGGCAGACCACGACTGTCGGTCATGGCGCGGTCACCGGCCACCACGGCGTCGGCGACGGCGGCATCGTGCGCGCGCACGGCGTCGAGGGCGGTGGCGCCGCGCGCGAGCGACACGGTGGCGCCGTTCACGAACGCGGTAATCACGTCTGGTTCAGTCATGGGGCAACGGAGATGAGGCGCGGAGCAGCGTCGGCGGTCACGGTACCGCCCGGACGAGAGGACAAATATGCGATGAGCGCGTCGAGATCGATCACGCCAGGCGTTTCGGTTGCGGTCGCGGCTTTGGCGAGCGCCACGTAGTCCGCGTTGTCGGAGACGAAGATATCGGGAAAGACGAGCGTGTACGAGCGATCGTCATCGAGCAACTCCGCAGCGACGCGGGCTTCCACAATGCGAGCGCCGGCGGGTTTGGACTTGTCGTAGCGCACCGTCACACCACTCACGTGATTGCGCGGCGCGTCACCGCGCACGAGCGACTCGAGATACACGCGCAGTGCGCGCCCGGGCACGCGGAGCTTCACGAGCTGATTGGCGAACGGTTGAATCTCAAAGAGCGCGCCGTAGGTGGCCGGCCCTGCCGCGAGGTTCGCGCGAATGCCACCGTTGTTCATCAACCCAATATCAGCGTTGGTGGCCGCACGTTCGGCGTCGGCAATGAGATTCCCGAGCGCGTACTGCGCGCCGGTGCGCTCCATGGCCGTGGCCACCGTAACGATAGGGCGCGAGACGAGCGGCGCCACGGCCGCCAGCGCGCTCTTCAACAGCGCGGCAACCGCAGGGTCTGGGGTAATGGAATCGCTGGTGACGGTCCACACATCGTGCTTCATCTGCGTGGCGCGCGCCGCACGATCCACGGGGAGATCAATCACGGCGAGCGAGCGGCCGCTCGACCGTGCCTGCACGATGGGCACGCCGTTCACCTCGGTATTCACCAACGAATGCGTGTGGCCGCTGACAATCGCATCCACCGGTTCGGTGATCTCGCGCGCGAGGTCGAGAATCTCGCCCGCGCAGCCCGTGTCGCGACTGCAGAAGGCCCCCGCGTGCGCGACCACCACCACCACATCCGCGCCACGCGCACGAAGCGAGCGCGCACTCGCATTCACCGATGCGGCCGGCGGATCGAAGCGTAGCCCAGCGACGTTGCTCTTTTTGCTCATCGACGGCGTGGCCGGCGTCGCCACACCGATAATGCCAATCTTGAGACCACCGCGTTCGACGATGGTATCAGCACGAATCCACGACACGGCGCTGCCGTCCGTGTTGCGTACGTTCGCGGCGAGGATAGCGAACCGCGCGCCCTTGATGCGTGCGCGAAGCGAATCCTGCCCCCAATCAAACTCGTGATTGCCGAGCGCGGTGGCCGCGTAGCCGAGTGCGTTGTAGAGGGTGACGATCGGCCGGCCGAAGGCGAGGTTCGACGCCGGGGTGCCTTGAAAGAGGTCGCCGCCGTCGACGAGAATGGACACGCAGTTTGCAGCGCAATCGACTTCGGCTTTGTGAATGAGCGCCGCCACTTGGGCGGCGCCGCCGCGAAGTCCGTTATTGCCGTCGGGGCGCGGTTCGAGCGCGCCGTGAAAATCGTTGGTGGAGATAATGCGCAAGATGGCGGGCCGGCCCGCGCGCGACGGCGCCGCTGGCGACGCCGCGGGCGACGAAGCCGTCGCCGGTGCTGCCGGCTTTGCGGGCCGCACCGCCTCAAAGTCACCAGCGCCCGTAATCGCGCGGAGCGCCTGCGCCGCGAGCGCTGCAGGAGTCACGGACCAGTTGCGCACGAAATAGTCCGACGGCCGCAGGGTGCCGCGGCGTGTGACTTCGTCGATGAGCAGTTGGCGGATTTCGAGTTGTTTGTCGTGCACCACCGGCGCGCCGTTGAGCATCGCGTAGCCACCAGCGCCCCCCGCACGGTAATTCGAGAGCGCGATGGTAAACGAATCGCCGTCGCGCACCGGCTTGCCGCGCACGCTGAGCCCCGCGACGCGCGCGCCTGCGGGCTTGGTGAGATCGATTTGATAGTCCGCGCCGGCGACCATTTCGAAGTTGTAGCCCGGGATCTTCGGATTGGGGCGCACTTGGAGCGCGTCTCCGGAACCGGTGACGTCGAAGTAACTCGCGCTTTGTTCGAGATATGCACGCAACTGCGCTCCAGAAATGCGCAACGATTTGAGCGTGTTGTCGTAGGGATACAACTGTGCGAGTTGCGCGACGGTAATCGGCCCTGCCGCGATTTTGACATCGAGCGAGAATGCCGCGGCTGATGCGAGATCGGCGCCCGCGGCCTTGCGCATGGTTTCGAGCACAAAGTCCATGATCGGTGTGTCGGCCACTCGGGCAGAATCGGCGCGCCACGTGATCTCCGTGCGCCCCGCAACTGTACCGGCGTATCGGCGCGCGGCGTCGTGGGCCTTTGCGACAACGGCGATCAGCGCCGGCTGTTCGGCGTGCCCCGCCGCCTGAACAATCGACGCATGTTTGCCAATGGGACGCCAGGTGGCGCCGCGAATCTCAAACTGCAAATGCGCCACCGACACACTCGTGGCCCAGTTGCGCGGCTGCGTGAGTAACACGCCATTGATCGACGTGTCGGCGACCTCGCGGTGCGAATGGCCGTATACGATCGCATCGATGCCCGGCACATCCTGTGCGAGCCGAGCCACTGGATTCTCCGCGGTGAGCCCCGTCGAGACCGTGTCATCGCCCGTGTCACCAGACAGCCCAGCATGCACGACCACCACCACCACATCCGCGCCGCCGTTTCGCGCTTCGTCCACCGCCTGTCGCACCTCGGCGATGATGTCGCCGATGGTGAGCCGCCCAACGAGTTGCTCACGGTCCCACACCATTGAGCCGGGCGTCGTCGCGCCAACAATCGCGATTTTGAGACCACTTCGTTCCACGACGGTGAAGGCCGACCAGGCACGCTTGCCGTCAGGCGTACGAACATTGGCGGCCAGAAACGGAAACGTTGCCCCGGCCATCGCGCGGCGAAGCGTCGGGAGCCCGTAGTTGAACTCGTGATTGCCCACCGCCGCGGCGTCGTAGCGCATGGCGTTCATCGCCGCGATCACCGGATGCACGCCAGTGGTATCGATGCGCGCAGCGGCGTAGGTGAGCGGATTGCCCTGCAGCAGGTCGCCGGCGTCTACCAGAATCACCCGACCCGGGTTCGCGGCACGGACCGAATCGACGATCGTCGCGGCGCGCGTGAGTCCGCGGGCGGCTTCGGCGGTGTCGGCGTAGTAGTCCCAGCCGCGTAACCGGCCGTGGACGTCCGTGGTCGAGGCGACAATGATGTCGACGGGGAGCCCTTGCGCCGGCAACTGGACGGCGAGAGCCAAGAAGAGGGCGCCAAGCGCCGCACGGGTGCGTTCCATAGGCTAAACCTATGCTGGACACCCGTTTGGAGGGAGTGTGCCGAGGGCGTCCGGAGGTACGCGTGCTGGCCGGGGTGCGATACAGAACCGTGACAGCCCCTTCCTTCTCTTTCCTCCTTGCAAACCTGAGATTTGTAACGAAGGGTTCAAGGGCATATTTACAGTATGAAACCTCTGATTATTGGCATCGCTGGCGGGTCTGGATCGGGGAAGTCCACCGTAGCGCGGAAGATTGCCGATTCGATCACGCCGGCATCGGTCGCGTTTATCGATATGGATGCGTACTACCGCAACCATGTGGAGCTGACGCTCGACGAACGGCGCCATCTGAACTGGGATCACCCGGACGCGTTCGACCTCGACTTGCTGGCGCAACATCTCGATGCGCTGTCGCGCGGCGAGCCGATCCAGAAGCCGGTATACGATTTTGTCACGCACCTGCGCGACGATCGCACGGTGCGGGTCGCGGCCGCAGATGTGATTGTGCTCGACGGCATTCTGCTCTTTGTAGATGAGCGGGTGCGCGCGCGCTGTGATGTGAAGGTGTTTGTGGATACCGATGCCGACGTGCGGCTCATCCGGCGCATTCGCCGCGACATGGCGAAGCGGGGTCGGCCACTGGATGAGATTCTCGAGCAATACCTCACGACGGTGCAGCCCATGCACCTGCAGTTCGTAGAACCCAGCAAGCGGTACGCTGACATCATTGTTCCGCGAGGCGGCCACAATACCGTGGCCATCGACTTGATCATCTCGACCATCCTGCGACGCATGGGTAGTGCACCCTCATGAACGCCGAAGCAACCGCTGCTGACCGCATTCTCGTGGTGGACGATGAGCCCGACATCGTCGCCCTCGTGGTCTACCATCTGGCCAAGGCGGGCTACAAAGTTTCGTCGGCACAAACGGGGCCGGACGCGCTCGCCATCGCGCGACGCGAACGACCGGCGTTGGTGATTCTCGACCTCATGCTCCCCGGCCTTTCGGGGTTTGAAGTCCTTGAGCAGCTGCGTGCCGACCGCGCCACAAAGCACGTCGCCGTCCTCATGCTCACGGCGCGGCGCGAAGAGCCCGATCGCATTCGCGGTCTCACTTTGGGCGCGGACGACTACCTCACCAAACCGTTCAGCCCGCAAGAACTCGTGTTGCGGATTAGCGCCATTCTCCGTCGCACCTCCGGCGGGATGCCCACCGCCGATGTGATCACCATCGACACCATTGCCATTGATCGATCGGCCCACCGCGTCACGCGCGACGGCGCTGAGATTGAGCTGACGCCCACGGAGTTCAAGCTCTTGCTCACGCTCGCCGAGCGGCGTGGGCGCGTACAGTCGCGCGGGCACTTGCTCGAAACCGTTTGGGAAGCGGCGCCCGACATTCAGACGCGCACCGTGGACATGCATGTGCAGCGCCTCCGCTCCAAACTGGGCGACGAAGGCGAACTCATTGAGACGGTGCGCGGCTTTGGGTATCGCCTGCGGTCGCCGGACGGCACACCCCCTAGCAAGCTCGCGCGGTAGCGGCACCTTCTATGCGACTTCCCACTCGGCTCCTGCTCGGCGCCCTGACCATCGTCGGTGTGCTCGCGTTGTTTCTCACGCTCGTTGTGGATCAAAAGTTCTACGATCGACTCTCGGTGATGGCGACCGAGGGGTTGGCGCGTGAAGCGCAACTCGTGGCGGCGGAATGGACGCCGAATGTGAACGCCGAGGAGTTGGCGGCACGAGCCGCGCGCGCGAGCGGCCATCGCGTGACGCTCATCGATTCCACGGGTCGCGTGATTGGCGACTCTGAGTTTCGCGGTGCGTTGTTGCAGCAGTTGGAAAATCACGCATCCCGTCCCGAAGTGGTACAGGCGCGCGCGACCGGTCAGGGATCGGCGCGCCGCCAGAGTCCGTCGGCGGGCGACTCTGAGCTGTATGTCGCCGTGCGGTCGCCGCTGGGCACGGCTCGTGTTTCGCTTGCCACGGTGACACTTGACGCGATTATTGCATCGGCGCGGCGCGACGTGGCCGTGGCGAGCGGACTCGCCATGATGGGCGCGCTGGTGCTCGCGTGGCTCTTCGCGACGAATGTGTCGCGCCCGGTCCGCGAGTTGCGCGACGTGACCCGCGCACTGGCTGAGGGCGATTTTTCGCGGCGCCCCGCGCTGGCCGCACCGGGAGAAGTTGGCGAGCTCGCCGACGCGGTGCATCGACTTGCCGAACAACTGGCGATTCGAGTGGAGGCGCTTCGCGCCGAAGAAAACGTGATGCGCGAACTCGCCGAGTCGCTGAACGAAGGGATTTTTGCGGTGGATCAGCGCCAGCAAGTGGTGCGCATCAATGACACCGGCCGCGCGCTGCTCGACCGCCGAGAGCCGTTGCCGTTTCCGTTTGACATTCTGCCGCGCGAACGCGCGCTCCGCGATGCGCTGGCGTCAGCGCTCGCCGGCGACACGGTGCGCGAAGTGGAAGCGTCCTTTGGTGGCCGCACGTTCTCCATTACGGCACGCCCGCTCGAGCAAGGGGGCGCGGTGGTCGCGCTCCTCGACCTCACGCGGTTGCGCCGACTCGAAACCGTGCGGCGCGACTTTGTGGCCAACGTCTCGCACGAGCTCAAGACACCGCTGACGGTGGTGCGCGGATTCGCCGAAACGCTCGCGCAGGATGAGCCGGACGCGGAGACGCGCCGCCAGTTCACGACCACGATTCTGAACAACACGCGCCGGATGCAGCGCATTGTGGATGACCTGCTCGATCTCTCGCGCATTGAGTCAGGCAGTTGGGTGCCAGAGCCGGTGCAGGCGGATATTGCCTCTGCGGTGGCCGACGCCCTCGCGGTGGCGCGTCCGGCGGCGGATGCCAAGGGCATTGCGTTGCACGCCGAAATTGACAGTGACACCGCGCAGGCCTTTGCCGACCCTACTGCGCTGCGCCAGATCCTCGGCAACCTCGTGGACAACGCGGTGCGCCACACGGCGAAAGGCAGCGTGACGGTGTTTGCGACGCGCGCCGATGGACGCGTGACCGTTGGCGTCCGCGACACGGGCAGTGGCATTGGCGCGGAACACCTGCCGCGCATCTTCGAGCGGTTCTACCGCGTGGACCCAGCGCGCTCGCGCGCTGAGGGCGGCACCGGGCTGGGGCTGGCCATCGTGAAGCATCTGGTGGACGCACACGGCGGCCGCGTGTGGGCCGAGAGCGACGTAGGCCGCGGCACGACGATTCGCGCGACCTTTCCCGACGCGGCGCTCCGCGGGTAGCGTCAGCCCGTTTTATTGCCGTACCCCACTCCCGAAAATCCTCGACTGCTCGGGCTCGGCAAGCACAAGGCGCCCGCACGCACCATATTATCGGAGCCATGACCGTCCTCCCGATCCCCCGCCTGCAGCTCGGAGAGCATTCGTCGCGCGCACCGCGCGCCGAGGGCGAGCAACGCATTGCCGCGATCGACATTGGCTCCAACTCAATCCGCCAGATTGTGGCCGACGTGAGCGCGAGTGGCACGATTCGCGTCGTGGACGAAATGAAAGCGGCACCGCGCTTGGGGACGGGGCTACACGCGACCAAGCTCCTGGCCCCGGAACCCATGCGCCTCGCGCTCGAGTCGCTGGCGCGGATGGCGACACTCGCACGCCAGCTCGGCGCGAGCCGAGTGGTGGCGGTGGCCACCAGCGCAGTGCGCGACGCAACCAACGGTTCGCTCTTTCTCCAGCGCATTCGCCAGGAGACGGGTCTCAAGGTGCGCATTCTCGTCGGCGAGGAAGAAGCGCGCCTCGCCTACCGGTCGGCGCTTGCTCACTTTGAGCTCGGCAAGGGGCGCGCCGTTGTCATCGACATCGGCGGCGGCTCGCTTGAACTTGCGCTCGCGGCTGAGGGATTGGTGGAGCACCTGACGTCGCTCCCGTTTGGCGCGCTGCGCCTCACCGAGCAGTTTTTACGCGGGGGCAAGCGGTCGAAATCGATTCGCAAACTGCGCAAGTTCGTTCGTGAAGAGATCAAAAGCGCGATTCCCTCACGCGACTGGCGTGGCGCGACAGTCATTGGCTCCGGCGGTACATTTACGAACCTCGCCGGTATTTACCTCGCCCGTCAGGGGATGCAGGCCGCGCGCACCGTGCATGGCACAAAGATTCCGCGCGCCGAAGTGGAGCATGTGCTCGACTTGCTCTCGGAGATGTCGCCGGATGAGTTGCTGGCGGTGCCGGGACTGAACAGCGGACGAGCGGACATTATTGTGGCCGGCCTCGCCGTTGTGGCGGAAGTGCTGGCACGGGTGGAGCCGCGTGACCTTACGGCATCCGCGTTCGGCATTCGCGAAGGGCTCCTGCTCGACGTCGCGCGCGTCATGCCAACGATCGCCGATCCGGGCGAAGCGCGGCAGCGGTCGGTGCGTGAGTTTGCAGAGCGCTGCCACTACGAGGAGCTTCACTCGCGGCAAGTGCAGCGACTGGCGCTCCAATTGTTTGACGCGCTGGGCAAACGGTTGGGCTGCGCGCCGGAAGACCGGCTGGTGCTTTCTGATGCCGCGCTCCTGCACGATGTGGGCTACCACATCAACTATCAGGGGCACCACAAACACTCACAGCACCTGATTCTCCACGCGGACCTTCTCGGGATCGCCCCGCACGAACAGGTCGTGATTGCTCACGTCGCGCGTTACCACCGCGGGTCCGTACCGGATGCGCGCAAACACGAAGCGTTCGGCCGGCTCGACAAACCGACCCGCCAGCGCATCATCCGTCTCGCGGCGCTCTTGCGCGTGGCCGATGGATTTGACCGTGGTCACATCGCGGCCGTGGACACGCTCCGTCCGCGACGCACCACGCGCGCGCTCCGCATTACCGCGACGCCGGTACCCAAGGCGAAGTCGCTGCGATTGGAGTTGTGGGGCGCGGCCCGCAAATGCACGCTCCTGGCGGAACTGCTTGGCACACCCGTGGACATCGTGGGGCCCGATGGCGTTCCCGTACGTCCTGCGGAGATGGACGAAGTCGTCGAATAGCGCCCGCCGTTTCGTCGCGGGCGTCGACGAGTGTTAGCCGAAGAGCTCGGCCCGTAGTTCACGCGGCACGGCGATTTCCCGAGACGCCGTCATACCATCGCGCAATCCCGCAGCGTCACGCGGCTGTGCCCAAGCGTCACGCTGGAATGCACGGTGCGCCGCTTGTTCGCGCGCATCACCAGGGGTGCGTTGCACATACTGCCCGTCGGCGGTGAGTTCCCACGCGTTCCGGTTGTCGGTGAGGTACGTCTCAAGCACGGCCGACAACTTCGCATGCCAGCGCACATCTTCGATTGGCACGACTGCTTCCACGCGCCGGTCGAAGTTGCGCGGCATCCAGTCGGCGCTGCCGATGTAGTACTCTCCCGCTCCATCATTCGCAAAGAAACTCATACGCGAGTGCTCGAGATAACGCCCGACCACGCTGGTCACGCGAATGTTCTCGCTAAGCCCCGATACCTGCGGACGCAGGCAGCAAATGCCACGGACAATGAGATCGATGGCCACCCCCGCCTCCGACGCGCGGTATAGTGCGTCGACGGTCTCCGCGTCCACGAGCGCGTTCATCTTGGCGATGATGCGCGCCGGACGCCCGTTCCGTGCGTGTTCGGCTTCACGATCAATCAGCTGGATCATCCGGTTGCGCAGGCCGCTCGGTGCGACCACCAGCTTGCGATACACGCGCTGCCGCGAGAATCCGGTGAGCATATTAAAGATGTCGCTCACGTCGGCGCCAATCGCTTCGCTGCACGTAAACAACCCCATGTCCGTGTAGACGCGCGCTGTTCGGGAGTTGTAGTTACCGGTGCCCATATGCACATAACGGCGGAAACCGTCGGGCTCGCGGCGCACCACCAACGCGAGCTTGGCATGCGTCTTCAGGCCAGGCACACCATACGCCACGTGTACGCCGAACGATTCCAGCTCGCGCGCGAAGTTGATGTTATTCGTTTCTTCGAAACGTGCCTGGAGCTCCACTAACACGGCCACTTGGATGCCGCGCTGCGCGGCCTGCGTGAGGGCGCGCACAATCGCACCGTCAGCGGAGGTGCGGTAGAGCGTCATCTTGATGGCGAGCGTGTTGTCATCGCGCGACGCCGCTTCGATGAACTGCTCCACTGTTGCGCCAAACGACTCAAATGGGTGGTGCACGAGCAGGTCGCGCTCACGGATGACGTCGAAGATAGATCGTTCGGCGTCGCGGAGCTCCTGTGGCACCGCCGCTTGAAATGGCGGATCGCGGAGTTCAGGGAGATCGCGCGACGACAACGAGAGTAGCTCACCGAGGTCGAGCAGTGGCCCGGCGTCATACACTTCGCGTTCGCCGAGCTGTTCAAACTCCGGATCTTCACTCTCGCGCAATTCTTCGAGCAGCAGCGCCCGGAGTTCGCTCGGCATCCCCGTTTGCACTTCCAAGCGCACGACTTCACCAAAGCGGCGCTGGAACACCTGCTCTTCGATCATAGCGAGCAGATCTTCCGGCTCCTCGGTATTCGAGACCTCAAGATCGGAATAGCGCGTGATGCGGAAGGTGTGCCATCCCACCACCTGCATCCCGGGAAAGAGCCGACCGAGATGCGAGCCGATGACGGCTTCCATCGGCACGAACTGGTGCGGGCGCCCGTCCACTGGCACCCAGCGCGGGAGCGACTTCGGCACTTTGACGCGCGCGAAATGATCCGTCCCACGCTCGGGATCACGCAGTTCGACAGCGAGTGAAATACTGAGATTGGAGATGTACGGGAATGGATGCCCAGGATCGACGGCGAGCGGCGTGAGCACTGGGTACACGTTGCGCTCAAAGAACGCATCAACCTGCTCGCGCTCGGGTCCTGAGAGCTCCGACATCGCCAAAAGGCGTACACCGTGCGCAGCCAGCGCCGGCAATAGTTGCTCATGCAGGCAGGTGCCCGCCTGTGCCAGCAGCTCCGCCACGCGTCGCTCCACGCGCTCCAACTGATCGCGCGCGGTGAGACCATCTGGCGGCGTCTGCTGCACGCGCGCCGATACTTGGCGACGCAGGCCGGCCACGCGCACCATGTAGAACTCGTCGAGGTTCGAGCTGAAGATGGCAAGAAACTTCAGCCGCTCGAGCAGTGGGTTGCGCACGTCGAAGGCTTCGGCGAGCACCCGCGCATTGAACTCCAGCCACGACAGCTCGCGATTGAGAAAGCGCGAGGGTTGGGTGCGGAGATTCTGGTCTACGGCCTGCAACGTGCTCATGGTGAAATATCGCTCAGGGTCGTGCGCGGGGGGGGGCGATCAGCACGCCGAGTTAGCGCTCCTCGAAATTATGCTTGATTTGCTTGCCTTCGGCGAGGTAGACCGCGTCTTCGCCCACATTGGTGGCTAAGTCCGCTACCCGCTCCAAGTTACGGCTCACCAAGAACAGTTCGAGGGCGGCGGTAATGGCCTTGGGATCCTCCAACACGTGCGTAATCACGATGCGAAACACGGAGTCATTGAGGGCGTCCACCTGGTCGTCCATGGCGCAGACGGCACGGCCGAGCACGCCGTCAGCGCGCACGAACGCATCGAGCGCGTCGCTGAGCATGCGGCGCGCGCGGCGCGCCATATCCTCGATTTCCGGCGACGGCACGATGTCGCCGCGTAGCTGCGAGAGCCGGAGCGCCGACTGCGCAATGTTCACCGCATGATCGCCCACCCGCTCGAGATCACTGGAGATCTTGATGGTGCTGACGATAAAGCGCAGGTCGCGGGCCATCGGCTGTTGCAGGGCGAGCAGCGAAATGGCCAGCTGCTCCACCTCGACTTCGAGCTGGTCCATACGATGGTCGCCAATGATTACCGCTTCGGCCTTTGCGTCATCGCGATGCAGCAGCGCGTCCACCGCGAGCTCCACGAGCGACTCCGCTCGCTCTGACATCTCGAGAAGCAGTTGCTTGAGGTCGCGCAGCTGCTCGTGAAAATGCCGGAACGCCGGCGGGCCTGCTGGCATTTCGCCCTCGGCCGCCGCGCGCGTGGTGTCCGTGTTCATCCAAACCTCCCGGTGATATAAGCTTCCGTCTGCGCTTCGCGCGGACTCGTAAACAATGCTGCGGTATTGCCGATTTCGATCAGGCGTCCCATAAAAAAGAACGCGGTGCGGTCCGACACACGGGCCGCCTGCTGCATGTTGTGCGTGACAATCACAATCGTCAGTTCACGCTTCAGCTCCACGAGGAGCTCTTCGATACGCTGTGTCGCGATTGGATCGAGCGCCGAGCATGGCTCATCCATCAACAGCACTTCGGGGTCGTTCGCCAGCGCGCGCGCGATGCACAAACGCTGTTGCTGTCCACCGGAGAGCCCGATGGCCGATTCTCGAAGGCGATCTTTGACCTCCTCCCAGAGGGCGGCGCGACGCAGCGCCCCTTCTACCACTTCATCGAGTTTGGCACGGTCCGTTTCACCGTTGATGCGCGGACCAAACGCCACATTCTCATAGATCGATTTGGGAAAGCAGTTCCAGCGCTGAAACACCATCCCCGTACGCTGGCGCAACGCCACGACATCGGTACCGCGCGCATAGATGTCGGCATCGTCGAGAAATATCTTTCCTTCGTGCCGCGTGCCGGGAATCAACTCATTCAACCGGTTGATGGAGCGCAAGAATGTGGACTTGCCGCAGCCCGACGGTCCAATGAACGCCGTGATCGACCGCGCCTGAATGTCCATCGTGATTTCGTGCAGCGCCTGTTTCTTGCCATACCAAAACGAAAAGGCGCTCGCGTCAATTAGTCCCGGCGTGCCGGGCACGCCAAAGCCGGTCGGCCGATCAAGGATCGGCTCGCGCACCATCTGTTCCGTCAACGAGCCGGGGCTCACCCGAACCGTCCCGTGATGTAGGCTTCGGTTCGCGCGTCCGCGGGCGCCGTGAAGATCTTGGCCGTGGGGGCGCACTCCACCATTTCGCCATGCAGGAAGAACGCCGTGACGTCGGACACACGTGCCGCCTGCTGCATGTTGTGCGTCACCATCACGACCGCCACATCCTTCCGCAACTCGTACACCAACTCCTCGACACTCTGCGTGCTGATTGGGTCGAGTGAGGCCGTCGGCTCGTCGAGGAGCAAGACCTCGGGGTCGGTGGCAAGCGCGCGGGCGATGCACAGCCGCTGTTGCTGCCCGCCGGAGAGACCGGTGGCCGGCGCACCGAGGCGATCTTTGACTTCGTCCCACAGCGCCGAGCGGCGAAGCGCACGTTCGACAATCGCCTCGAGCTCACGCCCCGTCGGACTGGGGCGATGCACCTTGAGCCCAGCGGCGACATTCTCGCGAATCGACATCGTCGGAAACGGCGTCGGCTTTTGGAACACCATCCCGACGTGCTTTCGAATGGCGGTCGGATTGACGCGTGGATCAAAAATATCGTGGCCGTCGAGCAACACGCGCCCAGTCGCGGTGGCGCCACTCACGGTTTCGTGCATCCGATTGAGGCAGCGCAAGAAGGTGGACTTGCCGCAGCCCGACGGCCCGATGATCGCGGTAACGCGGTGGTCGAGCACGTCCATCGAGACATCCTTCACCGCTCGCTTGCCACTGAATGACGCCGAGAGTTCTTCCACGCGAATACGCGCGGCGACCGGCGCCTCATCGGCACCGCCGCGCTCCACGCGGAGCGTAGTGATCGGCCGGCTCATCGTGGCCACGGGGCGCTCACTCACTGCCGCTGTCGACACGTGACTGCGTTGCCGCACGGGCGACGAGGCTGATGGTGAGCACAAGGGCAATGAGGACGAGGGCGCCTGCCCAGGCCTGGCGATGCCAGTCTTCATACGGACTCACCGCGTATTGAAAGATCTGCAACGGGAGCGCTGCAATAGGCTTGTTGAGCGAGTACGAGCGAAACTGATTGCCGAGCGCCGTAAACAACAACGGCGCGGTTTCGCCAGCGATACGGGCAATGGCGACGAGCGCTCCCGTCACGATTCCCGCCGTGGCCGTGCGGAGCACCACCGTGATTGCCGTACGCGAACGCGAATACCCCAACGCGAGCGCGGCTTCACGGAGTGACTGCGGCACGAGCCGAACCATTTCCTCCGTCGTCCGCGTCACCATCGGCACGAGCATCGCGGCCAACGCGACGGCACCGGCCCACGCCGAGAAGTGCCCCAGCGGACGCACTAGGAACTCCCACGCAAAAATGCCCATCACAATCGACGGCAGGCCGTTGAGCACATCCGCCAAGAAGCGCACCACGGTGGCAAGCTTGGTGGCGCGTCGTTCGGCGACATACAGCCCCGCCCCGATGCCAATCGGCATGCCGATGGCCGCGCCAACACCCACCACCATCAGCGTGCCGAGGATGGCATTCGCCATACCGCCGCCGACCTCACCCACGGACTTTGGATCCTGCGTGAAGAACGCCACGTTGAGCGACGACAACCCCGAACGCCCGAGGTGATACACAATGAGCACGAGCGGAATTACAGCGATCACCGCAGACAGCGCGAGCAACGTCACCATAATCGCATTCACCACGCGGCGGCGGCGAAGCGTGCGCGCGGTGCGGGCCACCGCATTCCGCTGCCGCGCGCTCGGCCGCGTCTCACGCGCGTCATGCGCGTTCAGCGAGCCGGCGGGCACCGTCTGCAGCGGACTCATGCCACCTTCCGTGTACCGCCGCTCGTCTGCCACACGAGCCAGCGGGCCACAAAATTCACCAACAACGTGATCACGAAGAGCACAAAGCCCACGGCCATCAACGCCGAGAGATGCATATCGCCCGAGGCTTCGGCAAACTCGTTGGCGATGAGCGATGCAATGGTGTAACCGGGAGCGAAGAGCGAGGCGGCAATCTCGTGGCGGTTGCCGATGACCATCGTCACCGCCATCGTCTCGCCGAGCGCGCGTCCTAGGCCGAGGATGATGCCGCCAATGATTCCAGAGCGGGCAAAGGGCAACACCGCCCCGACGATCGCCTCCCAGCGCGTGGCACCGAGCGCCAGCGCTGCTTCACGCTGTGACCGCGGCACGGCAAGCAACACTTCGCGCGAAACCGAAGAGATGTACGGCAGGATCATGATCGCCAGCACGACACCGGCGGCGAGCATCGACGGCCCGTATGCCGGGCCACTGAAGAACGGCGTGGCACCCAAGTGCAGCGTGTCGCGCAGAAAGGGCATCACCGTTTCGCGCAGCGCGGGCACGAGCACAAAGATTCCCCACAGCCCGTAGACCACGCTGGGAATAGCGGCGAGCAAATCAATCAAAAAGCCAACGGGCTGACGCAGCCAGCGCGGGGCAAACTCGGCCACGAAGATAGCGACGCCAATCGCGAGCGGCGTCGCGATCACCAACGCAATCACCGACGACACGATGGTGCCGTAAATGGCCGGCGCGGCGCCAAAATGCTCGGCGGCGGGGTCCCAGTCACTTGAGGTCAAAAACCCGAAGCCGAAGTGCTTGAGCGCTGGCCATGCCGCCATCGTCAGCGCGATGATGAGCAGGACCAACAGCAACGGCACACACATCGCGAACGCCGTGAGCACGGCGTCGTAGATACGATCCGACCACCCGCCGCCCTGAAGGTCCTGCCCGTCGATGGCAGTATTCGGGGTCCCCTGGCCGGAATCAGGCAATGGGGCGGCGGCGTTCGAGGGCGTCATGGAGACCTTAAATAAAGAAGAAGCGGGGGGCCTTTGATACGGCCCCCCGCTCCCCGGTACAGACTCGTGACAGAGTGGCGGTCCGACGGGCTAGAACGCCGCCGAGAGGTGCAGGAAGAGCACGTTCGTCTGGACCACCTGGGAACCGCTCGCACGTCCCAGATTCTGGATATCGAGCGACAGCGAGGTCTTCTGGTTCAGGTCGTAAATGATGCCGGCGATCAGCTGCTGGTTGGCCGCAGAGGTCGTCTGGGTCCCCGTGGCCGAACGCTGGTCGGAGTACGGCTTGAAGTTGTCGAGGCGGGCAAAGAGCTGCAGCGGCGACTTGTCCTTCGGCTCGGCGATCTCAAAGGGCCGGACGAGCACAAACGCCGAGGTCAGGGTGCCGCTGTTGGTGTAGGTGCCGCGGGCCGAGGCGGCGGTGTTCGCGCCGGTCTCGATCGTTTCGGTGCGCTGAGCAAACTCGGCGCCCGCCGTAAAGCGGCGGTCCTTGATGCCCGCGAACACGCCATAGCGGTTACGGTTGAGCGCGTCGCTGACCGTACCCACCTGGCCGGTGCCGCCGTTCTGGAACTTCGAAGCGGTGGAACCGAGGTACGCCCAGGGCGAAATCGTGAAGGTCTTCAGGAACCCGCTCTCGGCGCCGAACGGCGTCAGCGAGATGCGCGCCGACATGTCCTTGAAGCGGTCGGTCTCAGCGGCGCCGTAGCCCGGACCGTTAGCGATGCTGGCGTAGATCTCGCCCCATTTGTTCGGGAGCGTCACGAGGCCGGCGACGCCGACGTCGGACGAGGAGAAGAATCCATTGCGCTCGGCGGCCACCTGCGACACCCAACGCGGCCAGAACCCTTCTTCGTGATCGATGAGCGAGGTGTGCAGCATGCCGAAGCGCGCCGTGGCGTTGAAGCCTTTCTCGCCGCCGATGTCATGCAGGAAGTTGTACTGGAAGTAGGCGTACTTGAGGCGAATGGTCCACCCCGGGTAGTAGCCGTTCGTAGCGGCGGTCGTGTTGTTGAACACGTCCGTCGAGACGCGAATGCTGCCATCATCGCCGGCCGGCATGCGGAAGTTCAAATACACGCGTTCCACGTCGAACTTATTCGCGGCGTTGCCCGCGTTGCCCGCTTTGGCCGCCGAGTCCGATGCGTAGCGATAATTGGCGAGAATGACGCCGGAGAAGTCGAGCGCCGGAGTGACCGGCTTGACGTCCTGCGCAAGGGCGGACTGCCCGGAGAGGAGCGTCACTGCCGCAATCGTGGCGAGCAAGCCGCGGCGCAGCGTCGTCGAGAAAGTCATGAGTCTCTTGGTTCGTGAGAGGACTGAGCGAGCGACGCGGCCGTTACTTGGCGACCGCGATGGATGCCACACGCGCCTTCACCTGCTTCACCACGGCGGAGGGGAGCGGCGCATAGTCGAGCCCAGCAGCCGTCGCCTGTCCATCGACCAACATCCAGTTCAGGAAGTCCACCAACTTCTTGCCCTTGGCGGCATCGGCCTGCTTCTGGTAGACCAGCAACCACGTCATCGAAGCAATCGGGTACGCGCTCTTGCCCGGCGCGTTGACGATCGACACGCGGAAGTCGGTGTCCTTCGGCAGGCCCTTGGCCACGCCCGCAGCGGCGTCGGTGATCGTCTCGGTGGACGCCGTCACGAAGTTGCCGGAAGCGTTCTTCACGGCGCCGAACGAGATCTTGTTCTGACGCGCGTAGATCAGTTCCACATAGCCAATGGCGCCGGGAAGCTGCTGGACCTGACCGGCCACGCCTTCGTTGCCCTTACCACCCAAACCAACGGGCCACTTCACATCCTTGCCCTTGCCCGGCCCCTTCGCCCATTCGGGGCTCACGGCGGTCAGGTAGTCGGTCCAGATGTAGGTGGTGCCGCTACCGTCGGAACGGTGCACGACGAGAATGTCCTGCGCAGGAAGCGCCTCACCCTTGTTGATCGCGGTGATGCGCGGGTCGTTCCACTTAGTGATTTTGCCGAGGAAGATGTCGGCGATCACATCGCCGCTGAACTTGAGCTGTCCCTTGGCGCCCGGCACGTTGTACACGACGACCACACCGCCCATGACGGTCGGGATGTGGAGGATCGGGCCGCCCTTGGCCTTCCCCATTTCGTCATCGCTCATCGGGCCGTCGGTCGCGCCAAAGTCCACCGTCTGCTCGGAGATCTGGCGCACACCGCCGCCGGAGCCGATCGACTGATAGTTGATCTTCACACCGCTCTTCGCGGCGTAATCGTTGAACCACTTCGAATACACAGGATACGGAAACGTGGCGCCGGCGCCGGTGAGGTCCTGCGCGGCAGCGGGAAGAACGGCGCCTGCGATACCCAGCAAGGCGAGCGCGGCGGAACGGAAGGCACGAAGAGTCACGGTGTCTGCTCCTTACGGTTGAGGGGGAGGCAGAAAGCTGCTCTGGCTCCGTCACGGTGTTGCGAGTTCGCGGTAACGGACGAGTAACCCGCCGAGAAAGCCGAGGCCGCCCATCATCGCAGTCGGTGCTTCGCTGCTACTGGCCGTGTCATTCGGAGAACCGGCCTGCGCCGTACGAATCCAGTCCGAATGTCACGAAGAGAACGTTGTGTAACGACTGTCACGGCGAAGCCTCGCGCCCGTAACGGGGACGTAACAAGCCTCTCGCGCTCCGTGACCGCGGCCCCTGTTACGTCGCCGTTGCACGTCCGACACATCGCTGTCGCAAAGCGATGAGAAACTTCTGCGTTGCCAGCGCGCGCGGTGTTCGCGCCGCTCCTACTGGAGAACTCTATGACTCGTCGCACGATCCTCGGCGTCCTGCTTCTTCTTGCAGTCGTGTCGCACCGCTCGGCCGCGCAGGCGCTTCCCAGCGGCCGCATTACTGGCCGCGTCATCGACGCGGCCACGGGGCATGCGCTACACGATGTGGTCGTTCAAGTGGTCGGCACGACGCTCGGAGGGGCCACCAACGTCGACGGGCGGTATCGCCTGCAAGGGGTCGTGCCGGGCACGGTGACGCTGTATTTCCGCCGCATCGGCTATGCCGCAAAGACGGTCACGGGGCTTATGCTCGCGCCCGGCTCGAACCTCGAGCAGGATGTCGCGCTTCCGCCCGCGTCGGCGGCACTGGCCGAAATCGTCGTCACGGCGAGCGCCGAACGCGGCACCATCAATGAAGCGGTGGACCAGCAGCGCACGGCCACCGGCGTCGTGAACTCCATCACCGCGGAGCAGATTGCCAAGAGCCCAGACGGCAACGCCGCGCAGGCCGTCCAGCGCGTGAGTGGCGTGACGGTGACGGACGGCCGTTACATCGCCGTGCGCGGACTTGGCGAACGCTACACGACGAGTTCCCTGAACGGCGCGCGCGTCCCGAGCCCGGAACCGGAAAAGCGCATGGTGCCGCTCGATCTCTTCCCCGCCGGACTCGTGCAGTCCATCACGACCTCCAAGACCTTCACGCCGGACCAGCAGGGCGACTTTTCCGGTGCGCAGGTGGACATCAAGACGCGCGAATTTCCGGCGCGGCGTAGCTGGTCACTGAACCTCGGCAGCGGTTACGAATCCGACGCGACGGGCGCCAGCATTCTCAGCCCAGGCACGAGCGGTGGCGAAGGCATGGCGATGGTGAACCATGGGCGTGACTTGCCGTCGCTCGTGGAGTCGGTGGGCAATTTCGCGGGGCGCACACTGTCGCAGGGCGACAAGAACCTGCTCGTGAGTCAGTTCCGCAACTCGTGGATGCCGAAGGCCGCGACCGGCGCGCCGCTCGTCAACGGGTCGTTTTCGTTCGGTGGCAACGACCCGTTGCTGTTCGGCCACCGTCTCGGATATCTGCTTTCGGCGACGATCAGCTCGTCGACGGACAGGAAGAACAACCAGGTGCGCGCGCTCGCCGACCGCGGCCCCGTGCGCGGCGAAACGATCGAACTCGACAAGTTCACCGGGGAGAGCGCACAGCAGAGCGTGTTATGGGGAGGACTTGCGAACCTGAGCACGATGATCGGCAACGGCTCGCGCCTTTCCATTAATACTTTATACAACCGCACGGCCGACAACACCGCGCGCATCGAAACCGGCTACCTGAGCGCCAACGACAACCGCGCCAAGATTACGCGCATGCAATACGTAGAGCGTGCGGTGCATTCCCTGCAGCTGGCCGGCGACCATCAGTTCGGCGACCGGCATCACGTCGAGTGGGCAGGCACGGTGAGCGGCGTGCGCCGCTCCGAGCCGGACAAGTCGGAGTTCGTGCAGGTGATCGAGCGGGACACACCGGCCGGCCCGGACGTGCTGCGCTGGTTCGGCAGCGGCAACGGCGGCGCGGTCCGCACGTTCTCGGACCTCGCGGAAAACAGCCGGGAGTTCAGCGCCAAGTACGCCCTGTCGTTCGGCGACGCCGGTCGCCAGTCGACGGTGAAGATCGGCACGCTGCTCCGGTCGACGGACCGCAGCGCCGACAATCGCGCCTTCAATATCAATGGCCGCGGGCTGTCGAACGCCACGCGCGAACTCGCGCCCGAACAACTGTTTGACGGTCGCTTCACGCAGGCGACCTCGGCGGTGTTCGACATCGGCCCGCTGTCACAGGGCGGTGCGTACGATGCCCACGACCAACTGTCGGCGACGTTCGCGATGGCCGAGGTGCCGGTCGGCACGCGGCTCCGCGTGATCGGCGGGGCGCGCTACGAACTCGACCACCTTGGCGTGAACGCGACGTCGACGCTCGGCCGCTCGGTGAGCACACGAAAAGTCTGGGCCGACGTGCTGCCGTCCCTCGCGGTGAACTACAAGCTCACCGAGACGCAGCAGCTGCGCCTGGCCGCGTCGCGCACGCTGGCGCGCCCCGAGTACCGTGAGCTGTCGCCGATCATCAGCCGCGACGTGGTGGGCGGCGACGATCTGCAGGGTGACGAAAACCTCAAGCGCACCAACGTCACGAACGTGGACGTGCGATGGGAATGGTATCCGAACGCCGGCGAGTTGATCAGCATCGCGGTCTTCGGGAAGCAGTTCACAAACCCTATCGAACGCGTCTATCGCGCGTCGTCGAGCGCGCGTCAGGTGCTGTACGCGAACGCCGAACGCGCCGACAACTTTGGCGTGGAACTCGAAGCGCGGAAGGATCTCGGCTTCCTCGGCCGCCCATTGGCGCCGTTCGCTGTATTCAGCAACGTCACCGTGATGTCGAGCCAGATTCACCTCTCGGCGGCCGCGGGCGCGAGCCTCACGAACTTGAGCCGCCGCATGGTGGGGCAAGCTCCCTATGTGATCAATGGCGGGTTGACATACACCAGTAACCGCGGCTCGTCGACGGCCACCCTGCTGTTCAACCGGGTGGGCGAACGCATCGACGTGGCCGGAGAGTCTCCGTTGCCTGATGTGGTGATCAAGCCGCGCAACGTCATGGATCTCTCGCTCCGCCTCGGCGTCACCGCCGCGGTGACGATTCGCGCGGACGTGCGCAATCTGCTTGACGCGCCCTACGAGACCATGCAGGGAACGGTAACGCGCGAGCGGTATCTGGCGGGCCGCACCATTCAGGCGGGCGTGCAGTTCCGGCCGTAGCACCCGAGGTCGTGACGGTGTCGTGACGGTGACGACACCGGACGAATACACTTGGGCATTTGTTTTGAGGGCGGAGCGGCGCTGGTGCGCCGCTCCGCCCTGTTTCATACGACACCCACCGCATCCATCACACCGAGGTTTTCGCATGTCCGTGTCCCGTCGAGCGCTGACAACCGCGTTGGCATTCATTTCGTTCGTCGCCGCGTGCAGCAGCGACAAGACTACCGCTCCATCGGCGCCGAACCCAGTGCTCGGCGCGTCCGCGTCGGCCAAGAGCGCCAGTTCGGTGCAGGTGACGTTCGCCAGCGTCGCCGGTGATGTGAGCTACGATCTCGAGCGCGCCGAGGGCGCGACGGGCACGTTTGCCGCGGTCACGAACATCGCCGCGCCGGCCACCGCCGGTGTGGTGAACTACACCGACGCGAACCTCAAGGTGAGCACGTTGTACAGGTACCGCCTGTATGCGAACAAGAACAGTCTAAAGAGCATCGCGTCGGGCGAGTTCACGGCGACGACGCTGGCGTTCGGCAACGCCGCCGCGACGATCAACACCGACATCACGGCGAACCGCACGCTCTACGCCGACACCGCCTACACGCTGCAGGGCTTCATCCACGTGGCCAACGGCGCCACGCTGACCATCCAGCCCGGCACGACGATCAAGGGCGACTTCAACACGGTGGGCTCGTCGCTCTTCGTGCTGCGCGGCGCCAAGATTCAGGCCGTGGGCACGGCGGACGCTCCGATTGTCTTCACGTCGTCGCGCGCCGCCGGCCAGCGTCAGCCCGGTGACTGGGGCGGCCTGCTGATCATCGGCAACGCCATCGACAACCGTAGCGGTGTCGTGAACATCGAAGGCACCGGCACAGACGGCGCGACGGTCGCCGGCGGCAAGAACTACTTCGTTCAGTACAACGGCGGCACGGTCGCCACCGACAACTCCGGCACATTGCAGTACGTGCGCGTCGAGTTTGGCGGCTACGCGACGCTGATCGATCAGGAGTTCAACGCCTTCACGTTCGCGGCGGTGGGTTCGGGCACGCGCGTGTCGTACACGGAAGCGATGGCCGGCCTCGATGACTCGTACGAGTTCTTCGGCGGCGGCTTCGATATCGACCACATCGTCGCCTACGAAACGGCAGACGACATGTTCGACATGTCCGAAGGCTGGTCGGGGCGCATGCAGTTTCTGATCGGCTACAACTCGGTGCAGCTGACGCCGCGCACCGGCGCGGGCTTCTATTCGGTGGACATTGAAGGCATCGAAAATGACGGCTGCAACGGCACCGGTTGCGACCTCGGCTTCAACACCGCGCCGTTCACCATTCCGCTGGTCGCCAACTTCACGATGATCGGCTGCGGCGATTTGGCCTGCTCCGGCACGGGCGGCGGCTACGGCCTGATGCTCCGCCGCGGCACGGGCGGCTTCTACGTGAACGGCGTCGTCTCTCGCTGGGCGCGCGCCGGTATCTCACTGCGTGACAGCCTCACGTACGTGCGCGCCGGTTCCGCGGCGACCCCGGATCTCGCCACGACGGATCTCGCCGTGCGCAATATTCTCTTCTCCGAAGTGCCCAGTGTCTTCCAAGCGTCGTCGGCCACGCAGAACGCGTTCGACCTCGCGGGCAACAGCCTCGTGAACAGCTCGGCGCTGACCGCGTCGCTGTTCACTCTGATCCCGGCCACCGGCGTGGCACCGACCAGCCCGTCCTCGTTCGACTTCTCTCCGGCTGCCAACTCGCCGATCGCGACGGGCGGCATGGCAACATTCACCGGTAAGATCCTGACGAAGGCCGGCTCGTTCGTCGTACCGACCGCGTACATGGGCGCCGTGGCTCCCGGCGGAACAAAGTGGTGGCAGGGTTGGACGGCGTACACCCGCAACTAGTAGGCGCTAGCTTTGGGAAGCGGCCAGCGTCCTCGCGGGCGCTGGCCGCTTCCGCACCCTCCCCACTCCGCCCCACTCCGCCCCAGCATGCTCCGTTGCAACGTTCGACCGATCCTCTGCCTCGTCACGGCCGCCCTCCTCTCCGGATGCGCTGCCCCCGCGGACCGCAGCGCCGCGCGTGGATTGCTGCCGGCTGCGGATTCGGCGCGCCGAGACTCCATCGCCCGCGCCCAGCAGGATTCTCTCAACCGCACCATGCCCGGCTACGTCGTGGACTCGATACTCCCCGTGGCAGAGCAGGTGCGCCGGTTCGCAGCGCAGCTTCGCGAGGCGCCGGTCGCTGAACTGCAGGGGGCAAGCCAGTCGCGCGACGCCCTCGTGAAGCGCTTCGTTCAGGCCGTGGTGGCCGCCGATTCCGCCGACCTGCTCGCGATGGCGCTCACCGCGCGCGAGTTCATTGACCTCGTCTATCCCGAATCACCCGCCACGCACCCGCCATACCAACAGGATCCGGCACTGGTGTGGCGCACGATTCAGAACCCGAGCGTCTCCGGATTCAAGCGGCTCGTGCGCCGGGCCGGCGGCATTCGCATGACGCTGGCCGATTACGCCTGTGATCCCGCAGCGCAGCAAGGGAAGAACCGCCTGTGGGCCAATTGCCGGCTTCGGCTGGTCGGCGCCACAGGCGACACCACGACGCACCGATTCTTCGGCACGATTCTCGAACGGAACGGCCGCTTCAAGATCATCTCGTTCAAGAACGAGTTCTGACCGACCGAACACATTCCGGAAGCACGAGGGGGCCGCCGGAAATCCGGCGGCCCCCTCGATGTGTTCGATCGTGCGCGTCGACCCCGACTCTATGATCCCGGCAACGCCGCCGACAGCAGCAGGAATGCGATGGCTGCGATCATCCCGGCCATCGGAATAGTGAGCACCCACGCCCACAGGATGCGCCGCGCCAGTCCCCAGCGCACGCCGGACAGCCGGTTCGTCGCACCGACGCCGACGATCGCACCGGTAATCGTGTGCGTGGTGCTGACCGGAATTCCAAAGTGCGACGCAGCAAAGATCACAATCGCCCCACCCGTCTCCGCGCAGAACCCACCCACCGGCCGCAGCCGCGTGATGCGCGAGCCCATCGTGTGCACAATGCGCCATCCACCGAACAGCGTGCCGAGCGAAATACAGGTATAGGCCGCGAGCTTCACCCATACGGGAATCGCGTCGAAGGTCTCGACGAACAGATAGCGCCCCCAGCCGGTCTCGTTGCGAAACGTTTCTTTTGACGCGACGAGCAACCCGACGATAATCCCCATCGTCTTTTGCGCGTCGTTCGTGCCGTGGGCCAGCGAGAGCCACGCCGAGGAGATCAACTGCCCCGGACGGAACAGCTTATCGATGCGGCGTGGCGTCACCTTCTGGAACAGGTTGAACACCAGCGCCATCAGCGCAAACCCAATGAGCATCCCGAACAGCGGCGAAAGCGCGATCGCGGAGAGCGTCTCGATCCACTTCCGCCCCCACAGCAATCCGCTGATGCCGGCTTTGGCCACCGCTGCGCCCGAAAACCCACCGATGAGCGCGTGCGACGAACTCGACGGAATGCCGAAATACCAGGTAAACAAATTCCAGACAATCGCGCCCAGCAGACCGGCAAAGATCACGTTCGGCGTGACGATCGACTGCGCCACGAATCCACCGCTCACGGCCTTGGCCACCGCCGAGCTGCCGAAGAACACCGCCGCGAAGTTGAACGTCGCCGCCCACAGCACCGCCGCAAACGGCGAGAGCACGCGCGTGCCCACGATGGTGGCAATGGAGTTAGCCGAATCGTGAAAGCCGTTGATGAAGTCAAAGGCAAACGCGAACAGGATGATGATCACAACGTACGTCATCCGCGACGCTCAGCTGTTCTTGAGGGCAATGCTCTCGAGCACGTTCAACACGTCGTCCGCTTCGTCAATCGCGTGCTCAATATTGTCGTACAGTTCCTTCCACTTGATCACCTCAAGCGCGTCCGGCTTGCCCTCAAACAGCGCGCCGACCGCTGCCGAGTAGATGGCATCCGCTTCTTCCTCAAGCTTTTTCACGTCGCGCCCAATGAGCGCGACCTTGTGCGAATCTCGAACTGATGTCACCGCCTGAGCGATGGCCTCGGTGGCCTGCAGCAAAACGCGGGTGAGTTCCTTCGCCGGTTCCTTGCGGTCGGCGAGGTGGAACATCTGCGCGCGACGTGCCGTGCCGTCCATGAGATCCACCACGTTGTCGAGGCGCGACGCCAGGAGATGGATGTCCTCGCGATCGAGCGGCGTCACGAAGCTCCGGTCGATGCGGTTCATAATCTCGTGCGTGATTTCGTCCGCTTGGTGTTCGAGCTCTTTGATTTGCGCCGCATAGTGATCGAGGCGCGTGGGCTCCGTGAAGAGCGCATTGAGCAGGGCAGCCGAGCGGGTCATCAGCACCGCTAAGCCGTCGAACATTTCAAAAAAGCCTTCGTCTTTCGGAATGAGACGCACGGGGTCCAGTCTCCGGAGAAAGCGCCAGCCGTTACAACCGTGAGAGGGAAAGCTACCGCGCCGTTACAATTGGACGCAAACAGAACTCTGCCTTTCTTGGGTATGTAACGAGACCGTTACACAGCGCCTGGGTGCCTTAGATCTCCCGAGCCCGCCGGCCCGAATCGCAAAGCATCGAGCGCGCGCCTCCGGCCCATCAGTACCGGATCCTCGAACAGCTTCACGAGGACCACCCCAGCAACAAACCCGCCAACGTGCGCCCAGACAGCCACCCCGCCGGCCACTTCGGGATTGGCACGCAGCACTTCCGGCAAGCCGGTTACTACCTGCATCCCAAACCACCAGAGCAGCACCGCCCACGCCGGTAGCGGAATCACTTTCCAGAAAATGATGAAAATGAACAGCATCCGCACGCGCACACGCGGAAAGAGCATGAGGTATGCCCCCATCACGCCGGAGATCGCGCCGCTCGCTCCCACCGTCGGCACCGGAGAGGCAGGCCCCACCAGCACGTGCGCAGCGGCCGCAGCAAGCCCGCACACGAGGTAGAACAGCAGAAACCGTCCGCGCCCCATCACATCCTCAATGTTGTTGCCAAACACCCAGAAAAAGAGCGCGTTGCCGAGGATGTGCCCCCAACTCCCATGCAGAAAGAGGGAGATCACCGGCGTCAGCCAGTTGATCCGGTCGTGGTCCACAACGCACACGAGGTCATTCCCCATCGGCACCGCTAGGCCGAGCGCGGCCTGCCCCGAGAGCTCCCCAGGCACCATCCCGAGGTTACAGACGCTCGTCACCAGCGCGCGGTCGTCAAAGCCCGCGCCCTGCACAAACACCCAGACCGCAAACATCCCCGCGAGGATGAAAATGGTCATCCACGGTGTGCGAAGCGTTGGATTATCGTCGGAGAGCGGGATCACGCGCGGCTCGGCGGGGGTGAACTGTCGTTTTGGCGCACCGCAACTGCTTCAAAATCAAGGAGTTTGCGTCATCTTGGCTGAATTTACTGGCCTTGTCCTTGCTCTTTCAACTGGCAAGCGGCGGCCCGGTCTTCGGTCCGGCGCCGTCCGTCGCAGAACCGCACTGGGCTCCGCGACCCAGAAACTCTCAAAAAGTTACTCCCGAGGATCTCATGGCAGACAAAGTTATCGGCATTGACTTGGGCACCACCAACTCGGTGGTCGCCGTCATGGAAGGAGGCGACCCGGTCGTCATTCCGAACGCGGAAGGCGGACGGACCACGCCGTCGGTGGTGGGATTCAGCAAGGACGGCGAGCGCCTCGTGGGGCAGATCGCTAAGCGTCAGGCGGTCACTAATCCGCAGAACACCGTCTTCTCCATCAAGCGCTTCATGGGGCGCAAGATGCCGGAGATCACGGAAGAACTGAAGCGCGTCCCGTACGCCGTAAAGAGCGGCACCAACGACGTCGCCTCCGTCGAGGTGCAGGGCAAGCGTTACACGCCGCCCGAAATCTCGGCGATGATTCTCCAAAAAATGAAGCAGACCGCCGAAGACTACCTCGGCCACCCGGTGACCAAGGCGGTCGTGACGGTGCCGGCCTACTTCAACGACTCGCAGCGCCAGGCCACCAAGGACGCGGGCAAGATCGCGGGCCTCGAAGTGCTGCGCATTGTCAACGAACCGACGGCCGCCGCACTCGCGTACGGCCTCGACAAGCAAGGGAAGAAGGACGAGAAAGTTGCCGTGTTCGATCTCGGCGGCGGCACGTACGACATCTCCGTGCTCGATTTCTACGAAGTGGACGGCACCAAGCAGTTCGAGGTGAAGTCCACCAACGGCGACACGCACCTCGGCGGCGACGACTTTGACCAGAAGGTGATTGACTGGCTCGTGGCCGAGTTCCGCAAGGATCAGGCGATTGACCTCTCCAAGGACCCGATGGCGCTCCAGCGCCTCAAGGAAGCCGCGGAAAAGGCGAAGATCGAACTGTCGGGCACGATGAGCACGGATATCAATCTTCCGTTCATCACGGCCGATCAGTCGGGCCCGAAGCACCTCAACTACCAGCTCACACGCGCCAAGTTCGAACAGCTCGTGGACGACCTCGTACAGCGTACGCTCGAGCCCATGAAGAAGGCGCTCGCCGACGCCGGCATGCAGCCGTCAGAAGTGGACGAAGTGCTCCTCGTGGGTGGCTCGACGCGTATTCCGAAGGTGCAGGAAGTGGTGAAGGCGTTCTTCGGCAAGGAGCCGAACAAGGGCGTGAACCCGGATGAAGTCGTAGCCGTGGGCGCGGCCATTCAGGGCGCGGTTCTCACGGGCGAGCAGAAGGACGTGCTGCTTCTCGACGTGAGCCCGCTCTCGCTCGGCATTGAGACGCTCGGCGGCGTGACCACCGTGCTCATTCCGCGCAACACGACGATCCCCACCAAGAAGTCGGAGACGTTCAGCACCGCCGACGACAACCAGACGACGGTGGTAATTCACGTGCTGCAGGGCGAACGCGAACTGGCCGTGTATAACAAGACGATTGGTAAATTTCAGCTGACGGGGATTCCGCCGGCTCCGCGCGGTTTGCCGCAGGTTGAGGTCACGTTTGACATTGACGCCAACGGCATTCTGCACGTGACGGCCAAGGACAAGGCCACGAACAAGGAACAGAAAATCAAGATCGAAGCGTCGAGCGGCTTGAGCGACGCCGAAATTGACAAGATGGTGAAGGACGCCGAAGTGAACGCCTCCGAGGACAAGCGGAAGCGCGAGGAGATTGACACGCGGAACCGCCTCGACACTCTGGCGTATCAAGTGGAGAAGGAGTCGAAGGAATGGGCCGACAAGGTGCCGGCCGAACTCAAGACCCGTCTCGACGCTGCGGTGGAACGTGCGCGACGCGCCCACAAGGGCGACGACATGAACGAGATCAAGGGCGCGCTCGAAGAACTGAACGCGTCCTTCCAGGCTGCTGGGACGGCGGTGTATGCGGCGCAGGCCGCGCAGCCGTCGGCTGAAGCCGGCACGGAGGCGGGAGCGGCAGGTGCCGCCGACGCGAAGAAGGAAGAAGTGGTCGAAGCCGACTACGAGATCGTGGACGAACCCAAGAAGTAGCCCCGTCCGCACCTCTCGGCCGCCGACAGTAGATTTGACTGTCGGCGGCCGCGTGCGAACTGGCAACCGTTTTTTCAGCAGGCGTGACTAAGCCGTACAGGAAGCAGCATTCACACCGCAGAACCGGATTCAACCGCATGAGCCTCAAAATGACCAAGCCAAAATTTGCCGCCATTGCGGCGATCGCCTTCATCTCCGGCGTCGCCTTTGCGTCGTCCATGGATTGGACGAAAATCCTTTCGGCCCAGAGCAAATCGAACGGGTCGAAGCCGCTGTCCGCCGCCGTGCAGACGCTGGCCGATCAGGGGAACGCATTCGTAGCGATCGCCGAGCATGTGACGCCGGCGGTGGTGTCGATTACCGCGCAGCGCGATCCGCGCCCGGCCGACGCGCGCCGTCAGCGGCAGGTGCCGCCTGGGATGCAGGGCTTTGAAGAACTGTTCCAGGACCCGCGCCAACAGGGCCCGCAGGAATCGTCGGGCACAGGTTTCATTGTGACCGGCGAGGGCTACATCCTCACCAACAACCACGTGGTGGAAGGCGCCGATCGCGTGAAGGTGGCGCTCTCCGACCGCCGCACGTTCACGGCCAAGATCATTGGCCGCGATCCGCAGACGGATGTGGCCGTGCTCAAAATCGAAGGCAAGGATCTCCCGACGATCTCGCTCGGCGACGACGCCAAAGTACGCGTCGGCGAATGGGCCGTGGCCGTGGGCAATCCGCTCGGGCTCGACTTTACGGTGACGGCGGGCATCATCAGCGCGAAGGGGCGTTCGTATGAACTCGCGCAGCTCAATCAGAATCTGTACGCCATTCAGGATTTCATTCAGACGGACGCGGCGATCAACCCCGGCAACTCGGGCGGGCCGCTCGTGAACATTCGCGGCGAAGTGATTGGCATCAATAGCGCCATTGCGAGCCCGACGGGCACATACGCCGGCTACGGCTTTGCGATTCCGATTACGCTCGCCAAGACGGTGATGGATGACATCATCACGCACGGCCGCGTGCGCCGCGCCATTATGGGCGCGACGATCGGCGAAGTGAGTGCGGAAGATGCCGCGGTCAATAAACTGCCGAGCATTTCTGGCGTGAAGATCGGCAGCTTCAGCCCGGCCGATGGTCCGGCTGAGAAGGCGGGGCTCGAGAGTGGCGACATTGTGCTCAAGGCCGACGGCAAGCCGATTGATCGGGTGAGCACGTTGCAGCGCGTGATTCGCTCGCACCAGCCGGGTGAGACGGTGCAACTCGAAGGGGTGCGCTACGGCGACAAGAAGTCGTTCAAGGTGAAACTCATGGAAGCGCCGAGCGACGATAAGGCCGTGGTGGCGGCGGCCCGTCCCACGGAGAACCCGGAAGCTGCCGCGACCGCGACCGCCAAGAAGCTCGGCTTTAGCGTGGAAGCGCTGACGGCGACGACGCTCAAGGCCAACAAGCTGAAGGACTCGCAGACCGGCGTGATCGTGAAGGAAGTCGAGCGCAATGCGCCCGCGTTCCAGAAGCTTTTTGTGAGCGACATTATTACCGAGGTGACCTTCCCCGAGAAGGCGCGTGGCCAGGTGCGCAACGCGGCCGACCTGATGAAGGCGCTCGGTGGCTTGAAGGACGGCGATTTTGTGGGACTCAAGGTGATGTTCCCCGACAGCCGGAACCCTGGGGAGCTGGCGACGCGGGTCGTGAACCTACGGGTCGGCAACTGACCCACGGCTGAAGGGCTTGAGCGCCCGCAGTCGATTCGACTGCGGGCGCTCTTTTGTTTTATCTTTCGGGGGTAGGTGTAGCGCGAGAGTGGCGGAACTGGCAGACGCGCAGGACTTAGGATCCTGTGGGGTAACACCCGTCCGGGTTCGACTCCCGGCTTTCGCATGGATTTCGGATTACCGGGGCGTAGCTTGGTTCCGCCCCCCCATCTATATAGATTTCACCCCAGACAGACCGACCTTCCCCACCCCGCCCCGGGCCATCCTGTGGCGGGGTTCTTACCCATAGCGACCCATGGACATTCAGGTTCTTTCCCGGCAGGCCGAAGGAGTGGAGCGTCGTCTCCAGATCTCCATTTCGGCAACGCGCGTTGCCAGCGCCAAGGATTCCGCGGCCAAGAAGGTGGCGCTGCAGGTGCGTCTTCCCGGCTTCCGCGTCGGCAAGGCGCCGGCGGGCGTGGTCCGTAAGAAGTACGCGCAGGAGATCGAGGCCGAGGCTATCGACCAGCTGATGCGTGAGGCGTACGACAGCGTGATTGAGAGCGAAAAGCTCCAGCCCATTACGCAGCCGCATGCCCACGACGTGAAGCTCGACGACGCCACCGGACTCACCTTTGAGCTCCACTGCGAAGTGAAGCCCGAGCTGACGCTGGAGCGCCTCACCGGCTTCACCGCGACGCGACCGAACCCGATGGTGACTGATGCGCAGATCACCGAGCAGATCGACTCCATGCGCGATCAAAAGGCAACGTGGACGCCGGTGGAAGAGAAGCCGCTCGAGGGCGACATGGTCGCGGTGATGCTGGCCGTAGCCGGCGAAGACGGCACGATTCCCGAGGGGAAGGAATATCGGATCGTGATCGGCGCTGGGCAGGCGATTTCGGCGATCGAGGAAGTGATTCTCGGCCTCACCCCTGGCTCGACGGCTGAGCAGTTGGTGAAGTGGCCGGATGATTTTCCGGACGAGGAGCAGGCCGGCAAGTCCAAGATGGTGCGCGCGCAGCTCACCGAGGTGAAGCGCAAGTCGATGCCGCCGCTGGATGACGCGCTCGCGCGTGAGATGGGCGATTTTGACTCGTTGGAGGCGCTCACCAAGGCCGTGCGTGAGGATCTCGAGGGGAACGCGGTGCGTGAGGCCGATGCGGCTGTGCGTGGCGCGTTGCTCGAGCAGGTGATCGAGGCCAATCCGTTTGACGTGCCGCCGTCGTGGGTGAAGCAGCTCGTGAAGGCCTATGCACAGGCCTATCAGGTGCCAGAGAGCGAGATTGAGCAGTTCTCGGGGCAGTTTGGCGCGACCGCCGAGCGGCAGGTGCGCCGCGACCTCGTGATTGAGACGCTGGCCGAGCGCGAAAAGTTGGCCGCGACCGAAAAAGATGTGGACGAAAAAGTGGCAGAGATGGCTGGCAAGCGCGGTGCCGATACTGGACAGGTGTACGCGGCGTTGCAGAAGGCCGGACGGCTCCGCGAGATCGAGCGGGGTATTACTGAGGAGCGGGTGTTTGAGTGGCTCCTGAAGCAGAACACCGTGACGCAGGCGTGAAGCACCGGCAGGGGAACCACGAGGGAACCGCGGGCGCGATTGCGCCGCCGCCCCTGTGGGACCGCCGCCGTCAACCCGACGAAGAGGACGAGGACATGGCGATCATTCCGAACCCGTATGTCATTGAACGGTCGAGCCGCGGTGAGCGGAGCTACGACGTGTATTCGCGGCTCCTCATGGACCGCATCATTTTCCTCGGCACGCCGATCAACGACGACGTGGCGAACATGATCATTGCACAGTTGCTCTTTCTCGAGGCGGACAACCCCGGCCGAGATATTCACCTGTACATCAACTCGCCGGGCGGCAGTGTGTCGAGCGGCATGGCGATTTACGACACGATGCAGTTCCTGAAGTCGCCGGTGAACACGATCTGCATGGGGATGGCCGCGTCGATGGGGTCGTTCCTGCTGGCGGCTGGCCGCGCGGGCAAGCGTTCGGCGCTGCCGCATTCGCGCATCATGATTCACCAGCCGAGCGGCGGTGCCTCGGGTACGGCGGCGGACATTGAGATTCAGGCCAAGGAAATTCTGTACCTGCGCGCGCAGATGAACGGGTTGTACGCCAAGCACACCGGGCGGAATCTCGAGCAGATTGAGCGCGACATGGAGCGCGATTTCTTTATGTCGGCCGAAGAAGCCAAGAAATACGGCCTGATTGACCAGGTGATTTCGCAGCGTGAAGAAGTGGCGGCCGCGCACGCGTTGGCGGCGAGCGAGAACGCCAAGTAACTCGTTGGAAGATCAGCGTTTTTGAGGGTTGGGGTGCCGGGCTTGTGAATTGCTTCACAAAGCCGATACTATGGACTAGAAGCTTGCCCCGCTTTGGGGGTACTGTTACACATCAGGAAGTCGCGCGTCGCACCGGTACATCCCACGATGGGAATGTCCCTCAGCGACCGTCACAGAGGCTCGTTTTCGATCGATGACAACCATGTCACACGACCGGCACCTCCGGTGCTCGTTCTGCGGAAAGTCCAAGGACTCGGTGAGGAAGTTTATCTCCGGGCCCTCGGTCTACATCTGCAACGAGTGCATCGCGCTGTGCAACGAGATTCTCGCCGAGGATGAAGAGCGCGAAGTGGCGGAGTCGGTCACGTCGGTGCCGGCGCCGCAGGAAATTAAGGACACACTCGACCAGTACGTGATCGGTCAGGAAGCGGCCAAGAAGGCGCTCGCCGTGGCCGTGTACAACCACTACAAGCGCATCAACGCCAGTGCCTCGCGCCGCGAGAACGACGTTGAGCTCGATAAGTCGAACATCCTCTTGCTCGGCCCGACGGGCGTGGGCAAGACGCTGCTGGCGCAGACGCTGGCGCGCATGCTCGACGTGCCGTTTACGATTGCCGATGCCACGACGCTCACCGAAGCTGGCTATGTGGGTGAGGACGTCGAGAACATTCTGGTGCGTCTGCTGCAGGCAGGCGACTTCAATGTGGCGGAGTGCGAGCGCGGCATCGTCTACATCGACGAAATCGACAAGATTGCGCGCAAGAGCGAAAACCCGAGCATTACGCGTGACGTCAGCGGCGAAGGCGTGCAGCAGGCGTTGCTCAAGATTCTCGAGGGGACGGTAGCCAGCGTTCCGCCGCAGGGCGGCCGCAAGCACCCGCAGCAGGAATACATCCAGATCAACACCAAGGACATCCTGTTCATTTGCGGCGGGGCGTTCGACGGGCTGGAAAAGATTATCGAAGCGCGGTTGGGCCGTCGTCAGATTGGCTTCAACGACTCCGAGGCGAAGACGGCGAGCGGCACCCCCAAGCCCGCGACGCATATCTTTGGCGACGTGGAGCCGGACGATCTGCTCCGTTACGGGCTCATTCCTGAGCTCGTGGGGCGTCTGCCGGTGACCGTGCCGTTGCAGGCGCTGGACGAAGACGCGCTCGTGACGATTCTCAAGGAGCCGCGGAACGCGCTCACCAAACAGTACTCCAAGCTGTTTGAGCTTGAGGACGTGACGATCACGTTTGAGGAGTCGGCGCTCAAGGCCATTGCCCGCAAGGCGATTGCCCGCGGCACGGGCGCGCGCGGATTGCGGGCGATTCTCGAAGAGATTCTGCTCGACACGATGTTCGACCTGCCGGCGCGCGACGATGTGGTGGAAGTGCGCGTGACCGAGGCGTGCATCACCAACGGCGCCCCGCCAATGCTAGAGATCGCGCCCAAGCGCGTGAAGAAAGAAGCCTAAAGCGCTTCTCTACGGGCGACGGACGGGCGATTGGCTGAAAAAGAGCGGCGGAACCAGGGGTTCCGCCGTTATCTTTTAAGTATGGAAGACGCCACACCCGCCACACCCGACACACCCGCCACGCCGGCGTTACCGACTAAGGATCCGATGGTCATTCGGCACCTCGAATTCTTGGGGCCGATGGCGCAGGACGGTGGGTGGCGGCCCACGCCAGGGTTGCCCGAGGTGGCCTTTGCGGGGCGGTCGAACGTTGGCAAGTCGTCGCTCCTCAACAAGCTGGTGCGGCGCAAAGCCTTTGCCCGCGTGAGTAACACGCCGGGACGTACGCGCGAAATTAATTTCTTTGCGGTCAACAAGACGTTCACGTTCGTGGATTTACCGGGCTACGGGTACGCGCGGATTTCCAAGGGGCGGCGCGAAGAGTGGAAACCGCTGATTGAGGGCTATCTGCGTACGAGCGCGGAGCTTCGCGGCATTGTGCAGCTCCTCGACGTGCGGCACGACCCCACGGTGGAAGATGTGGCGATGTTTGACCTGCTGGCCGATCTTGGGATCCCCACGATTGTGGTGGCCACGAAGATCGACAAGTTGAAGCCGCGTGAACTGAAGGACCGGATGCACGCGATTGCCGTGCTGCTTGAACTCGAAGAAGATCAGATGATCGCGTTCAGCGCCGTGAGCGGCGTGGGGCGCGATACGTTGGCGGAGGCCATCGTCGAGCTGTTGTCCCACCCGTCGTGGAGGGCACCGTGATCCGTATGCGAATGGCGTTTGCTCTGCTGGTGGGGTTTGCGGGCGCGCTGGGTGCGCAGGCAGGCGCGGCAACCTCCGCGAGCGCGGGGTTGGTGCCGGAAGGCTTTGGCTCGCGCAAGCAGGATGAGATTGCGGTGAAGCTGCAGCACATGGGACTCTCCATCAAAGCGATTCCGCTCGACGAAGCAATTTTGCGGCTACTGGCGCCGGACTCGCACCGTGCGTTGCGCGGCATTCGCGAGAGTCGCGCCAAGCAGCTCGAGGCGATTGCCGCGCGCACGGGCGTGGCGCGTGTTCAGGCGTGGTATGTGACCTACTACACGCTGGAGCCGGGCGAGGCGCGGTACGAACCGATGGATGTGGTGCTCCGCAGTGGCGGGCGCGATTACCGTCCGCTCGACGTCATTGCCGTGACGCCAGGATTTGGTGAGGGACGCGTGGCACAGCGGCAGCAGCAGAGTGCAATTTTCGTGTACGATGCCTCGATTGATCTCTCGCAACCTGTGACGGTGCTGGCCGCTGGTCAGCAGAGCACGGGCTGGACCGAGACTCTCTCGCTACTCGACGCCGAACGCTCGGCGGTGTGGTCGCGGGCTTCAGCAGGCACGCAGAAAAAACCTTAACCCGCGCATCGCGAGGCGGTTGGTATGGTGCTTCGTCCCCTCCGGTTACTGGCGCCCACGCCAGCCAACTCGCTCGTGGAGCAGTGGCTCGAGCAGTTGCGCGGCCAACTGGCGGACCCCGCGCTCGACCGTGCGCGCTTTTGCCGCGACACGCTCGGCGAACTCGCGTGGCCTGCGTATGCGGCGCACTGGGAAACCGCGGTCACCGACACGAAGCTGCCGCTCGGCACACGACTCGCGCTGTCGGCGCTCGACCCGCGCAACGTGACGCTCGAGCCGGAGTACTACGCCGAGTGTGATGATGTGCAGTTTCAGCGCGTGAAGCCGCTGCTCTGGCTTTGGTATTCGTTTGATCGATTGCCGTTGGCCGGGCAGAACGTGGACTTGGGCGTGCGCTTTCGCCGGCTCCTGGCGCCGTACATTTTCCGCAGCTGCGGCGAGCGGTTCAAGGCGTTTCAGCATGTGGAATTCACCTTCGGCTACAACATCGATTGTGGCGACGACGTGGTGGTGCACCGCCACGTGTTGCTGGACGACCGCGGCGGCATTGTGATGGGGAATGGCGTGAGCATTAGCGACTACGCCAACATTTACAGTCATACGCATAGCATTGTGGATCAAGCAGACGTCACGAATGCCGTCACAGTGCTCGAGGACGGTGTGCGCATTACGTACCACGCCACGGTCTTGGCCGGTGTACACGTGGGGACGCAGGGGATGGTGGGCGCGAATGCGGTGGCCACCAAAGACGTGCGCGCCTACCACGTGAACGTGGGGATTCCGGCGAAGTCGGTGCGGGTGAAGCCGAACGCGCCGGCGGGTGGGAGCGACCGTTTGTCGACGACGGCGGAGCGGGCGGTGCCGATCAAGGGAGAGTAGCGCGGGCGGCGCATGCGGCGGCACTTGCGGCGGCACTTGCGGCGGGCGGAGTGAGCGGTACAGGCGAGTTTACCGCGACCGGCGCTCGTGACTACTCGTCGAGGGGCATGCGCAGGACGTCATCCACCGCGCCGCCGTGTCCGTTTGGAAAGAGCTTGCGAATGTGCGCAATCGCTTCCGCTTCACGCGGCCACGAGAATCGTTTTGTGGCGGCAGTGGGGGTGAGCCATTCGTAGGCGTCGTGTTCGTCGGCGGTGGTGACGGCGTCGGATGACACGAAGGCTGCGAAGACGGCGGCCAGTTGGACTTCGCCGGTGCGATGGAGATAGAACGGGTGCACCGTCACGCTATAGAGGCGGTCGGGGGTGAGCCCGGTTTCTTCGCGGAGTTCGCGGCAGGCGGCCTGCGGTAGCGATTCGCCGCGCTCCACGCGCCCGTGGACGGTCTCCCATGAGCCGGGGCTACGCCCAGGGGCCTGACGGCGCAGGACGAGCACCTTCCACCGTCCGCGTACGATGCGGACGACGTAGACATCCACCACGCCCACACGCACGGTGGTCGGGTTGGTCATTGTTGAACTCAGACGGCGCGGTGGCCGCGGGCGAGGAGCGAGTGCAGGCGCGCGGAGAGCGCGCGCGGGCGGAACGGCTTGGTGAGGTAATCGCTCGCGCCGTACTCGAAGACGCGCACTTCACTGTCTTCGTCGCCCTTGGCCGTGAGGACAATCACCGGCAGATTCGCGGTGCCGGGGCGCGCGCGCAGATGACTGAGCACGCCGTAGCCGTCGAGGCGCGGGAGGTTCAAGTCGAGCACCACGATGTCGGGGGCGGCGCGGTCGATTTCATCGAGGGCTTTCACACCGTCGGCGGCCTCGAACACCGTAAACCCCTCGCGCTCGAGGAGATCTTTGAGCACGCGACGGAGGGAGTCTTCGTCCTCCACCAGCAACACCTTTTTGGATTCGCCGGCGGCGTTGACGTTCTCGTCGTCCACGAGCTGGAACGACGCGCCGGTAAAGGACGGCGCCGGCGTATGGTGCAACGTGGGGACGTGACCGCGCGTGGGCGGCGGAAGCAGCCCACCGTCGATGGACGGTGGCGCGGCGGTCGCGCCGGAAGCCGATGGCGGCTCACGGTGCGTGCCATTGTCGTCGTCCACCGCGCGCTGTGCGCTGCTCGCACGCGTTGACGTACTCGGCCGCGGCTGCGCGCTCGCCTCAACGGGAGCCTCGAGCACGCGCAGCAGTTCTTCGATGGTGGTGATGCCGTTGCGCGTGTGCTGAACGCCCGATTCCCACAGTCCGCGCATGCCCCCCTCGCGCGCCGCGTCGGCGATGCGCTCGGAATGTTCGTTGGCGGCAATGCGGCGTTCCATTTCGGTGCTCGTCGAGAGCACTTCGGTGATCGCGAGACGACCGCGATAGCCCGTGTTGGAGCACTCGGAGCAGCCGACGGGCCGGTAGAGCGTGGAGCCGTCGGGGAACCACTTCTTGAGACGATCCGGCACCTGTCCCACCGCGAGCTCGCGGCAGTGGGGGCAGAGTCGGCGGAGGAGTCGTTGCGCGACGACGCCCTTGAGCGACGCGGCAATCTTGTAGCTCTCAATGCCGATGTCGAGCAGACGCGTGACCGAACTCGCGGCGTCGATGGTGTGCAGCGTCGTGAGCACCAAGTGGCCCGTGAGCGACGCCTGCACGGCGATCATGGCCGTTTCTTTGTCTCGAATTTCGCCGACGAGAATGACGTCGGGGTCTTGGCGCAGAATGGAGCGCAGCGCGGCCGGAAAGGTGAGCCCCGCTTTTTCGTTGACCTGCACCTGCACAATGCCTTGCAGGCGATACTCGACCGGGTCTTCGACGGTGACGATGTTGACGCCACGCGCCTGCACGGTGCGAAGCATCGAGTACAGCGTGGTGGTCTTGCCGCTGCCGGTGGGACCGGTGACGAGCAGCAGCCCTTCGCGCGACTGCAAGAGGCCGTGAATGCGTTCGAGTTCGTCGGGATTGAGTCCGAGTCCGTCGAGCGAGAGCACGGTGGAGCGCTGGTCGAGAATACGAATGACGACTTTTTCGCCCTGCGACGCCGGCAGCGTGGAGATACGCAAATCCACGCGATTGCCGCTCACCACCACGCGCGCACGACCGTCTTGCGGGCGCAGGCGGTCGGCAATGTCGAGTTGCGCCATGATCTTCACGCGCGACACGAGCGGAATGCCGGCCGCCTTGGGCAACACCATCACCTGCCGGAGTACACCGTCAATACGATAGCGAACGGCGACGCCGCCTTCCTCGGGCTCCAAGTGGATGTCCGACGCGCGCGACGAAATCCCTTCGGCGACGATGCGGTCCACCAGCTGAATAACGGGGCGCGCCGTGGCCTGATTGGCACCGAGTTCGAGGTCGGAATCCTCGATCTGCTCGGTGAGCGTTTCGATGTCGTAGTCGATGCCGACGTTCTCGAGAATTTTCTCGATGACGTTTTCGGGGCGGTAGACTTCGTCGAGGCGTTCCTGAATTTTTGTCGGCGAGGCCAGCGACATACGCACGGTGCGGCCAAGGGCGAACGCGAGGGTGCGTTCGCAGTCGAGATCGTGCGGGTCAGCAGTGGCGATGTCGAGAATGGAATCGCTGATCTGGAGCGGGAGCACGCGATATTTGCGCACCAACGTTTCCGGCACCAGTTCGCGCGCCTGCTGCGAGATAGACGCGATGTTGGCGATCTTCATCCGGAACCGCGACGAGAGTGCGGTGAGGATTTGGTCGTCGGAGACGAAGCCGCGGCGGACGGCAGTTTCCCAGTAGCTCTCCTCGCGCGCGGCTTTGAGCTGCACGAACTGCTCGGGGGTCATAAGACCCTCGAGCGTCGGGAGCAGCCATTCGTCTCGTGCCGGGCGGGCGGACGTCCCCATCCCTATCCTCTTTTCCGGGGGTCAGGCGCCGACAGGGGGCGCCTTAGAACCATAAAACTAACCGCTGGGGCACCGTCGGTCAGGGGCTAGAGGACCCGCCAGTAACCGCGGGTCATATCTACCGAGAAAGTCCAACGACCGTCACGCATTCCGCGGGCAACATCCAACCGCAGCAGGTCGAAGAGGGAAATGACGCCGACACCGACACTGCCGTACCAGCCCCGTTGCTGTGCCCCAGGCTCCCCCTGAAGCCAGATCCCTTGGGCAAAGGGGGCAATGACGACTGGCATAGACATCGTGCCAAAGCGCCCCAGCGAGAGGGGGAGGGCGCCGGCCAGGTGCCGCCACTCCACGCGCTGTGACAGGGCTCCGAGCGCGGCAAACTGGTGAAAATCGTAGCCGGGGCCGGTGACGGGGCCGCCCATATGCACGAGCCACTGGGCGGGCGGCGCTGCGCCAATGATGGCCGCCGCGGTGGTGTGCAGGGCGAGTTTATCCGTGCCAAAATCGTGTTCGGCGTCCGCCGTTAGCACGAGCCGGGCGAATCGCGAGCTGTGGCTGGCACTGGATACGTCGCGCGTTTGCAGTGCCTCAAGGAAGAACGCCCCCTGCCCTCGCGATCCCCACGGGGCGTCACTGAGGGCGCGCGTGATGCTGAGCGAGATGCGATCCACCGTGAGCGGCACGGCGCCAAAAGCGGGCCGAAATGCTCCGACCGCTGGGCGCGCTCGCAGCGCGAGCGGGGAGTCGTGCGCACGTTCGGCGGTCACGCGCCAGAGCAGGCCGCCAACGTTTCCTGCGTCGAGGGCGAGTTGCACGCCGCGGGCGCGGTAGCTGTCGGTGAAGTCGCTTCCGAATTCCTGCGCGGCAATGGAGTTGCGGACGCCGCTGGTTTCGGCTTCGTCTCCAGCGTCGCGCCAGTCGTCGTGTGCGGTGATCGAAAGCCCTGCTCCACTGGCGTGCAGCCAACCGAGCGAGAGTTCGTGTTTGAGTTGGTGGTCGTCGAGGCCAAAACGCGCGCGCCCTTTGGCGACAACGCCCGCGCCGAATCGTTGTGCGAGGCCCGCGCCAATGGCGAGCCCTTCGTTGCGGTCAAAGCGCACGACGTCGCTCACGCCGCGGGCGCTGGGCGTGGTGGATTGCGCGCGCGAGAGCGCTTCGGCGCGGACGAGCTCGCGGGCGGCGTCCTGCACGTGGCGGACGTCGTCATCCGCGCTGAGTTTGAGGTCGCCGGGGAGCACTTCGAGAATGCCGCCGTCGAATTTGTAGGCTTTGAGCTGTGCGGGCGGCAGGGACACCACTTCCTCGCCGGCAAACCACGGGGCGGGGAGTTTTTGATTGACCTGCACGCAGCAGATTTCCCAACGGCCGCGAATGATGCCGCGGGTGGGGAAATCCATCCAAGTGGCGGTGCGTCGAATTTCGATCTCTTGGCGCCGTGGTAGCCAGAAGCGCCCTTCGAAGAGGCCGTTTTCGAGAATTACCGAGACATCCTCGAGCTGTGGATCTTTGAGGGCCACGCGGGTGAAGCTGACGGCCATCCGTACGACGGAGCCCGTTTCGCGGTCGAGATAGACGGCGCCGATGGCCCGTGGTTGCTGGTCGTCGCGCGGCCGGACATTGACGGTGAGGACGTCAAAGGCGCGCTCCTGCGTCTTGATGCGCAGGGAATCGACGATCGCAAAATCGTAGGCGTCGCGCCCGGCGGTGGAAAGCGGGTGCGGAACATCGCGGACTTCGTCACCGTCCCCGAGGCGAATGATGCCTGGGAAGTTGTTCTGGACGATCGCGAGATGATCGCGGTGATAGGCGATATCCGTGGGGAGCAGGAGCGTGTCGCGACGGCCGACGATCCGTTGCTTGCTCTGATTTGGTGCGCGCCAATAGACTTCGAGGGCGAGCTCGTCCGTACGCACGACCTTCGGCGGATCGGGGTAGCCTTCGCCAATTTGGGCGAGGAAGGTCAGGAACCCGTGGGCGTTGGCGCGGTAGTCTGTGAGGCCGGTGTCGGCGAGCTGCGCCGCGCGGCGCGCGATTGCGCGATCAACGAGATTCATCGTGCGCGGATCGTTCCACGTTTGTGCGTGCACCAATGTTGGCGCACCCACACCCGCAATCACGCACGCGGCGAATGCCGCGATCAGAGGACGCATGCAGGGAAGATCACCGAGCGAAACGAGTGGGGCAACCGGCGTGATGATTCCCGTGTGGCGGGACATTCTGCTGGATACCGACACGCCGGTGGCGGCCTTCGCAAAGTTGCGCGACGCGGGCAGCCCGGACGCGAGTCCTTTTGCGTTCTTACTGGAATCGGCACCGGCGGGGAGCGAAACCTGGGCCCGCTACACCTTCCTCGGCGCCGAAGCGCTCGGCGCGTGGCGCCTGAGCGACGGTGTTGTTGAGGATTGGGATGCGGTGCGTGGCTGGCACGGCGCCCGAACGCCGGATGACCCGTTTGCCGACCTCCGTGACTTGCTCACCGCGTGGGAGCCCGTCGCGGCACCCGAACTCGGGGCCTTCTGGGGCGGCGCCGTAGGGTATTTCTCGTATGACGCCGTGCGACACATCGAGCGCCTCCCTTCCCCGCCCCCTCGCGGGGTGATGGCGCCGGATGCGCTGTTTGTCTTTACGGGCACCGTCGTGATCGTGGACAATCTCCGCTCACAGGCACGAGTGGTGACGCCGATGCGCGTGCCGCGGGGCGCGAGCGAGCAGGCGGTGGCTGAGTTGGAGCGTGCGGCACATGCGGCCATCGATCGCTCGATCCTGCGCCTCCGCACGGGCCCGTCGCTACCGCCCCTCGACCTAAACGCGCAGGCGGTGCCCGCTACGGGCCGCTCGACGTACGAACGTGAGCGCTTTATGGCTGACGTGGCGCGCATCAAAGAACACATTGTGGCCGGCGACTGCTTTCAGGCGCTGTTGGCGCGACGCATTGTGGTGCCCTACGACTTTGACAGCACCTCGCTCTACCGTGCAATTCGAGCGCTCAATCCGAGTCCATACATGTATCACCTCGCCCTCGACGGCGTGGAACTCGTGGGGAGCTCGCCCGAGTTGCAGGTGCGCGTGGCGGATGACCGCGTGATTGTGCGGCCGATTGCGGGAACCCGTGCGCGGGGCCGCGATGCAGCGCAGGATGCCCTGGCGACCGCCGAGTTGCTGGCGGACGAAAAAGAGCGCGCCGAGCATGTGATGCTGGTGGACTTGGGCCGCAATGATGTGGGGCGTGTGGCGGAATACGGCTCGGTGGAAGTCACCGACCTGATGACCGTCGAGAAGTATTCACACGTGCTTCATCTCGTGAGTCAGGTGGAGGGACGACTGCCCGCCGGGCGCTCCACGCTCGATGTGTTCCGGGCAACCTTTCCGGCGGGCACGATGACCGGCGCGCCGAAGGTTCGGGCAATGGAGATCATCGACTCCCTCGAGCCGGAACGGCGGGGGCCGTATGCCGGAGCGGTAGGCTACATCGCGTACGGGGACCGGCGGATGGATCTCGCCATCACCATCCGGACCTGTGTGATTGCCGGTGGAGAGGCCAACGTGCAGTGTGGCGCGGGGATTGTCGCGGACTCCGTGCCGGCCTCCGAGTGGGAGGAGACCGAGAACAAAGCGCGCGCGATGCTGACGGCTATCGGGCGCGTACGCCATAATTAGGGCATGACGTACCGGCTCACAGGAATCGCGAACGAGTACTCGTTCGACTTGAGCGCCTCCTCCACGATGGTGGTGGGGCGCGCGGTGAACAGCGACTGCCCTGTCGTAGATCCGACGGTGTCGCGCCGGCACGCGGAGTTGCGCGTGGAAGACACCGGCATTCAGGTAAAGGACATCGGGTCGAGCAACGGCACCTTCGTGAATGGCGTGAAGGTGGAAAGTTATTTCGTTGTTCCGGGGGACACCCTGACGTTTGGGAGCGTCATGTTTCGGGTGGAAGTGGCGGGAGGCGATTTTTCGAACGCCACCACCGCAACGTCACACGCGGCAGATGCGGCAGATGCGGCAGATGCGGCGGACGCGGCACACGCGCCCGAAGCCCCAGCCCCACCGCACGCGTATTCGGACGCAACGCCGGTGGTGAGCGCAGCCCCCACCCCGAAGGGTCCGAAGCCCGGCGGCACGATTGTCCGCCACGTTCCCACGAGCGCTGAGTCGTTCGCCGCGATCAGCAAGCAGAGCGGCAGCGTCCAGGCGGTCATGGCGACGGCGCTGGACCCCGCCGAGAAGGATCGCGAGAAGTTGCGCATTCTGCTCGAGGTGTCGAAAGGGCTGACGCGTTCGGCGGACGTGGACGTACTGCTGCGCAAAGTCGCGGACTACGCCTTTGAAACGCTCGAGGCAGACCGGTGCGCCATTTCGTTGCTCGACGAGCACGGGCAGATGGTGAGTAAGGTCTCGCGGGACCGTCGTGGTACCGCGGAGGGCGCTCCTGTTCCGCAGTCCATTGCCCGCACGGCGGTGGAAGACAAAGTCGCGGTGCTCAGTGACGATGCCGGAGAAGACGAACGTTTTGCTGGGCAATCGGTGCTGATGCAACAGGTGCGGTCCGCCATGTGCGCGCCGCTCATTGGCTCGGAAGATCGCGTACTCGGCGTGCTGTACGTCGACAACTCGGTGACGACGCACCGCTTTAGCGAAGCGGACCTGGATTTCCTTATTGCATTTGCGGGGATTGCCGCCGTCGCGCTTGAGAACGGGCAGTTCTCCGACCGGATTCGGCGCGAGGCGTTGGTACGGAGCAACTTTGAGCGGTTCTTTACGCCGCACCTTGCCGCCCGTATTGCGAACAGTGCCGATGCGGTCAAACTGGGCGGCGATAAGCGCCCCGTTGCGGTATTGTTCAGCGATATTCGCGGCTTTACTGCGCTCTCCGAAACGATGAACCCCGACGCGATGGCGCGCCTGCTGACGGAATACTTCACCGAAATGGTGGAGTGTGTGTTCCGGCACGGTGGAACGCTCGACAAATTCATTGGCGACGCCGTGATGGCGCAGTGGGGCGCGCCACTCGGCGAGAGTGACGACGTAGACCGCGCGATGGAAGCCGCGCTCGACATGATGATTGCGCTCGACCAACTGAATGAGCGCTGGACGCGCGAGTCGCGTCCGACGCTACAGATTGGTATTGGGCTCAACTTTGGCGAGGCGTTCGCCGGGAATATTGGCAGTGAGCGGCGGTTGGAGTACACCGTCATCGGGAACACCGTGAACACGGCCAGCCGGCTCTGTTCGGCGGCGGGCCCAGGGGAGATTCTCTTGAGCGAGGACTTCCGTCAGGCGCTCAAGACGCCGCCGCGACTTATGCCGCTACCGCCGATGGAGCTCAAAGGCAAAAGCCAGGTAGTTCCCGTGTACCAAGTGGTGCGCTAAACGTGACGCGTTCGCTCGCGCCATACCACGAGACCACGACCCGCGGCATCCGCGTGATGGCGCACGAGTCCGTGGCGTCGGCCCTCACCGCGGTTCTCGCGGGTGGAAACACGTTGCACACATGGGCGGCACGCACACCAAACGCCGTGGCATTGCAGGGGCGCGCGACGGCGTGGCGCGTGACGCTCGCGTCCGGCGAAGATGTCGTGGTGCGGCATTCCGTGCACGGCGGCATGCTGGCGGCGCTCACGGGCGATCTTTTTCTGTCGCCGACCCGTGCGCCAGCGGAGTTGGCAGCGTCGCTCCGGTTAAGAGCGGCAGGTGTGCCGACACCCGAGGTGCTCGCGTACGCGATTTACCCCGCGTTTGGACCGCTGGTGCGCGCGGACGTGGTGACGCGCACGCTCGAGGGCCGCGATCTTCCCGACGCGTGGCGCGCGACCACCGAGCCCGCGGCGCGCACCGCCATCGTGCAGGCCGTGGCTGAGTTGCTGCGCCGCCTGCGGCACGCCGGTGCGGTGCACCCCGACCTCAATCTCAAAAACGTGTTCATTATGCCGACGCGTGACGGCGTGCAGGCGGCCGTACTCGACGTGGACCGCGTGTTGTTTGGTGAAGCGAACAGTGCGACGGCCGCGTACCGCAATCTCATCCGTCTCGTGCGATCGGCGCGGAAGTGGCGGCGGACGGTCGGTCTCGATTTTGATGACCCCGCGGTGCTGATGCCGTTGACGGCCACCGCTGGACCGGAGCGTGCGTCATGACGCGCGTCGCGATGGACCGGATTTGCATTGTGATGATGAGCGCCGTTGGCGATGCCGTGCACGTGTTGCCCGTGCTGCACGCAATCAAACGGGCGCATCCGGCGGCGCACATCACGTGGGTGCTGCAGCCTGGCCCTGCCGCTTTGGTGCGCGGGCATCCGCTGATTGATGACATCATTCTCTTCGACCGCACTGCGGGCGTCCGTGGCTTTCTCGACATCCGGCGCACGCTCGCTGGACGTCGGTTTGACCTCGTCGTCAACCTGCAGGTCTACTTCAAGGCCGGGATTATCACTGGCTTTACGCAGGCACCGGTCAAGTTGGGCTTTGACCGCGCCCGCGCGCGCGACTTCAACTGGCTCTTTACCACGCATCGCATTCCAGCGCACGCGATGCAGCACGTGCAGGATCAATACCTCGAGTTCACCGATTGGCTCGGCGTGCCATCGGCTCCGGTGACGTGGAATCTTGGTCCGTGGAACGAGGCCGAACGCGAGTGGCAGCGCGCATTCATCGCGCGCTTTGAGCGCCCCACCGCGCCGATCGTGGTGGCCACCAGCAAGGCGGAGAAGGACTGGGCCCCTGAACGCTGGGCGGAAGTATGCGATGCACTGTGGCACGACTTTGGCCTGCAGCCCGTGCTGGTGGGCGGGCGATCGCCGCGCGAGGTACACGCGGAGCAGGTGATTATGGAACGCGCGTCGGTGAAGCCGTTCAGCGCGCTCGGAAATGGCGGGTTGCGCGGGCTCGTGGGGATTTTTGATGCGGCGGCGCTGGTACTATCGCCCGACACGGGACCGCTGCACATCAGTGTGGCGCTAAACCGGCCGGTGGTATCGCTCGTCGGGTATTCAAATCCGAAACGCGTGGGTCCGTACCGCGCGTTCGGCGACTTGATGATCGACGCCTATGGCGAGCCGGGCGAGGCGTATCCGATCTCAATGGAGAATCGCCTCGGGCGCATGCCGCGCATCAGCGTGCGCGACGTCCTCGACCGTGTCGAACGGTGGCGCAGCGCCTACGGCGCGCGCATCGCTGGCAGCTGACCCCCGTACTCCCGGTGTCCCCCCGGACCCGCGAAGCACGACGATCAACTGCCAACGAATACTGCGTTACTTCTTGACGACGACGCGGCCCTTCATGCCGAGTGCCGCGTGCGGATCGCACTGGAAGTAGAAATCGCCTTCGCCGAACGTGAGCGGGATGTCGATCGTCTGCCCTGGGAGCTGAAGGAACGCAGACGCGGCCGGCAGGCCGGCTTTGCCGGGGTTCGAGTCCGGAAGAAAATTCACGTTGTGCACGCCCGTGATGAGCTTGACGCGCAGCACGTCGCCCGGCTTCGCGGTGATTTCTTTGGGTTCGTAGTACGAGCCTTTGTCATCGGTCGTGGCGGAGATTTCAATGACGGTTCCCGTCGCGGCGACCGCCGATTGCGCGGCACCACCCGCGGAGGCATCCGCTGGCTTCGACTCTCCACCACCGCATGCGGCGGCGACGAGGACGAGGGCGATTCCAAAAATGGCCGTGCGGTGTGACGTGCGCATGCGTGATTCTCCAAGAGTGCGAAGGAAGTGAAACATTAGAAGTCGCGCCGCTGAAACCGCCGAGCGGCGAGCGCGAGCGGCACCGCGCACCAGGCGGTGAGCGTCGCGACCGCGATGCTCGTGCCCAGGCCGGTGCCGAAGGTGCGCTCGAACAGCGCGCCGGTATAGCCCATCAGAGCGGACACATCGAGTTGCGTGAGGACGAGCATGCGCGCCAGATCCACCGGGTTGGCGAGCATCAATCCGAGAAGCGGTTTTTCAAGCGGGTAGTCGGCGAACGCCGCCGCCGCCGCGAGCACGAGCCCGTCGTACACAATCGTTGAAGCGAGCCAGACGCCGAGCGAGAGGCCGACGCCTTTGAGTCGGTCCTCCGTGGACAGGGCAATCCACGTGGCGATCGCGGAGAACGCTACGGAGAGTGCGATGCCCGCGGTAAAGAGCGCGAGCAGCGCGCCGCCGCCGGTGCCCGCGCCTGCATGCCAGGCAAACGGTATCCCCGCACCGACGGCGAACGCACCGCTCAAGGGGAGAGCCAGTCCAAGAAAAAGCCCCGCGAAGAGCTGCGGCCGCGGCACCGGTTGCGCGAGCAGGAGCTCAACAAACTCGCGCGAGGCATACATGTGAATCGTGCCAAAGACGAGCGCCACCAGCGGCACGATCATCAGGACGATGTTCAGGAGACTCAGCGCCACCTGCGGGCCCGTACCGCCAAACCAAAAGAGTCCTTCGGCGAGCAGCAGAAAGCAGAGTCCATAGGCAACAATCCAGCGATTGCGCGTAAGATCGCGCAGCCCTGCCTCCAGCACGAGCAGCACGATCTTCACAGGGCCTCCGGGGCTGGCGTCGGCCAACCAGCCGCGGTGGCTGGTTCGACGAGCGCGCTCCGGCGTGATCCCTCAAGCCGCATCAGCGCCGCAATGGCGGGTTCGAGGCGCGTCTGCCCCGTGCGTTCGAGGAGCGCCGCCACTGTGCCGGCAAAGCGGAGCCGCCCATCACACAAGAACGCGACGTCGTCGGCCAGTTCTTCGAGCTCGGCGAGAATGTGCGAGGTGATGAGCACCGAACGTCCTTCGGCGCGCACCTGACGAATCTTTTCCTTGAGAATGCCGCTCGCCACAGGATCGAGTCCGGCGGTCGGTTCATCGAGAATGAGCAACGACGGGCGGAAGAGGAACGCGATGGCGGCATTCACTTTCTGGCGGGTGCCGCCGGAGAGCGTGCCGACGGCCTTTTCCATTTCGGCAGCCAATCCGAACGCCGTGATGAGTTCTTCGTCGCGCGCTTCGTCTGGGCGCAGGGCGCGAATCAGCGCGAGGACGTCCTGGACCTTGAGGTTCTCGGGAAAGCGCGCCGCCTGCGGCATGTAGCCGATGTGCCGACGATAGGCACCCGCGGCATCCGAGAGCTGTCCGTCAACCGAAAAACTTCCCGCGTCGGCACGGGTGAGGCCGAGCACGATCTTGATGAACGTGGTCTTCCCTGACCCATTGGGGCCGACGAGCGCGGTGACCGCGCCCGGGCGCACATTGAGTGTGACGTCGTCGAGGACTTCGAGTGCCGCAAATTTCTTGCGCAGGCCGTTGGCAGAAATCATGGCCGCGGCCTCATGTGTGGATGGTGATCGACCAGCGCCTCGGGCGTGAGCACCGGGAGCACTCGTTCGGCGGCGTCGAGCACCGCGACCATCGGGCTCCGCAGCAGAACGAGGGCCGCTGGATGCTGCTCCACGATGAGCGCAAAGAGGCGCACGGGGTGAAAGGGCACGTCCCCGATGCCGTCGCGGTTCAAGTCGTAGCCGCGATAGGCGTCCCACCAGTTCCCGTCGAAGGTCGAACTCGCGGAGCGCGAGTTAGTGCCAACATCAAAGGCGTTCCCTGAAAAGCGGTTGCCGGTGAACTGATTATCCTCGGCATTCGCCAGGACTTTGGCCGCCCAGCCGTTCTGTACGAAATCGTTATCGGCCACCGCCATCCGCACGGCCCCCTCGAGGTAAAGGCCGATGGAGTTGTGGCTGAAGGTGTTGCCGCGAATCTCGCCGCCGAGGATTTCCTTGAGCAGCAGTCCATACGCGCCGCTGCCCCAGGCCCGCTCGAAGCGATTGTGCGAAATCACGACGCCGCGGCTGTACATCACGGCCACACCAGAGGTATTGTCGCGAAACACATTGCGCTCGTAGCGGCACGAGTCCGAGAACATGAAGTGCAGGCCGTAGCGCTGACTGTGTTCACTGACATTGTCCGTGGTGACGCCACCAGGCGAAAACTCAAAGTAGATACCGTCGCGCTGACCGCTCACACGATTGCGCTCAACGCGCGTACCAGGCGAATACCACATGTGAATGCCGTTGCCGCTGGTGGTCTGCGAGGCACCGTGTGCTTCCACATCGTTGTCGCGCACGATGCAATCGGCGCTCCGTTGGATGTAGATCCCAAAGAGATTGTCACGCAGACGATTGTGCTCGATGATGCACCCGCGCACATCTTCGGCGCGGATGCCGGCTCGGTCGTCGAGATTCGACACCCCGGTGTGCTCCAGCACCAACCCGCGCACGGTCACCGAATCGGCGGCAATGACGAACACCGTGCGTACCGACTCGCCGTCGAGCACGGGCCAGCCGCGCCCTTCAACGGTGATGTGCGGCGTGCGCACGACGAGCGTCGGCTCGCGGTAGAGTCCCGCGGTAATCACGACGCGATCACCCGGGCGGGCCGCCGCGAGCGCTTGGGCGATCGTGGTATACGGCGCGTGCGGCCCTACCACGAGGTCCGCGGCGCGGAGCGGTGGCGCTACGGCTGCGAGCGCGGCAACGAAGCCCGCGAGCGAGAGCAGCCGCTTCACGGCGCCCCCGGTGCGGTGGTTTGCGTGGTATCGGCCAGCAGTTCACGCCACGTCATCACCGTGCCACCCAGCATGGCGCGTTGCTCCTCGGCGCGCTGCAGCGACGCGAAGGCGACGAGCCCGCGACCCATAGGGCTCTTCATCATGCCGGCTTTGAGGAACCCGGCGCTGTCGGCGGCGACGAAGGAACCCGGATGCTGCGTGTCGATCACATAGAGGGCGCGCGTGTCTTTCGCACTGGCCGTGCGCGACCAGCTCAGCAGGCACTCAATGGAATCGAACGTGTGTCGACGGCCAGTGGACGTCACCGCTTCGCCGCCGAAACGGCTATCGGAAATCGTCATACGGCAGAAGTCGCACGCGTCTTCGTTCATCCGGATCGGCACAGGGCCGGCGGCGCTACACGCGGCCATCAGCCACGCGAATGCGAGGAACAAAGCGGTGCGTCGTGGGGGGACAGTGCGGCGCATAGTGAGAAGGGGGGACAGGGACGACGTGACCGATCAGGACGAAGAAAGAGTGGACTGGGGGGGCGTCGCGGTGTGTTTGAACGAGAGCAACAGGGCGTAGGCCACGAGCCCAGCCGCAATGACCAGCGCCCATCCTCCGATGTCTGGCCAGGAGGTGGCTCTGAAGTTGAGCAACTGCTTAGGACCAATGAGCGGTGGCTGATAGCTCATGCCGGGAATTTTGATGATCGCGTCATCGGCGAGGTTGTGTCCGTACTCGTAGCCCCATCGCCAGAAGTCGTACAGCCCACCAATAAAGACGCCGGCGAGCATGACCGCCCACACCACGAGCGCGGCGCGCTTGCCCGACGCGGCCACGAGCAGGCCCACGACGATGAGTGTGCCGAGAATGGCCGGCATGAAACGCAACTCGGGAATGCCATCGGGTTCAATGCGGGCCATGCCGATGTAGTGGTTGAGCCCGTTGATGCTATTGAGATCGTTCTCCTTGATCCCAACGATGTTGTTGATGCGAATGAGCATGCCAAGTCCTTCCGGGTACTGCGGCGCAATAAGCGAAATGCGCCAGAGCGGAAAGACAAACGCGACGCTCATGAGGAGCGCGGCAACCAGTGTGAAGATGCGAGCGGGACGACGCACAGCCTCGGACTCCGGCGAGAGAAGTGGTGCTGGGGGCGGCACACGCCGCCCCCAGCTCCCACGGACGTTCTACTTTTTGGCTTCGGTCTTTGCCGGCGCTGGCTTCGGCGCCGCCGTCGGACCCTTCGAGAGCGTGGCCGTCAGCGGGATATTGCTCCCCGCCGCCGAGACGCGCACATACCCCTGCATTTCCTGGTGCAGCGCCGAGCAGAAGTCGGTGCAGTACATCGGGTAGACCGCCGGCTTGCGCGGAATCCAGAGCAGCGCCCGCGTTTCGCCTGGCATGACGAGCAGTTCACCGTTCTGCGCGCCCATGATGGCAAAGCCGTGTGGGACGTCCCAATCCTGCTCGAGGTTGGTGAGGTGGAAGAGCACCGTGTCGCCGACCATCACGCCTTCGATGTTGTCCGGCGAGAAGTGCGAGCGAATCGCCGTCATACGCACGTGCACTTTCTTCCCTTCGCGGCTGACACCGGTCTCTTTCTCAGCCTTCACCGCCATCGCGTTTTTATTTTCGGCGAGCTTGAAGAACTTCACCTGGCGGTCCACGATCTTTTTGGCTTCGATCGCCTGGGCGTAGTGCGGTTCGCCTTCCGTGGGGAAGTCGAGCAGCAGCTTCATCTTGTCGCCGGTGTTGTCATAGAGCTGTGCGCTCTGTGTGAGTTCCGGCCCCGTGGGGAGATAACGGTCCTTGGTGATCTTGTTCATCGCGACGACGTACTTCGCGTTGGGCTTGCGAGTGCCGCCGCCCGGAATCATCAGGTGACCCACGGAGTAGTAGGTCGGCACGCGGTCCACGACTTCCCACGTACCCAGCTTCCACTTCACGATTTCAGACGAGATGAACATCGAGGTGTAGGCGTAGCCCTTGCCGTCGAACTCGGTGTGGAGGGGGCCAAGGCCCGGGTTCTTCACTTCGCCGGCAATCGTGGACTCGTACTTGAGCACCGGAATGCCGTCGAGGTCGCCTTCAAAGGCTTTGTCGGCGATGGCCTTCTGGAGCTTGGTGAACGAGTGCACGGGGATCACCGAGGCGAGCTTGCCGCCGGCCACGATGTACTCGCCCGTCGGATCGACGTCCGCGCCGTGCGGCGACTTGGGCGTCGGCATAAAGTAGACGGCGCCGGGGCAGTTCTTCGGCTCGACCACCAGCACGCTGCTGATCTTCTCGCTGGTCGCGGTGCGCGTAAAGGCGTCGATGGTGTTGTGCATGTAATCCACGGGCTGCGGCACGCCCTTGCCCGCCTTGACGCATTCTTCGATAGCCTTCCAGTGCACCGCCGCGACAAAGTCCTTGTCGTGCTGCGACGCGTTGACTTCGAGCAGCGAGTTGGCCTGCTCCGTGTTGTACGAGCTCAGGAACATCCAGCCGTGGCTCGGCCCCTTGCCGGCGCGGGCGAGGTCATAGTCAAAGCCAGGCATGGCGAGCTGGAACGCCACCGCCATCTTGCCGGGCTTGTCGGCGGTGATGAACGAGATCTGTCCCTTGAAGAACTTTTTGAACTCGGCGATCGGCACGTCGCGGTTCGGCACCGGCACCGAGAATCGCGTCGAGGCCACGACGTATTCGCTGTTTTCGGTCACGAACGGCGAGCCGTGATTGCCACCGGCGTTCGGGATCTCGAGAATTTCCTCGGTTTCCATGCGCGTGAGGTCGATACGGGCGATACGCGGCGTGTTGTTGCCGTTGATGAAGAGCCAGCGGCCATCATCTTCACCAGCCGTCTGCGACAGCGCGGGATGGTGCGAGTCGTCCCACGGCACGAAGCCGTAGGAGGTGTTGAGCATGGCTTTGGTTTCTTCCGTGTAGCCGTACCCGTTCTCGGGATACTGCGAGAACACGGGGATCGTCTTGAGGCGACGGCCCGACGGCAAACCGTAGACACCGACTTGTCCGTTGAAGCCACCAGAAAAGAACGCGTAGAATTCGTCTTTTGCCCCAGGCGCGACATATACTTTCTGTGCCGCGTCGGATGCGAGGATCGACGGCGCACCACTTTGGCGCGCCGTGCACGCGTAGCCGATCACGAGCGTCGATGCGACGGCCGCAATGCCGAGCAGCGCACGGGAGCGGAAGATTTTTACCATGAGCATCCTCGAACGTGTGGGAGTAACCGCGAAGAGCGTGACAAGGACTTGTAGGGCGGAGTACAACGCACATAAGTTGCTTTTTACTTACCACTTTCGAGAGTCAGAACATGCCTGATTCCCTGTACGTTTTTCCCCTACACACTGACTCGCGCTGAGAGGAAGTGATGCGCCTTACCCGACACACCGACAATGCGTTGCGTTGTCTCACATACCTTGCAATTCACACCGATGGACCGGTTACGGCTGGTGAAATCGCGAGGCGAATGCGGATGTCCGAGGATCACCTCGCCAAGGTGATCGCCCGCCTCTCCCAGATGGGCTACGTCGAAACGCTGCGCGGGCGCTCCGGCGGCGTGAAGCTCGCTCGGCCGGCCACCGACATCCGCATTGGCGACGTCGTGCGCGAGACGGAAGACAACCTCTGCCTCGTCGAGTGCTTCAACGCCGAGACCAATCAGTGCCCCATCGCTGCGGTCTGTGCGCTCGCGGGAATACTCGACAACGCCTTGCGCGAGTTTCTCACTGCACTCGACGGGGTCACGCTGGCCGATCTCGCCAAGAACCCGAAGGAGTTGGACGCGCGGATGCCAGCCTAGCCCTCGAGGGGCTTCTGGAAGTGATAGGTGAGTCCGACGCGTGAGAGGAGCTCCACCAGACGGCGAAGCCCGAGCCCCATCACGCTGAAGTAGTCGCCGTCCACCCGCTCCACGATCGTCGCGCCGTAGCCCTGAATGCCGTACGCGCCGGCCTTATCCATGGGCTCGCCGGTGGCCACATAATCGGTGATCTCCCCGGCGCTCAGCGCACGAAAGGTCACGGTCACCGCCTCCACCGCCGACTCCGTGCGCTCCCCCCGCGCCACCGCGATCGCCGTGTACACGATGTGCGAGCGGCCACTCAAGCGCCCCAGCATCACACCGGCATCCGCCGCATCGCGCGGCTTCCCGAGGATGTCTCCGTCCACCACGACGATCGTGTCGGCGGCGATCACCACGGCGTCTGGCTCCAATGCCGCCAGCGCATGCGCCTTGGCCCGCGCGAGACGCTCCGCGTGCGGCACGGGGAGTTCACCGGCGAGCGGCGTTTCGTCGATGTCGGCGGGCCGCACCTCGTGCGGAATGCCAATCAACGTCAGCAGTTCGCGGCGGCGCGGCGACTGCGAGGCCAAGATGACGCGCTGGCTCATCGCTCGAGCCACAGTGTGACAGGGCCGTCGTTCACGAGTTCCACATCCATCATCGCGCCGAACTCTCCCGTTTCCACCGTGAGCGCGCGGTCGCGCAGTAGTCCGAGGAACAGCTCGTATAGGGGAATCGCTACCTCGGGGCGCGCGGCGTCAATAAAACTCGGCCGACGGCCCTTCTCGGCGTCGCCGTAGAGCGTGAACTGACTCACGACGAGCACCGCGCCGCCCACATCGGGGAGCGCGAGATTCATCTTGCCGTCGGCATCGCCAAAGATGCGCAGGCCGGCAATCTTGTCGGCCATCCAGGTGAGTTGATCACCCGTATCGGCGTGCGTAAAGCCGACGAGCAGGAGCAATCCCTGCGCGATTCGGCCGGTGACCCGCCCCTCGACTCGGACTTCGGCGCGCGTCACGCGCTGGATGAGGACTCGCATTCAGGGTAAGATAACGAACGTATGGAAAGCCGCCGCTACGTCGCATGGATTCACCGAGGGAACCTCCACGGGGTGTGGGGGGCCATTGTGATGGTCATCTGGACTGGGATTGCCACCGCGCTGGGATTCCCGGGGTTGGGCGGCAAGCTGTGGCTCATTCCGATCGCGGCCCTGATTGGCTTTGCCATGGGCAAGGCCATTGGGTACACGCTGCTCACCGCGTCCGGTGCAACGGCGCAACAGGTGTACGCGCCGGCGGCCAAGGGGACATACGCGCAAACGTTCTCGCAGATCGAGACGCTGGAGGCGAGGGGTCTCTTCGCGAAGGCGGCCGACGCGTGGGAAGCCGTGGCCGTCTCGCAGCCGGGCAATGCGTTTCCGCTGATTCGCGCCGGCGAGTTGTACCTCCGCAAACTGAACGAGCCCAGCAAAGCGCTCGACCGATTCCGCATGGCGCGCGAGACGCCTGGGGTTCGCGCGGAGCACCACCGGTATGCGTCGTTGAAGATCATCGACCTGCATCTCGGGCCGCTCGCCGACGAAGGACGCGGGCTGGTCGAATTGCGGCGGCTGATTGAGCAGCATCCCGACTCGCGTGAAGCCGAGTCGGCGCGTGAGGCGCTCGCTCGGCTCAAGCGGCCGAGCGAGTCCGGAGACACGGGCGCCCCGTAAACGCCGCCGCGCGGCGCATCCGAGACGCCAGCGGCCTACTCGACCGTGACGCTCTTGGCGAGGTTGCGCGGCTGGTCCACATTCGAGCCGCGCTTGACGGCGATGTAGTACGCCAGCAACTGCAGCGGCACCGACGCGAGAATCGGCATGAGCATGTCGACCGTCTCAGGAATGCGGATTTCATAATCCACGAGTCCCTTGAGTGACGGTTCATCGCGCGACGTAATGACAATCGTCTTGCCCTTGCGTGCTTTTACTTCCTGCACGTTCGACACGACTTTGTCGAACACCGCGTCGTGCGGGGCGATGAACACCACCGGCATCATCTCGTCGATGAGCGCGATCGGCCCGTGCTTCATCTCCGCCGCGGGATAGCCCTCGGCGTGGATGTACGAGATTTCCTTGAGCTTGAGCGCGCCTTCGAGCGCTGCCGGAAAATTGAAGCCGCGGCCGAGGTACAGAAAATTCGATGCGCGCTTGAACTCTTCGGCAATCTCCTCGATCACCGACGCGGTATCGAGCACCGTCTTGATCTGCCCCGGCAGTGCGGCCAGCGCCTGCGCAAACTCGCGCCCTCGCGCCACAGAGAGCTCGCGCTTGCGCGCCAGCTTGAGCGTGAAGAGCGCGAGCGCCACCACCTGGCTCGTGAACGCCTTGGTGCTGGCCACGCCGATCTCAGGGCCCGCGTGGAGGTACACGCCGCCGTCGTCTTCGCGCGCAATCGTGGAACCCACCACGTTCACGAGTCCGAGCGTGCGCGCACCGCGACGCTTGGCCTCGCGCATCGCGGCCAGCGTATCGGCCGTCTCGCCGGACTGCGACATGACAATGCAGAGCGTGCGCTCGGTGACGATCGGATTTTTGTAGCGGAACTCCGACGCGTACTCCACTTCCACCGGAATGCGCGCCAGCTCTTCAATCATCATTTCGCCAATCAACGCCGAGTGCCAGCTGGTGCCGCAAGCGGTGATGATGATGTTGTCAATATTCAGCAGCTGTTCGTGCGAGAGATTGATGCCGCCGAGCTTGGCCGTGCCATCTTCGAGGATCAAACGGCCACGCATCGTATTTTCGATGGTGGTGGGCTGCTCAAAGATTTCCTTGAGCATGAAGTGTGCGTAGCCACCGCGCTCGATGGCCGCGAGATCCCAGTTGATGCGATCCACGGTCCGCGGCTGCGGCATGGCATCGATGTCAATCACTTTGTACTTATCGCGCTCAATCACCGCCACATCGCCGTCGTTCAGGTACACAACCTGGCGCGTGTGTGCGAGAATGGCCGAGGGATCGGAGGCGAGGAAGGTTTCCCCTTCTCCGACGCCGATGAGCAGCGGACTGCCTTTCCGCGCCGCGACGATTTTGTCGCGATCTTTGCTCGAGACCACCGCGAGCCCGTACGTGCCTTCGATTTTGCGCAGCGCGTTGATGACCGCTTCCTCGAGCGAGCCGTCGAACAGCTCCTGCACGAGGTGCGCGATGACTTCGGTGTCGGTGTCGCTGCGGAACTCGTAGCCGAGGTCCTGCAAGGCGGCCTTGAGTGCGGTGGAGTTTTCGATAATGCCGTTATGGACAACGGCAATCGTGCCGTCCGCCGAGAGATGCGGATGCGCGTTGCGTTCGGTCGGCGGACCGTGCGTGGCCCAGCGGGTGTGCCCGATGCCCACGGTGCCGCTCAGCGGCGACGCCACCAGCGCGGCCTCGAGCTTGGCAATCTTTCCGGCGGCGCGTCGTACCTCGAGCGCATCGCCCGTCCAAACGGCGACGCCCGCGGAGTCATAGCCACGGTACTCCATGCGCCGAAGTCCCTCAATCAAATAGGGAACGGCGTCCTTGGGACCGATGTAACCGATGATACCGCACATAGTCAGATTGGGGAGAGACGGTGAAGTCGAGCGCCGGCGCCGTGCCGCGCACAACGAACCACGACGTGTCCTGCGCGCTTACGCCAGCTGGCCTAGCAACTGTCGGCCACGTTCCACTAACTGCGCCGCGGCCTCTCGGGTGGGCGCCTCGGCGATCACCCGCACAATCGGTTCCGTGCCCGACGGCCGCACATGCACCCATCGGTCTGGCCAGCCGAGTCGCAGTCCATCTTGCGTGTCCGCTTCCGCGTCTGGGAAGGCCGCACGCAATGCGGCGTACACGGTATCGAGCGGTGCGTTTGGGCGGTCGAGCTTTTCTTTGAGAATCGCGTAGCGAGGCGAGTCCGACACAATCTTCGAAATCGGACGCGGATCCTCGAGCATGAGTTGCAAGACAAGTGCCACGCCGAGCGGTGCGTCACGTCCCAGATGCAACTCTGGTAGAATCACGCCACCGTTGCCTTCGCCGCCAATCACCGCATGCTCTGCTTTCATTCGGAGCGCCACGTTCACCTCACCCACCGGCGCGCGAATCACACGCTGTCCGTGGTCGGCGGCGGCATCGTCCACCACGCGTGAGGTGGAAAGATTGGTGACCACACTTCCCTTGCGGTGTCGCAGGACGACACGGCACGCGAGTGCGAGTGTGTAGTCTTCGCCGATGGCCGTGCCCGCGTCTGAGACGAGCGCCAAACGGTCTACATCGGGGTCGGTGGCAAAGCCCACCTGCGCGCCCGTTTGCTGCACGAGCTTTTCGAGATCGCCCAGATTTTCAGGGATCGGCTCGGGGGGCCTCGGAAAGCGGCCATCGGTTTCGATGTTGATTTCGTGTACTTCGCAGCCGAGCAACTCGAGCAGGTGCGGAATCACGGCGCCACCGGCACCGCGGCAGGCGTCGTACGCCACGCGGAATCCGCGCGCGCGAATGGCCTGCACGTTGATGAACGGCAGTTTGAGAATGGCGTCGAGGTGGCGCTTGATCGCGTCGCCGTCGAAGGTTGTTTTTCCGAGCTGATTCCATTCGACGTAGGGCACGCCGCTCTCGACGAGCGCGCGCATTTGCGCCCCTTCGGTAGCCGACAGAAAGAGCCCCGACGCGCCGATGAACTTGAGCGCATTCCATTCGATGGGATTGTGACTCGCGGTAATGCCAAGCCCGCCCGCCGCGTGGTGATGCTCCACCCCCATCTGAATGGTGGGCGTGGTGGTGAGGCCGAGGTCAATGACGTCGGCGCCCACGGATTCGAGCGCTGCGCGCGCGATGGTATGGAACAGAGGCCCGGAGACGCGGCTGTCGCGGCCCAACACGACGGCGCGTGACCCGCCCTGCGCCACCGCCCAGGCACCAAAGGCCGCCGCGTAGCGTGCGACCACTTCCGGCGAGAGGCCGTGGCCGACGCGGCCACGAATGCCGGACACGGAGATCATCAGTCGAGGGTCTGTCATTGTGATAAAGCTACCGGAACGCGAGCGGGAGCGACAACGCCCACGGTTGGCGGAGGGGTGTCCCGCGGGTAGCTTGCCATCGGTCACTTACCCCGCCGCATGACCCTGCTACCGCTCGCTGCCGCCGCTGGCGGCGGCTCGATTGACGGCCTCTCCGCGCCACAGCTTGTGGCCGCTGGCTTTACGCTCCTGCAACGGAGCGCCCCGCTGGTTCGCGCCCTTGCCGGCCGACGGAGCGCACTGCTACTCCCGAGCGGGCCGCAGTTCCTCACGGCACTGGCGGCGAGCGACGGGCGAGGCGCGGTGTTGATCAACCCGCTGGCCGCCCCTGCCGAAATCGCGTTTCAACTTGCCGACGCCAACGTGGGCGCGGTGTTCACGGTGGCGTCACTGGCCAGGCGGTTGGCGCCGTCGGTGACGTATGTGCTTCTCGACGAGGCGCCGCGCGCCGCGCGCATCGTAACGCCCGACGGCACCACCGACGTGGACCTCGGCTCGCATTTTGGGATCGATCTCTCCATCGACACCGACACCCCCGGCCGCGACGAAGAGTGCGCCATCGTGTACACCTCGGCGATGGCAGGCACGCCGCTCGGGGCGGTGCTGACGCATCGCAACCTGCTGGCCAATGCGCGACAAACAGTGGAAGCTGCGCAGATGACGCCGCAGGGACATTGCCTCGCGGTACTCCCCTTTGCGCATCTCTTTGGCCTGACCGTCACGGCGATGGCGCCGATGCTCTCCGGCGGGCGGGTGACGACGATGGCAAAGTTCAATCCGCTCACCGCAGTCGATCTCATGCGGTCGGCCGGGATCACCGAGTTTGTGGGTGTGCCTGCGGTGTTCGCTGGCCTGCTGGCGGCGATTGAGCGCAAAGGGGGCGCCGCGGGTTTTGACATGCTACGCCTCTGCATTTGCGGTGGCGCGCCACTTTCCGTGGCACTGCAGGATCGATGGTTTGACGCCACGGGGGTCGAACTGCGGCAGGGGTACGGACTCACGGAGTCGTCGCCCGTCTGCTTGTTCAATCCCCCGGACCGGCCGAACCAGCGCGGCGCGCTGGGGGAGCCATTCCCAGGCTGCGAAGTGACGGTGCGCGACCACGAGACCAATGCCCCACTGCCAGACGGTACGGCCGGCGAGATCTGCGTCCGTGGCCCCACGGTGTTTGCCGGCTACCTGCACGACGGTGACAAGGGCCTGCAGCTACGCGACGGCTGGCTCGGCAGCGGTGATCGTGGCATTCGTCACGCCGACGGCACGGTGACATTCGAGGGGCTCATCAAGCCGATGTTCACGCGCAACGGGTTCAACGTGTATCCGCGCGAAATCGAGCGAGCGCTCTGTGAACTCGCCGGTGTGCGGTCCGCGCGGGTGTACGCCATTCCCGAGCCGTCGCGCGAGCACGATGTGGGGGTGGAGATCGTTGGTGACGTCAGTGAAGCCGAGGTTCGGCGGTGGTGTGAGAGCCGGCTGTCGGTGTACAAACAACCCACGGACATCTCGATCGTCGCCGGTTGAACGGCGGCGCTGCCGCGGCCACTCGCGCGTCAGCCCGCCCCGCCCATTCCGCGCTCCGGCGGAATAGATTTCTCGCATCCTTCTCACTCAGGGTACTGCCTCGTGACCCGCGCCTTCGACGACGACTTCAAGTACCGCTTCGCCACCCGCGCCATTCACGCGGGCCAGCGCCCCGATCCGACCACGGGCGCGATTATGCCAGCCATCGTCCAGACGTCTACGTACGTCCAGGAAGGGCTCGGGCAGAACAAAGGCTACGAGTATGCGCGAGGAAAGAACCCCACGCGTGAAGCGCTCGAGCGCAACGTGGCCGCTCTCGAAGGCGCCAAGCACGGCTTTGCGTTCTCGAGCGGCATGGGCTGTCTCGACTCGCTCATGAAGCTCTTCAAGTCTGGCGACCACATTGTGGTGGGTGAGAACGTCTACGGCGGCACCTACCGCCTGATGGACAAGATTCTCACGAACTTCGGCCTGAGCTTCTCGTTTGTGGACACGCGCGACGTGCAGAAGATTGCCGACGCGATCAAAAAGAACACCGTCGCCGTACTGCTCGAAACGCCGACGAATCCGCTGATGCGCCTTACCGATCTCGCAGAAGCCGCGAGCGTCATCAAGCCGAGCGGCGCGCTGATGATCGTCGACAACACCTTCGCCTCACCGGTGCTGCAGCAGCCGCTCGCACTCGGCGCAGACATTGTGTATCACTCGACGACGAAATATCTGAACGGCCACAGCGATATGATTGGCGGCATCTGCGTGCTCAACGACGACGACCTCGCCGCGCGCATTCAGTTCATTGCCAACTCCGCTGGCGCCGTGCCGGGCCCCATGGACTCGTGGCTCGCGCTCCGCGGCACCAAGACGCTCGCCCTGCGCGTCCGGCAGAGCGATGCCAACGGCCGAGAGATTGCCGCGATGCTCGCGAAGCGCATGGGCGACGAACGCGTCTTTTATCCCGGCCTCACCTCGCACGCGCAGCACGAACTGGCCAAAAAGCAGATGACTGGCTTTGGCGGCATGATCTCGGTGGAGACGGGCTCCAAGGAAAATGCCAACACGGTGCTCACGCGTGTGCGCGTGTTTAGTCTCGCGGAGTCGCTGGGTGGTGTGGAGTCGCTCATCAGCCATCCCGCCTCCATGACCCACGCCTCGGTGGAGCCAGCGCGCCGCCAGCAGCTCGGCGTCACGGAAGGGCTCGTGCGCCTGTCGTGCGGAATTGAGGACGTGCAGGACCTGCTGGAAGACTTGGAACAGGCATTTCGGGGCATCTGATTGGCACTTTCTGAGGTCCGCACCCGTACGGGTGTGTGACCGCCCCGACACCGCCGGTTTCATCTCCGCGAGGAGTTTCCAATGCCCGACCGCAAAATCCTGACTGACATCGCCTCGCAAACGTGGGAGCACCCGGCCGACCGCGCCGCGCTGAACACGCTGCGTTCCATTCCCGCGTTCGACGAAGTCATCCGCAAGATTGCGTCGTTCTTTGGGGAACGTGGACTGCGCCAGCTCTTTCTGGCCAATGCGGTGCGCGTGGGGCCCACACAGCGCCCCACGCTCGACCGCTTGCTCACCGAAGTGCTCGCCACTTTCGACTACCCCGAACGGCCGCAGCTGTACGTCACGCAGTCGCCGGTCATCAATGCTGCGGCGATTGGTTTTGACAAACCGTTCATCGTCATCAACTCGGCGGTGATTGAACTGCTGACAGAAGACGAGCAGCGGGTGATCATCGCACACGAAGTGGCGCACATCGTGAGCGGACATGTGCTCTACCGCACGGTGGCGCTGATCATCATGACGGTCGGCCTGTCCTCGCTACCGATGGTGGCCGCGGCCGTGCTCTTCCCCATTCAGATGGCGCTCTTTGAATGGTACCGAAAGAGCGAACTGAGCTCGGATCGCGGCGCACTGGTCGTGGTGCAAGACGCGCGGACCGTGATGATGACGTTCCTGAAATTGGCGGGCGGCCCCGCGCACGGCGATCCAATTGACCTCGACGCCTTTATTGCGCAGGCCAAGGAATACGAAACGCAGGGCGATGTGGTGGACCGCGTCTGGCAGATTATCAACACCGTCTTCCGCGATCACCCGTTCCACACGGTGCGCGCCGGTGAGTTGCAGCGCTGGATTGAGTCGGGCGCGTACGATAAAGTCATGGCCGGCGAGTACGCGCGCCGCAGTGACGCCAAGCCCGCCGACGAAGTGCGGCACGATGTGAACGAAGCGGCGCAGTATTACGGCGACCAAGCACGCGCCGCCGTCGGCAAACTCGGCGACGTGTTGGACCGTGCCAAAGATGCCTTTGACGACGCCTTCAAGGGCGGTCGTCGATGAAGATCTTGGTCGTCGGTGGCGGCGGGCGCGAGCACGCGCTCGCGTGGCGGTTCCGCCATGACGACCCGCATTGCGAGATTATCGCCGCCCCGGGGAATCCGGGGATCGGCGAACTCGGGCGTTGTGAACCAATCAAAGCCACCGACGTAGCCGCTCTCGCCGCACTCGCACGGCGTGAGCAGGTGTCGCTCACGATTGTCGGGCCGGAAGCGCCGCTCGAAGCGGGGATCGTCGATCATTTTCGTACGCTCGGCCTGCCTGTCTTTGGACCCACGGCGGCCGCAGCGCGAATTGAAACATCCAAGCGCTTCGCCAAAGAGTTGATGCTGGCCGCGGGCATTCCCACAGCCAGCGCCCGCACCTTCACCAACGCGGCGGAAGCCAAAGCCGAAGTGCGTCGCCTCGGCGCGCCGGTGGTGGTCAAGGCGTCTGGGCTCGCCGCTGGCAAAGGGGTGATCGTCGCCGAGACGGTGGCAGAGGCGGAGTCGGCAATCACGATGATGCTCGAGGGGAATGCGTTCGGCGAAGCCGGACACGAAGTACTCGTCGAGGAGTTCATGAGTGGCGAGGAGATTTCGGTGTTCGCGCTCACCGACGGCACGCACGTGCTGCCAATGATCGCCGCGCAGGATCACAAGCGGATTGGTGAACGCGATACCGGCCCCAACACAGGCGGCATGGGAGCATATGCCCCCGTCTCACTTGCGACGGCGGCGGTGGCGGACGACACGGTTGAGCGCGTATTCCTTCCCACACTCGCCGCGATGCGCGCCGCAGGCTGTCCGTTCACCGGTCTGCTCTACGCGGGACTGATGCTCACGCCGCAGGGCGCGAAGGTCGTTGAATTCAACTGTCGTTTTGGCGATCCTGAAACCGAGACGCTGCTTCCGCTACTGGCGTCGAGCTTGCTCGAACCCGTGCGTGCGATTGCCAATGGCGATTCGCTGGCTGGGGCGTCGCCGCTTCTCTGGCGCGGGGCGGCCGTCACGACGGTTGTGGCCGCGGCTGGCTATCCAGGTACAGTACGCTCCGGCGATCTGATCACACTCCCACCGGCCGAAGAAGGCGTGATCGTCTTTCATGCCGGTACGGCGCGCGATGCACAGCAACGGCTTATCAGTTCGGGTGGTCGCGTCTTTGCCATCACAGCTGTCGCCGACTCACTAGCCGAGGCGCAACGCCGCAGTACGGCGCACGCCGAACGTGTGCAGCTGGACGGTCGCCAACTGCGCCGCGACATTGGATGGCGCGAGCTCGCGCGCAGTGCCGGAACTTCCTGAAACTGAGACGATAGCGCGCGATTTGCACGGTGCCGTGGGTGGCGCTGTCATCGGCGCGACCTCCGTCCCGCGCCCCGACGTCCTGCGCGAGGTCACGGCGGTGGAGTTCGCCGAGCGCACAACTGGCGCACAGATCGGCCGCGTGTGGCGACGCGCAAAGTCGGTGATTCTCGATATCTCTACGGGAGATCGCCTGGTGGTCACGCCGCGGTTCACCGGCGCCCTGCTGATTGAAGCTGCGGACGCCACTGCGGCCTCCCCTGCGCCGACATCGGCCGACTACACCGCCATCCACTGGCAACTCACCGACGGCCGCACCCTCCGCTACCGTGACGTCCGCCGACTCGGCACTGTCGCCCTGATGTCGCCTGAGCGATTTGAGCGCTGGACGGCGGCGCTTGGCCCTGAGCCGCTTGACCCAGCCCTTACCGCCGAGCGATTTTCGGGTATTGTTCGGGTCTCCTCCCGGGCGGTCAAGAGCATCCTCATGGATCAGCGGCGTATGGCGGGCATCGGCAACATCTACGCAAACGAAGCGCTCTGGCGTGCCAAGATCCGCCCCACGCGGCGCGGCACGGCTCTCTCGCGCGCCGCCGCTACCACGCTGCTCGCCGAAATTCGCGCGGTGCTAACGGAATCCATCGCACTTCGCGGAACCAGTTTTCGCGATTATCGCGACGCCTTTGGAGGGCGCGGTGGTTTTGTGGAGCGCCTCGCTGTGTACGGGCGCGCCGGCGAACCCTGCACACGATGCGGCACGACGCTCCGCTCCACGCACGCGATTGAAGGGCGCAGCACTGTCTTTTGCCCCACGTGCCAACGATGAGCAGGCGCCGGCGCAAGAAACGCGCGGCCACCCCTGAGGTCGAGGCGCGCGTCGCCGCGATGCGCGAAGTCGTACGCGCCGACGTGAAAGATCGGCCTGGCGTGTATCGCATGATCTCCCCGGACGGTGAGATCGTGTACGTGGGGAAGGCCAAAAAACTCCGCACACGCCTCATGAGCTATTTCCGCGCCGAGTATCCGGCGGAGAAAGGCGCACGCATTCTGCGCGAGGCTGGCGAGATTGCGTGGGACTATCACCCAAGCGAATTCGCCGCGCTACTCGAGGAGTTGCGGCTCATCAAACGGTGGCGCCCGCGCTTCAACGTGATGATGAAGCGAGACGCGCGCCACTACGCATTTGTGCGCATCACCCGTGGGCCAGCGCCCAAGTTTCAGGTGGTGCGCTCGGCTGCTGCTGACGACAACGGTATGTATTTCGGCCCATTCAGCGGCGCGCTGCAACTCGAGAACGCACTCCGCGAACTCAATGACGTACTCGGCCTCCGCGACTGCGCCAGCGACACGCGTATGTATTTTGCCGACCAAGTGGAACTGCCGGTGGCGCCGCCGCGCACGCCCGGATGCATTCGCCACGAGATTGGCCGCTGCCTCGGCCCCTGCGTTGCGGCCACCACGGTGTCCGAATACGCCTCACGGCTCGAACTTGCCCGCGAGTTTCTCGAAGGGGCGCACGATGCACCGGTGGCGACGCTCCGAGTAGCAATGGAAGCCAGCAGCGACGCCCTCGACTTTGAGCGCGCCGCGAGCCTGCGCGACAAGATTCTGCGGCTCGAGTCGCTGCAAGATCAGTTCGCGCGACTGCGCTTTGCGGTGGAATCGCTGTCGTTCGTGTACACCGTGCCCGGATTTGGCGACGAAAACCGCGCGTACATTATTCGTCGCGGGCGCGTGCGTGCCGAGCTCCCCGCCCCTCGTACACCCGCTGAGCGCGCCACGCTCGCGGCGCTGGCCGCCGAGGTATTTGTCCCCTCCGAGTCGACGCGACTCACCGTTCCCGCGCACGAAGTAGACGAGCTCCTCCTGCTCTCGAGCTTCTTCCGAAAGTTTCCGGAGGAGCTGGAGGGAACCGAGCCGGCGAGTTCATTTCTGCAGGCCCGCAGCGCGTAGCATTGCGCGGGTTAGGCCAGCGTCAACAGCTCCGCGTCGGCACGCCCGTCCACAATCGTCAGCCGCGCCACCGTCGCAGGCAGCGCGAACCGCTTTGGTCCAGCGGCACCCGGGTTGATCACCAACTGCTTTCCCACGCGTTCAATCAGCTGCACGTGCGTGTGTCCGTACACAATCACATCCGCGTCGTACGCAGCGGCGAGCGCCGCGGGCTTTGGCCGGCCGAGTTCGTGCCCGTGGCTCACATGTATGCGGAGTCCACCCAGCTCCAGCTCCAGCTGCTGCGAGAGCCCCGGCGTCCACGGATCATCGCAGTTGCCATAAACAGCGCGCACCGGCGCAATGAGCGAGAGTTCGTCGAGAATCGTGTCGCTGCACACGTCGCCGGCATGCAGAATCAACTCCACACCGGCGAGCGCCTCGTAGACTTCGGGCCGCAACAGCCCGTGCGTGTCGCTAATGAGCCCGATCAGCACCGCGAATCCTCCCGGCCAAAATCACGAACAACACCAAACAGCCAAGCGACACCAACGCCTCTGCGGCGAGCATCCCCTGCGTGCCGAAGCGGTCGTGCACGGCGCCATCAAAGCGGATCATGGCCAATCCACCCAGCGTATTGAATGCAAAGAACACGTTGATCTTGGTGGCGGCTGCGTGGTCGCCAATGAGCGCGAGCACCATCCCAGTGAGCGACGCGGTACACAAGCCGAGCGAAAACGTATAGAACAGCGTGGCGGCAGCAAACCCCATACTATTGCGCGGCGACAGCATCATCAGCGCGGCGGCCGCGGCGGATATGGCACAGGCCCACGCATACGCCGTGGGCTTGGCCATTCGATCTGCCACCCACCCGCCCGCAAAACAGCCGGCCACAATCGCCACGCCGCCACCGGCGCCGAGCACGAAGCCAACCGTGTCGGCGCCAGCATTCCACTCGGCGCCAAGCGATCCAAACAGGAACTGCGACGCGCCGCTCCCAATGGGCAACAACGCGAGGAGCAGGCCAATGCGGCCATCGCGTGTGCGCAGCATCAGCGTCAACGCTCGTACGGCAGCCGCAAGTTTTGTCGCCACCGTTTCACCGACCACGCCGCGCCCAGGCTCGTCTAGAAACCGCAGCGCAAATGCGCACGCAAATACAATCGCCGCCAGCGCAACGCCCGCGAGCCAGGTGGACGGCAGATGCTTGACGAGCAACAACCCTACGCCGCCACCGGCCGTTTGACCAAACTGATTCCCGCTCTGGAACCACCCGGCGGCGCGACCGCGCGTGGCCAGCGTGGTGTTGTGCGCCATCAACCCTTCGGTGGCAAACGCAAGGAACGACGCCCCCACATTCGACGCTAGCACCACCACCGAGAGCAGCGGCACGTTCGACGCTTGCATCGGCGTCACCGTCAACACAAACAGACCGAGCGCAATCGCTGCGACCGCGAGCAGGTACCACGTTTTGCGCGTGAGTGTTGCGTCGCCGAGCGGCGCCCACACGAACTTGAACGCGTGCGCAAAAAAGGCCATCCCCACAATGGCCGCGCTCGTGGACACCGGCAAACCAGCGCGACTCGCGAGGTACCCGAGCGCGACCGACGGATAGCCGATAGTAAGACCCATCGGAAAGTAGAGCACCGCGAACACCCACGGATGCGGCGCACGCCCACCAAGAGCGGCGCCCGACACCACTACGCGTTCTCCGACTGACCGCCCCACCGAATGGCCAGCGTGTTGTCCACGCCGAGATGATCGAGCACGCGCGCCACCACGAAGTCCACCAGCTCTTCGATGCGCGTGGGGCGATTGTAGAAGCCGGGCGAAGCCGGCATGATCGTCGCGCCGGCGCGGGTCAGCCGCAGCATGTTCTCGAGATGGATGGCGCTGAGCGGCGTCTCGCGCGGCACCAGCACGAGCGGACGGCGCTCCTTGAGCGCCACATCCGCTGCGCGCTCCACCAGCGAACGCGACGTACCGGCAGCAATCGACGCGAGCGTTCCCATAGAACACGGGCAAATCACCATGCCGGCGCTCTTCGCGGAGCCAGACGCGGGCGCCGCGCCGCGGTCGGCGTCGTCAAACACCGTTACCTGTGCATCCCAGGCCGCCGCGCCCGCAAACGTGCGCAGCCCCTCCACATCCACCAGATCGGTCTCGGTGCGCAACAAGCGAAGTCCGTGCGACGACATGATCAACGACACGCGGCGCTGTGACGCCACCAACTGCTGCAACAGGCGCACTCCGTACGGCGCGCCCGACGCGCCGGTGAAGGCCATCACAATCGGAGCATCAGCGTGCGTGCTCACGTTAGCACCCGTTCGGCGAGCGCAAACATAAAGAACGCGATGCTAATCACCCCGTTCATCGTAAAGAACGCGGCGTCCAACTTGGACTGATCCTCGGCGCTGACCAATGAATGTTCGTACAGCAGTAGCGACGCAACGGTGCCTACACCGAGACCGAAGATCCAGCCGCGCCCGGCGCCGAGCCCCGCCACCATCAACAGGAGCACGGTGCACACGTGCAGCGCGCGCGCAATACGAATCGCCACGCGCGGCCCAACGGCGGCCGGCACGGAGTGCAAACCGTGCTCGCGATCAAAGGCGATGTCTTGCAGCGCATACATCACATCAAAGCCGCCGCCCCACGTCATCACAGCAAGTGCGAGCGCCGGAAGCAACCACCACGGATCGCTCCACTGCCCCGTCACGGCGAGATATCCGCCAGCGGGCGCGATTCCCATGCCGAGCCCAAGCACGAGATGCGACCAACGCGTGAACCGTTTGGTGAGGCTGTAAAAACAAATCCAGAGTAGCGCCACCGGCGAGAGCATCGCGCAGAGTGGATTCAACTCCCACGCCGCCCACACAAAGAGCGCCATCGCGCCAATCACGAGCGCCGATGCTTCCCCCACCGCCATCGCACCGCTCGGGAGCTCACGCATGGCCGTGCGCGGATTCTTGGCGTCGAAGTGCCGGTCGGCAATACGATTGAATCCCATCGCGGCAAAGCGCGCCGCCGTAAAGGCGAGCACAATCCACCCGAGCGAACGAAGCGTCACGGGCGTGTGATACGTCGCGAGCACCACACCCACGAGCGCAAAGGGGAGCGCAAACACCGTATGCGGCAGTTTAACGAAGTTCACATAGCGCACAAATCGCGACGTGCCGTCAAACGTCTGCCCCTCACGGTGCGACGCGGTCATAGCCCGAGCCTCGGCCAGAGTGCATCCACGCGCTGCCGAGTGGCGTCGTCCATCGCGATCACCTCGGGCCAGTTGCGGGTGAATCCCTCTTCCGGAAATTTCTTAGTGCCGTCGATTCCCATCTTGCTGCCGTACGTGAAGGCACGGCTGGCGTGATCGAGCACATCCACCGGCCCCATCGTAAAGCGCACGTCGCGTTGCGGGTCAATGTTATTGAGCGCGACCCACCACGCTTCCGCCGCGTTCTGCACGTCCACCCAGCTATCGACAATCACGAGCACCTTCGCAAGCGACATTAATCCCTGCCCCCACATGGCGTTCATCACCTTGTAGGCCTGGCCCGGATATTCCTTTTTGATGCTCACGAACACGAGGTTGTGAAAAATCCCCTCGGCGGGCATGTGATAATCCACGATCTCGGGGACCGTGAGCTTGAGCAAGGGCAGGAAGATTCGTTCGGTGGCGTGGCCGAGGTAGTAGTCCTCCATCGGCGGACGCCCGACGATGGTGGTGGCGTACACCGGATTCTTGCGCATTGTCACCGCGGTGATATGCACCAGCGGATACAGATCGGCTTCGGAGTAGTAGCCCGTGTGATCGCCGAACGGCCCCTCGGTCACCAACGCCTCAGCCGGATCGATGTAGCCCTCGAGCACAAATTCGGCGTCGGCCGGCACTTCAAGATCGCAGGTGAGGGCCTTGGCGAGTTGCACCGGCTCCTTGCGCAGGAAGCCCGCAAAAATGAACTCGTCCACCATCGGTGGAAGAGGCGCGCTGGCCGAGTACATCGAGGCCGGATCGCCGCCGATGGCAATGCACACTTCCATTTTCTCGCCGCGTTCGGCCATCTCTCGCCAATGGGCGGCGCCCACCTTGTGGCGCTGCCAGTGCATGGCGACCGTGTTCTTACCCATCAGCTGCACTCGGTACATCCCCACATTGCGAATGCCGCGCTTGGGATCTTTGCTGATGACCATTGGCAGCGTGATGTACGGGCCACCGTCGTCAGGCCAGCAGGTGATGATCGGCAGTTTCCGCAAATCGACGTCGTCGCCGCGCCACACGGTTTCTTGGCACGACGGCGTGCCGCTTTTCATGCGCGGCGGAAACTTTGACACTTCAAGCAGGCGCGGCAACATCGACAGCTTGCCGAGTAGCCCCTCTGGAACTTTGAGATCCATCAGCTTGGTGATGCGGTCGCCGTGTTCGTCGAGTCGCTCGACGCCAAGGCTCAGCGCCATGCGCTTCATGGAGCCGAACAGGTTGATGGCCACCGGAATCGGTGAGATGGTGCCGTCAGGCAGCACCGGCTTTTCGAAGAGCAGCGCTTTGCCTCCGCCCGGCATTTTGCTTACGCGGTCGGTGATTTCGCACAGTTCAAGATCCACCTTGACGGGCTCCGTAATGCGATGGAGCTCGCCGATCGCGTCGATGGCGGCAATGAATTCAGAGAGGGTATTGAGGGTCACGATTGCGTCTTGCCTTTTTCGCCGACGTGAATCGCCGCAATCCCAAACGTCAGCGTCGTAAACGCGACGTCCGCAAACCCCGCCGCGCGCATGCGATCCGCGAGGATGGTGGTTTCGGGAAAATTGGCGACCGATTGCGGCAGGTATTGGTACGCGGTGCGATGACCGCTAATGAGGCCGCCGATGAGCGGCAACACCTTATGAAAATAGAACAAGTAGGCCGTGCGCAGCAGCGCAACACGCGGCGTGGAGAACTCGAGAATCACGAATCGCGCACCCGGCGCCAGCACACGGTGCACCTCGGCGAGCGCGCTCTCGAGACTCGCCACATTGCGAATGCCGAATGCGACGATCGCCCCGGCCATTGTGCCACTCGCCAACGGGAGCGCTAACGCGTCGGCAACAACCGGGGCGAGTGTGGTACGCGGCGCCTTGCCCACGCCCGCGCGCAGCATCGGCTCCGCGAAATCCGCGCCCACAATATGCCCGCGGAATCCGGAGTGGCGACTCAGCGCCGTGCCGACGTCGAGCGTCCCGGCGCAGAGGTCGAGATAGTGGCCCTCGGGCGCACGTTCCCATCCTAGGCGCGCGATCGCCAACCGACGCCACGACCGGTCGATACCCATGCTCAAGAGGTGATTGAGGAGATCGTATCGCGGGGCAATGTCGGAGAACATCCGTTGCACGTACGAACGCTTGCCGGGGGCGCCGGCAGCGGCCGCCCGTGCCTCGAGCGCTTCAGTATCGGTGGCTGTCATCAGCCTTGAAAGTTGCCCGCGCGTGAGAGCACGGGCAAGTTTGAAGGCAGCGTGCCCCCCAAACTCGATCTCCTCAACCTTCCCGACGCGGACGTCGTCGCCCTCGCCCAGCGCGGGCGCGAGGACGCCTATCGCGAACTGGTGCGCCGCTATGAGCGCCCCGTGTTCTCGCTGGTGTTCCGTATGGTGCGCGACACTGCCACCGCCGAGGATCTGGCGCAGGACGCGTTTATCAAGGTGCTCGGCAACCTCGACAAGTACCGGTCCGAGTTCAAGTTCTCGAGCTGGCTGTTCAAAATCGCGAATAACGTCGCCATCGATCACCTGCGACGCCGGCAGCTCGACACCATCTCGATGGACGGCTCCCCGCACGCCCAGACGGCGGCCGATATGGAGGCCACGTCCTTTGATGTGGGCTCCGAGGACGAGTCCCCACTCGAGGCGCTGGAGTCCAAGGAGCTGGGGTCGTCTATTGAGCGCGCGATTGCCGCCCTGCGCCCGGAATACCGCTCCTGCATCATGCTCCGCCACGTGGAAGGGCGGAGCTATGAGGAAATCGCGGCGACGCTCGACCTGCCGCTGGGCACGGTGAAGACCTACATCCACCGCGCCCGTCACCAGCTCCGCGAGGCGCTGGACCACCTCAGAGAATGATGGCGAATAAACACCGAAAGTTCAGGACTGCCCGCGCGCCGATGGTCGGACGCCCGTGGCACTCCACACACGCTGAAACCGCGTCCCTCGCCCTGCCGTAGTCTGATTCAGGAGAACTCATGCAACATCGACACCTGCATCCAAACGAGATCGACCTGCTGCTCGACGGCGAGGTTGGTTTTGGCGTCGCGCCGTTGCGCGCGCACGTCGAGGAGTGCGCGGAATGCCGCGCCAAGCTCGACGATGTGCGCCTGGTGACCGACGCCCTCGACCGGTTGCCGCACTTTGCCCCCACCGTTCGCTTTGCCGATTCGGTGATGGCGCAGGTGCACATTGTCGAACCGTGGCATGTGGCGCTCGTAGAGAGCGCCCTACGACTCGTCCCGCAGTCGCGCGCCATGCGCGTGGTGATGGCAGGCTCCGCGCTAACGGTGGCCTCCGTGCTCTCGGCGAGCGCCGTGTGGCTCGCCTTCCGCGCGGATGTGGCGCGCTACCTGGTGAACTTGGCGGCGGATCGCGGTCGGCAATCGGTGGTACAAGGTGCCACGGCTGTCCTCGATGCCGCCTTCGGCCAATCGGCGATTGACGCCATGCGTGGCGCTGGGATGAGCGGTGTCATGGTTGGCGCAGCCCTCTTGGTGACCGCCGCCGGCGGTGCCACCCTAGGCCTCCGCGCCATGGCCACCGCCTCGCGGCGTGCGCGGAACTAGGGCCATGACGTCACGTTTTATTCGCGCGGTCCGCGGGCTCTCTGCGCTGACCGCGCTTTGGATTGCCTGTAGTACGACGGTGCAGGCTCAAGACAGTGCGCAGCGCGTTGCGCTCGCCAAGTCGTTGCAGTCGCTACGCACCAATGGCGAGTCGCCCGCACTCCCCGACGCAAAAGAATTCACCTTCGGTGATCGATCGATCGCCGCGAACACTCGCGCCGCTTCCACCGTGGCGGTCGCCAATGGCACGCTGACGGTGAGTGGCACGGTGGCCGGTGATGCCGTCAGCTGGAAAGGCGACATCGTCGTCGCGCCAGGTGGCGTGATTACTGGGCGTGCTGTGGCCATCGGAGGCAAAGTGCGCCTCAACGGCGGCCGCGTGGACGGCGAGATTCGCTCACTCGAAGGCAATCTCGACGCCACAGGCACCGACGTGACGCCACTCGGCGGCGCGGCAACCGTCTCGCACGCGTTGTCACTCGCCGCCGCTTGGCTCGCCGTGCTCGTGTTCCTCGGCGTTGGCATACTCGTGGTGGCGTCTCCCAATCTCGACGCTGTCACCGACGCGCTCGAGCAGGGCGTGGGCCGCGCCATCATGACGGGACTCGCGGGCGAGGTGGCGATTTTGCCGGCGATTGTGGTCATCTCGCTCGGCCTCGTGCTTACGCTGCTCGGCATTCTCCTCGTGCCGTTCGCCGTCGTGGCGTATGTGATTTTGGTGGCCGGGTTGTTTGCGCTCGGCTTTCTCGCGGTGGCGCGCGTCATTGGCACCGCGATCACTCGTAGCCGCACGAGCGAGGGCGACCGTGAGCGGCGTGCCTCCTCACTGCGCGCACTGATTGTTGGCGTGCTGGCACTGATGAGTCCGTGGTTCCTCGCGGCATCGCTCGCGTGGCAGCCGATGGTGCACCTTGTGGCACAGACCATCGCGATTGCCGTCACGAGCGTTGCGGCCACCGCTGGCCTCGGCGCGGCCATTCTCTCGCGCGGCGGTGTCCAGCGACGCCCGTCCGCGGCGGCGGTCAAAGCAATGGCGGCCGCGAGTTGGCAGACGCCGACGCCAGTCGCCGGTGTCGTAGCGGCGCGACGCCCATCCTCGTACGATGCCCCGGCGGCCAAGTGAACGAACGCTTGCTCGTCGCGTCCGCGCTCGTCATTGCCTTGGCACACCCCGCTGAAGCACAGCGGTGGCGCACGCTCGAGGCCGCACGACAAGTGCACGACACGTCGGCGCTTTCTGTTCGCGTCGAATATTCGGCCGGACGGTTCGACCTGCGTCCCGCCACAGGGAACACGCTCTATAACATGAGTTTGCGCTACGATGCCAGCCGCGGCGAAGCCGTGAGCCGCTATGACAGTCTCGCGCGCTCACTCACCGTAGGGGTGAAGGGCAACCACAGCATCCGCGTCAACTTGGATGACAACGACGGCGGCGATCTCAAACTGCAACTCGCGCCGAACGTCCCCATGGATCTCGCGCTCGAACTCGGTGCGGTTGAGGGCGAACTTCAGCTTGGCGGAATGGCCCTCTCTGATCTTTCGATCAAAGGTGGCGCCGCCGAAATCACCGTGCGATTCGATGCGCCGAATCGCGTCCGCATGCATGCCATGAACATCGAGATTGGCGCGGCCTCCGTGAAGCTCATGCACGCGGCCAACGCCGGTGCCGAACGCATCAAAGCCAATGTCGGCGTCGGGTCACTGGACCTCGACCTCTCTGGCCCGCTGACGCACGACGTGGAGATCAACGCCTCGCTGGCCATGGGGGAGATTACCCTGCGCGTGGCGCCAGAGGTTGGCGTGATGGTGGAGGCCAAGACCTTCCTTGGCGATATGCACAGCTCCGGTCTCATCAAACGCGGCGACTACTGGTACTCGGCCGACTACGACGCCGCTCCGCGGAAGGTGCGGGTGCAACTCAAGGCGTTTCTTGGGGGCTTTAAACTTCGGCGGGCGAGCTAATCGCCGGACGTCACGCGGCGCGGGTGTGAACTACCGTACCGGGTGCCAGAGCAGTGGCGTTTCGCGCGACAATCGCAGCACGGCAGCGGCACTCCCGTTTCGCACGGCGATTTCCAATAACCCTGCCGACCCCGCAACGGCGCACGGTTCGCCGGGCTCGACCTCCGCGTAGGTCTGCACCACCGGAAGCCGCCAACCGGCTACTTCGACCACGCCGTTGCGCGCCACGAAGTTCGTGATGGCGTTGCCGAATCGGTCAATGGTGATGACGCGGCCCTCAAGCGAACCATCTTCGCGCTGATGCGCGAGCGGCGTGCGCTCGATATGCGCGTCGGCAAAGCGAGGGCCGAGCGCGTCGAGCATTTCGCCGGACACCAATCGTGCGGCGGCAGGCGCAAAGACATCGCGACCGTGAAACGTGTGCGCCGCGTCGGCGGGAATGGCGAGACTCACCACGCGCGCGCCCGGCCAGACGAGCGCCGGCGATAGTACGCCGTTGTCGGGGCCGACGAGATACCGACCGTCGCTCTCCACCGCGAGCGCGGCGCGTGACGTGCCAACGCCGGGGTCCACGACCACCACGTGGACCGTCCCAACTGGAAAGTGCCGCCAGTAGCGAGCGAGCGCGAGCCGCGCGCCCTGCACATCCTGTGGCAACACTTCATGTGACGCGTCGATGATCGCCGAGTCTGGGGCGAGCGACGTGAGGACGCCCTTCATCTCCGCGACGTAGCCGTCGGCGGTTCCGAAGTCGGTGAGGAGGGTGATTGAGGGTCCGCGCATACCAAAAGTATACGCCGCCCCGGTTACTTTCGCTTAGAACGCGGCGATTTTGGCTGCGATTTCGGTGAGTTTGCGGGCCGCGGTCGCATTTGCGTCGGCGACCACGATCGGCTGTCCGTTGTCCCCACCCTGGAGAACCGGTGGGTACAAGGGCACCTCGCCGAGCAGGGGAACCCCGAGCTCGTCGGCGAGCCGCTTGCCGCCGCCGGTACCAAAAATGGCCATCGGCTTGCCCGTTTCCGGACTCTCGAAGTAGCTCATGTTCTCGATGATGCCGACGAGGGGCACTCCCACGCGCTGGAACATCTTGGCGCCTCGGAGGGCGTCGCCCACCGAGACTTCCTGCGGCGTGGTGACAATCACCGCGCCGGCGACTTCGGCGGCCTGCACGAGCGAGAGCTGCGCGTCGCCGGTGCCCGGGGGCATATCCACGAGCAGGTAATCGAGCTTCCCCCACGCGACGTCGCGCAGGAACTGCGTGATGATTTTCATAACGATCGGGCCGCGCCAAATGGCGGGCTGATCGCGCTCAATCAAAAAGCCGAGCGACATGAGTTTGACGCCATGCGCTTCGAGCGGCGTGATTTTTTCACCATCGACGGGCGGCGGCGAATTGACACCCATCATCTGCGGAATGTTCGGGCCATAGATGTCGGCGTCCATGAGGCCGACCTTCTTCCCCATTTTGGCAAGGGCCACCGCGAGGTTCACAGTGCAGGTGCTCTTGCCGACGCCGCCCTTTCCAGAACTGACGGCAATGATTTTGCCGAGGTTCGGGTACTGCACAGGGGTGGGCGCGCTGTTGCGCGGCGGTTGCGGGGCTGCGTCCATCACGGGGAGCGCGGCACGCTTGCCGCCCGACGCGGGCGCCGACGAAGCGGCCGCGCGTGCGGCCGCGAACTCAGCGGCGTCTTTGACATCGACGCGCACATCGGCCACGCCCTCCACGCGCTCAACCGCCTGACGCACGGCGCGGGCAATGGTCGCATCATCGTTGGCGGCGAGGAGAAGTGTGAGCCGCACTTTGCCATCGGTGGTGGTGGCAATGTCGCGCACCTGCCCAGACGTGAGCACGTTGTCACCGGTGCGCGGATTGACGATCTGCTGAAGCGCGGTATCGATACGCGCGGTAAGACTATCGGACATGGTCTGAAGAGAGCGAGAGGAAAGAGTTAGTGCGTCATCAACCGCGCGGCCGCGAGGACCTTCGCGTGGACGTCAGCGAGCGAACCGGATACGAGGGCGCCAGACGCCCGCGCGTGTCCGCCACCGCCGAACTGTTTGGCGAGCACGTTGCAGTCCACGCCGCGCACGGAACGGAACGAGATCTTCACCTTGCCGTGGCCCAGGTCGCGAAAGAGGAGCGCGAGTTTGACGCCGGCAATCGAGCGGGGATATTCGGCAATGCCGTCGAGATCTTCACTCGACACCCCGTGCGCCTCAAGCGCGCCGGCGGCAATGGACACCCACGCTATTCCGTGCGCTTCGTCTACCTCGAGAGTGGCGAGCGCGTCGCGGAGCAAGTGCAGGCGTCCGCGGGGCACCGAGGCGTAGATGCGCTTGTACATCGCCTCGGGGTCCACCCCGGCAGCGAGGAGGCGCGACGCAATCGCGTGACAGCGCGGCGAGGTATTGCTGAAGCGAAAGCCGCCGGTATCGGTGAGGATGGCGGTATACAGCGCCGTTGCGATGGCTGGCGTGATTTGCAGCCCCATCGTGGCGGCAAAGTCAAAGACGAGTTCACCGGTGGCGCAGGCGGCGGTGTCGGAGACGTGAATCGTTCCGGGCGGTTCCTCGCCGGGCAGATGATGGTCGATCACGAGCGGCGGCACGGCGAGCGCGCGCACGGCATCGGCGAGCGAGCCCAAGCGTTTGACGTCGCTGATGTCGAGCACGATCAGGCGATCGATGCCCTTGAGCGCGGCCGCGCCATCCGGAGAGCGATCGACAACGCCGTCGCCGAGCAGGTACGTAAACATCGCCGGCCAGGGCGTGGGATTCACAATGTGCGCGGCAATCCCCATCTGACCGAGGAGCAGGGCGAGCGCCACTTCGGAGCCGCAGCCGTCGCCGTCGGAGTTGAGATGCGTGCTCAATGCCACCCGTTGGCCGGGGGCGAGCTGTGCAGCGAGCTTCAAAATATCGGCGCGCCGGTGCTCGGGCACGAGGATTGGGTCGTGGGCGGCGGGATTCGTCATCGGTTCCATCGGTGTGCAGGTCGCCTAAACGACCAGTGGCGCCCGGAGTCCCGGGCGCCACTGAAAGATACTGCCATTGCTCGCTTTGTGCCGCTTACTTCGCCTCGGCGAGCCCCAGCTTGGAGTGATGGCGCCCGTAGAAGAAGTAGATAGCCAGACCGATCGCCATCCAGATGATCAAACGGAGCCAGGTGGTGCCTGGCAAGAACGACATCATGAAGCCGCAGACCGCGATACCGGCAATCGGCACAAACGGCACGAACGGCGTCTTGAACGGACGGTGGAGGTCCGGCTGGCGATAGCGCAACACGAGCACGCCGGCGCAGACAATGATGAACGCGAGCAGGGTGCCGATGGAGACCAGTTCGCCCAGAATGTCGATGGGGAACAGGCCGCCAAAGATCATCGCGAAGCCGCCGGTGATGATCGTGGCGAGCCACGGCGTCTGATACTTCGGATGCACTTTGCCGAACACCGCCGGAAGCAGGCCGTCGCGCGCCATCGCAAAGAAGATGCGCGGCTGACCCATGAGCATCACGAGCACGACCGACGAGAGGCCGGCGATGGCGCCGATGTTGATGAAGTACGTCAGCCACTTGAGCGCCGGGCCAGCCGCGTCGATGGCGACGAACACCGGGTGCGGGACGTCGAGCTTCATGAAGGGCACGAGGCCGGTCATGACGAGCGCCATCAGGATGTACAGCACGGTGCAAATGGCGAGCGATGCCAAAATGCCGATTGGCAGATCGCGCTGTGGATTCTTGGCTTCCTGCGCGGCGGTACTCACCGCGTCAAAGCCGATGTAGGCAAAGAACACCACCGCCGAACCGCGGACGATGCCGCTGAAGCCGTAGTGGCCGAACTGGCCCGTGTTTTCGGGAATGAACGGATGCCAGTTGGCCGTGTCCACGTACATAAACCCGAAGCCGATCACGAGCAGTACGATCGTCATCTTGATAAACACGGCGACGTTGTTGAAGCGCGCCGACTCACGAATGCCGACCACGAGGAGCATGGTCAGCGCCGCAATCAAGAGCATCGCGGGCAGGTTGATCACGGACGTGGTCCACTCAAAAGCGCCCTTGGCCTCCACCCACTTGAGCGGGGCGCCGGCAAACTTCTCCGGAATCGCGAAGCCGATTTCCTTCATCAGTTCCACGAAGTAGCCGCTCCAGCCCACGCTGACCGTGGACGCCGCGAACAGATACTCGAGGATAAGATCCCAGCCAATGATCCAAGCGAGTAGTTCGCCGAGCGTCGCGTAACCGTACGTGTACGCGGAGCCGGCAATCGGGATCATCGACGCAAACTCGGCGTAGCAGAGCCCCGCAAAGAGGCAGCCGAAGCCAGCGATGACGAAGGAGAGGACAATGGCCGGGCCGGCATACTGCGCCGCCGCCTGTCCCGTGAGAACGAAAATACCGGCGCCAATAATGGCACCGCTTCCGAGCAGGGTAAGGTTGAGCGCGGTCAGACTGCGCTTGAGCGTGTGCTCCCCTTCCTCACCGGCTTCGGCCATCAGAACGCCCAGCGGCTTCTTGGTCCACAACGACATTGCGGATTCTCCAAATTGAGAGCGGCGGGACTCGCCCAGCTGCCTGGACCCGCCGTGTGGTACCTGTGATTCGAAAAAACTGCGGTGTTGTAAGGGGCGCTGTCAATGACTTCCGGCACGCCGGCCTTGGGGGGTGGACACCATGCCGAATACGTCGTGGGACCGAGAAGCGCTGAAACGCAGCGGACGCCGCAAGTTGGCGGCGCCCGCTTTTCAGTCGCCGTGCAGGCGGGTTACACCGAGTAGTTCGGTGCCTCGCGCGTGATGGTCACGTCGTGCGGGTGCGACTCGCGTAGCCCGGCCGCGGTGATGCGCACAAAGAGCGCTTCCGTACGAAGCGACTCGATGTCGGCGCACCCCACATAGCCCATGCCACTGCGCAAACCGCCCACCATCTGAAAGAGCACGTCCGATACCGGTCCCTTGTACGGCACGCGCCCCTCAATTCCCTCCGGGACAAATTTGCGATTGCTCATCTCGCCGTCTTGGAAATAGCGATCGGCGCTGCCGTCCTGCATGGCACTGAGCGAACCCATGCCGCGGATCATCTTGAAGCGGCGTCCCTCGAGTAGGAGCGATTCGCCCGGACTTTCCTCGGTGCCCGCGAGCATCGAGCCCATCATCACCGTGTGGGCGCCCCCGGCTATCGCCTTGACGATGTCGCCGGAGTACTTGATGCCGCCATCGGCAATCACGGGCACATCGCCAGCGCCTTCGACCGCGTCCATCACCGCCGTGAGTTGCGGCACGCCGACGCCGGTCACGACGCGCGTCGTGCAAATGGAGCCGGGGCCGACCCCGACCTTCACCGCGTCCACGCCGCGCTCCACGAGCGCCACGGTAGCCTCACGGGTGGCGACGTTGCCCACCAGCAACTGCACGCTGGGGAACGCGTCGCGCACCACGGACGTGGCGTCGAGCACGCCCTGACTGTGGCCGTGCGCCGTGTCGATGATCAAAGCATCCACGCCAGCGTCCACGAGTGCCCGGGCGCGGTCGAGGTAGTTGCCCGCCGCGCCAATCGCGGCGGCCACCAGGAGGCGGCCGTGCTTGTCCTTGGCGGCAATCGGGTACTGCCGGCGCTTCATGATGTCCTTTACCGTAATCAGCCCCACGAGGCGCCCGTCAGCGTCCACGACGGGGAGCTTCTCAATGCGGTGCTTGCCCATAATCCGCTCGGCTTCGTCGAGCGTGGTGCCCTGCGGCGCCGTAATGAGCCCCTCGCGGGTCATCGCCGCCGACAGCGGCTGGTCGAGCGTGCGCTCGAACTGCAGGTCGCGATTGGTGATGATGCCGACCAACCGATCGCCGGCATTCACCACGGGGACGCCGCTGATGCGGAACTTCGCCATCAGCGAGCTCGCCTCACGGAGCGTAGCGCTTTCAGGAAGCGTGTATGGCTTGAGAATCATCCCGCTTTCGGAGCGCTTCACACGGTCCACTTCGGCGGCCTGCCGATCGATGGACATGTTCTTGTGCAGCACGCCAATGCCGCCGGCGCGCGCCATGGCAATTGCCATCTCGCTTTCGGTGACGGTGTCCATGGCCGCCGAGACGAGCGGAACATTCAGTGTGATGCCGCGCGAAAAGCGCGAGACGGTGGCGACGTCCTTGGGGAGGACGAGGGAGTGTCGGGGGCTGAGCAGCACGTCGTCGAACGTGAGGCCGGCGCCTTCCCGAATGCGCGAAACCCCGCGCGCGGCAGGAGCCGAGGCGGGGCTTGGATTGGTTCGTGAGCGAGTCGAGGGTTCCATAGCGAAAAATACACAGTCCGAGGCCTTCGCGGGAGCCCCAACTGCCCTCCGAATCCTCCCCGCCGGAGGCTGGGTTGGCCGCCGGGCGCTGGCTTAGTCCTTTTTTTCGACCTTGGCGGCGGAAATCACGTCACCGGCCACCGATTTGCCGGCCGCTGCCACGCCATTGAGGACTCCCATCGCCTTGTTCAGGAACCCCATCGTCTCCGCGACGGTGCTCGCCGAGAGCTTCCCGGCTCGCATGGTGTCTTCGACCCCCTCCGCGAAGCGCTGGAAGACGCTCGCGGGGGCCGGTCGATGCTCGGCGTACTTGGACTCGAGAAACTCGATGTAGTCGAGAATCTGGTACGCGCGCTCATCGGAGAGCGTGTCGAGGCGGCGTTGGATGCGGTCTTTGAGCGTGTCGTGCATGGGGGCCCCAGAGAAGAACTCAGTCGCGCCAGCGTTTGGTCTGGCCGCGTACGTCTATATGTACGTACGGAACCCGCCCGCGGTTACCGTACATCCCCAGCCCACCGGCCAGCTCGGGATGGTCGCGCTCGACCCACTCCACGGCGCGGGAGACGGCGAGGACATCCAGGTACGTCACCCGGCCGTCCTGATCCACATCCACGGCGAGGTCGGCGGCGTCGCCGTACTGGTGCCGGCTGTCGCTCGCGGCGCGCGGCACCCGCTGATTGTGCAGCGGGGTGCGATAGCCGGAGTTGACGTTGACGCTCATGTCGTGGTCGCGCGACCCCAAGTAGCGCAGCACCAACTCGACTTTATCGAGAATCTTGGTGTTGAGCGCCACATACCGCGGCCAGGTGGATTGGCCGTCGTGCGTGATGAAATCGCCAATGCGAAAATGCGCGGAGATCGGCAGCTCGGCGTTCTCCGCGGTGACTTCCACAAACCCCGGCGGCGGCGGCGTCGCGTCGCCGTGTTCGCGCTCCCACTTGTAGGTACCAATGCGATACCCGTTGACGATGCTCCCGCTCTTGGCCGAGAAGGGGAGCAACACACCGACGACGAGGGAATCAACAATCGACCGGCCGGCTGGGTCGAGCACCTCGAGTTCGTAAAACCCCGGGCGATCGGGAGAGCGCACGGTGCTCCCCGAGCCCATCTGTCCGACGGGCGTCATCGCGGCGGAATCGCTCGCGCGCACCCAGCGATACTGCAGGGAGTCGTGCCCTGGGCGCAGATCAATGGGAAACTCGAACTGCTCGCCGGGCAGTCGCAGTTGTAGGCGTACCTCCCCGCTCGCGCCAAAGGCGGTGGAGAGCGGAGCGACGGCGCGTGTGTCGCCATCGACGTTCCGCAGCGCTGAGCCGAAGAGCATATCGGGCGGATGCGTGACGATCACGGCAATGACGAGTACCGCAACAACCGCCACCACGACTATGAGAGCTGGTGACCATCGGTCGCGCCGCTGCGGGTCGAGTTCGTGCATCCCGAATGATACCCCGCTCAGAAGGCAAAGGGGCCGTGCGCGGCGTTATGGCCGCAGCGCCACGACGCGCGCCGTCAGTAGATGTAGACGGGTGTGCCGAGCGGCACCACGCGATAGAGCAACTCGGCGTCTTCGTTGCGCAAGCGCACGCAGCCGTGACTCGCGGCGCGCCCGATGGAGGACGGCACATCCGTGCCGTGGAGGCCGTAGCCATCGCCGAGGTACAGGCGATTGGAGCCCAGTGTGCCGAAGTACTGACGTTGATTGGTGCCGTACGGCGGAATGATGAGCAGTTTGCCAACGCGAATCTCGTGTCCTTCGCGCACCTCAAACGGTTGCACGCGCCCGTCGCTCAACTGGGTGACCACATCGTTGCCGATCACCGTCAGGACGGCGCCACCACCCACGGGGAGCGGCTTGCCTTTCTGCAGATGAAACGGCGTGAGTTGTTTTTTTCCCGCAACCTCGACGTAATGCCAGTCGGGCGGCACCCACGCCGGATCGACATCTTTGCGTTCTACGAAAAGCCGGCCGCGCGGCGTTTCGAATTTCCAGGTGCGGCCGCCGTTCGTCTGTTCGAGGTTTTTCCCCGTACCGGTGGCAACGCGCGTGGTATAGAGCACGGCGTTGCCGAGCTTGAGCCAGAGGCGGTTGTCGGCAATGCTGACCACGACGTAAGGCGCCTTTCCCGCCGCGATGTCGGCCGTGCTCGCGAGCTTTGCTTCGGCAAGTGTTTCGCCGACTTCGGCTGCGGCGCGGCGGGTGGAATCGAGCATCGCGAGGTTGTCGTCGTAGCCCGTGCGTGTGATGTCGCGGCGGAATCGTGCATGCTCGACATCAACGGCGAGCCACGCTGAGGCGGCGATCAGCGCGGGAATGCCAGCGACGGTCATCCACGCGGCCAAACCGCCGACGGCAAAGAACGCGCGAATGCCGGACGGTGCCGGCGTCCGCGATTCGGTGGGTTCGGTGGGCGGCGAGGCGGGGTGCGTCATTAGTAGAAATACACGCGCTGCCCGACGCGCAGATTCGGCACGAGCACTTTGAACTCCGCGGCCTCAAGTCGCACGCTGCCGGTGAGGACGGGGCCCGTGTCGTTGGGTCCGCGCGCATACACGAGCGTGCCGCCGTTGATGGCAAAGGCGGTGTCGCCGATGACGCGTTCGATCGTGCGGGTGCCACGCGGGGCCACAATGTGCAGGGAGTCGCGCGGGCCGGTGCGCAACCAAGCGTCGCGTCCGATCTCGATAGTCGAGGTGCGCAGCACCGCACCTTGTTGCGCGAGATGCAAGCGCGCGCTGTCAATCGACACGGCAAGATGCAGGCGCTCGTCATCACGGGCGCCACGGCGCGCCATCTCTATGACTACCTGCTCGCGATTGGCCTCAAGCGCGAGGGCGGCGTCCACCCGCTCGCGCGCGGTGGCGTTCATTCGTCCGCGCCACTCGGCGCTTTCGGCCGCTAAGCGGCGTCGCTGCTCAAGGAGCACGACATCGGCCACGCCCACGAGCAGCGCCGCGCCCCACAACAGCCGCACGGTCCGCGGATACGCCTGCGCAAGTGAGCGGAAGCGCGACACGCTAGCGTTTGGCGAACGAGCGCAGGTCAAGGATCGGCATGCCGCCCGGATCGCTGCGACCCACGCGCACGCGCGCAGTGATCAGCAGGTTGGTGAGCGGCGGGAGGCTCTTGATGTCCTTGAGCATCGAGGGCGGAATGGCGAGGTACAGCAGGGCGTTCTCCTCACCCGGACCGCGTGCGAGCAGGTACGGCTCCTCGCGTGCGAGGTCGCGGCGCAGGGGATCGGCGTACTGCAGCGAGAGCAGTTGCACTTCCCAGCGCACAATCTTCCCCTTGGTGCCCTCTGGGTCGGCACGCAAATCGGCGGCGGAGAGTGACGCACGATACGAGCTGTCGGCGGGGGCGAGATCTTTTTCGCTGATCCACCCTTCCATGCGCACCTTGACCCAGCCGCGGTCGCGGGCGAGCGGCTCGACAATCACGCCGGGGGAGATCACGGCCGCGGTCCCGCTGCCCGGCACCGGCTGCATGACGGCGCCCTTGGTCACGCGCAGCGCGCCTGGCGCCACGGCCGTCGCGGCACTCGGTGTTGGCTGCGTGTCGGCCACAACGGGCGGTTCCGGCTTCTTGACCGGCTTGCGTTGAGCTTGGGCGCTGCCGGGCCCAAAGAGCGTGGCGGCAACGGCGAGTGCGTACAGGGAACAGAAGGGGCGCATCGCTGGTAGGGTCGCGGGACGGGGGCTAGATTCCAGAGGTTGCGCCCCGGCGCACAAACGGCATGTGCGCGGACGGCTGGCGCGCTCCCGAAACTTACTCTTCTGCACTCCGGCGGGCTACGATGGCGCTTCGGCACGATGCGAGCAGTCCTGTAGTGCTCGTCGTGCTCGACGGCTGGGGGTACCGGCCCGAGCGCGACGGCAACGCGATCGCGCTCGCCAACCTCCCCACGTGGGATCGCCTGGTGGCTCGCGCGCCGCGCACGCTGCTCGACGCGTCCGGGCTCGCCGTGGGGCTCCCGGCCGGTCAGATGGGCAATAGCGAGGTGGGGCACCTCAACCTCGGTGCCGGCCGCGTGGTGATGCAGGATTTGGTGCGGATTGGCCAGTCTATTCGAGTGGGTGATTTCTTCCGCAACGACGCCTTCCGAGCCGCCTGTGCGCACGCCAAGGCCAACGACGGAACGCTCCACCTCATTGGCCTGATTGGGGACGGCGGCGTGCACGCGCATCAGGACCACGTGCTCGCGCTGGTGACGTTGGCCGAGCAGCAGAAGGTGCCGCGCATTGCCATTCACGCGCTCCTCGATGGGCGCGACACCCTGCCAAAATCGGCGCTCGGCTACCTCGAGCAGCTGGCGGCAGCGACCGCTGGGCGCGCCACGATTGCCAGTATCGGTGGCCGCTACTACGGCATGGATCGCGACAAGCGCTGGCCGCGCATTGAACTCTGCTATCGCGCGGCGGTGGACGGCACGGGCCCCTCGTGCACCGACGCCGTGCAGTTCGTGCGCGATGCCTACGCCCGCGGCGAGACCGACGAGTTTCTGCTGCCGGCGGTTGTTACCCGTGACGGCGCCCCGGTGGCGCCGATGCGCGATGGCGACGCGGTAATCTGCTGGAACTTTCGCTCGGATCGCATGCGCCAGATTGTCAGCGCGCTCGCGGTGGATGGCTTCAACGGTTTTGACGTGAGCCCGCGCCCACGCCTGCACGTAGCCACCATGACGCAGTACGACGCCACGCTCCCCTTCCCCGTGGCTTTTGCGCCGTTCTCGATGGCGCGTATCGTGGCTGAGGTGCTCTGCGACGTGGGCATGACGACGCTACGCACGGCGGAGACAGAGAAGTACCCGCACGTCACCTATTTCTTCAACGGCGGCGGCGAAACGCCCTACAAGGGCGAAGAGCGCCGCTTGGTACCGAGCCAACAGGTGGCCACGTACGATTTGATGCCAGAAATGAGCGCCCCGGGTATTACCGACGTGCTCACCGCGGCGATCGAAGCCAAGTCGCATAACTTTACGCTCGTGAACTATGCCAACGGCGACATGGTGGGGCATAGCGGCAATCTCGCCGCGACCATTCGTGCCTGTGAGGTGGTGGACCAATGCCTCGCGCGCATCATTGCGAGCGCGGAGCGCGCCGGCGCGCGGTTGTTGATTACCGCGGACCACGGCAACTGTGAAATGATGATCGACCCCGTGAGCGGCGGACCGCACACCGCTCACACCACCAACCCTGTGCCCTTTCTGTTGATTGACGACGGCGCTCCCGCCATGCTTCGCTCGGGCGGCGCGCTGTGCGATGTCGGACCTACCGTTCTCGGAATGCTCGGTGTCGAGCAACCCGCGGAAATGACCGGGCGCGACCTGCGCCTCACCGGAGCTACCTCCTGATGTTCTCTCGCCTTCGCTCTGCTTGTGTGCTCCTTGCTTGCGCCGCCGCTCCGTTGGCCGCGCAGGTTGGCTCGCTGCCAAACAAGAGTCCGTATCTCGACCTTGAGGACGGGCAGCGCTTTGGCATCACCGCGGGCCTCATCACCTTTGGCAAGGATCCCGTGCACGTCGGGCCGTCCGGCACCGCGCCGACCGTCGGGCTTCGCTACGACCTGTACCTCGGCGGACCGGTGTACCTGACGTCGCGTTTGCTGGCAGCGAGCTTCGACCGCAACGTGCTCGATTACACCAAGAAGCCGGCGTCGCGTCTCACCGGAAAGAAAAGCGGTGTGTTGACCGACCTCGATGTGGGGCTGTCGATTTCCGCCACGGGCGAGAGGAGCTGGAAAGGAATCCAGCCGCTGCTCAACTTAGGCGTCGGCATGATCTTCGCTCCCGGCGACAGCAAAGCAGACGTGTCGGGCTACAACACCAAGCCCGCGCTCAGTGCGAGCTGGGGGCTGGGTGTGCGTTGGGTGACGGGCAAGAATTCACAGCTCCGCGCCGACCTCTCGTACTACTACTGGCAGGTCAAGTATCCGGAGAACTATCGCTCTACGGATGCCGACCCGATTTCGATCTATCCCACGGGCACGCTCTCGCCGTATACGACCAACCGGTCGCTCTCGGTGAGCTATACGATGGGCATCTTCCGCTAAACGGCGTGCGCTGATGCCCACCACGTCGCTCACGCGTCGCGTGCAGTTTGCGGCTGCACATCGGTACCGGCGTCCCGAGTGGGATGACGCGACCAACGAGCGCGTGTTCGGCAAGTGTGCACGTCCGGAATACCACGGGCACAGCTACACGTGCGACGTCACTATTGCTGGGCCCATTGAGTCGAAGACCGGGATGATCTTTGATCTCGGGGTGTTCGACGCCGTGCTCGCGCGTGAAGTGACGGAACGATTTGACCATCGCAATCTCAACACAGACGTCGCCGAGTTCGCCGAAGGGCTCGACATCCCAACGTGCGAGAATCTCGCGCGCGTGATTGCGGAACGCGTCCAGTTGGGGATCGGCGACTGCGCGGTCGTGACCACCGTATGCGTTGCGGAAAGCCCCACGCTCTGGGCCACCTGGCACCACACGTGAGCGCGCGGCGGTGCACCGGAGTGGTGCTCGCCGGTGGCCGTGCCTCACGCATGGCGGAACGGCCCAAAGGGCTAGAGCGTGTCGGTGGGCGGCGGATTGTGGATCGTGTCGCCGAGGCGCTGGCGACTGCCGCCGACGACCTTCTCATTGTGGCGAATGATCCCGATGCGGCGGCGTGGCTGCCCGGCGTTCGCGTTGTTGCGGACATTCGCCCGGGTTACGGCGCGCTCTCTGGCCTGCACGCGGCGCTGACGGCAGCTGGCACAGCTCTGCTCGTAGTGGCGTGGGACACACCATTCGTGTCGAGCGCCCTCCTCCGCGCGCTTCGAGAGGCGGGTGAGCGCGAGGCGGTAGACGCGGCGGTTCCAACGAGCGACGCGCGGTTCGGCTTTGAGCCGCTCTGTGCGTGGTATGCCCCGAGTTGCCTCCCGGCGGTGGAGACCGCGCTCGAGGATCAGCGGCTCCACGCCGGTGGATGGCAAGGCGCGGTCCGTCTACATAAGCTCGACCCGTCGCCGTACGGCGATCCACAGACGATCTTTTTCAACGTGAATACCCCCGACGACCTTCTGCGCGCGGAGACCCTCCTGTGACCGCTCGTGTTTCGGTGTCACTCGTCGCGGCGCTGACGCTCGCCGCGTGCCAGTCATCCGTGCAGACGCGCGCCGCGCCGATCAACACGCGCGCGTCGTTCCGCGGCTTTGCCGATTCACTCGTGTTGCAGCCGTCGTTTTCCAATGCGCACTGGGGCGTCCTGATTGTGGACCCGCTCACGGGCGACACGCTCTATTCGCGCAACGCGGGCAAGCTCTTTATGCCGGCGTCGAATCAAAAGATTCTTACCGGTGCCACGGCCCTCGCGCAGTTGGGGCCCCACTTTCGGTTTGTCACGCAGTTTGCTGGCACGGGGCCAGTGCGCGACGGCACGCTCGACGGGGACCTCGTCGTCATCGGGCGCGGAGATCCCACATTCAGTGACGCGATGCGCGGCGACTGGCGTTCGGCGTTCCGTGCGATGGCCGACTCGCTCTCCGCCCATGGTGTGCGGCGCATTAGCGGCGCCATTCGGCGCGGCGACGACGCCTTTCCCGACGACATATTCGGCTTCGGCTGGCAAATGGCCGACGCTACGGAGTCGTACGGCGCCGGTGTGGACGAGTTGTTCGTGAATGAAGGCTTCGAACGGCACGTCACGCGACGCGCAAACGGCGACTCAACCGTCACCGAAGTGGTGATCAAAGACCCTTCGCTGTTCTTCCTCACCGCGCTCCGGGACGCGCTCGCCGAACGTGGCATCAGCACGGGTGCCGTTGATGCGGCCGTCCCCGTGCCGGCGGCGGGCTTACAGACCGTCTTTGCCTTGCAGTCCGACACGCTCGGCGCCGTGCTCGCGCGGATGCTCAAGCCGTCGCAAAACCAGATTGCCGAGATTCTCTTCAAGACCGTCGCGCTCGAGAAAACAGGCGTCGGCACCGCCGACAGCGCACGCCGCGTGCTCGAGCGGCAGATGGCGGCATGGGGAATCGGCTCCACTGGCTATGCAATTCGCGACGGTAGCGGCCTCTCGCGCCACGACTATGTGACGCCAGAAACCATTGTGCGCGTGCTCGACGTGATGCGGCAACATCGCGATTTTGCGGTGTTCTACAACGGGCTCCCTATTGCCGGAGTGGACGGCACTATTGAAAGTCGCATGCGCGGCACGGCCGCCGAGCGTAACGTGCATGCCAAGACCGGCACCGTGGACAAAGCGCGGTCACTCTCGGGCTACGTGACCACCGCCGACGGACGCGTGCTCCTCTTTAGCTTGCTCTGCAATAATTTTTCCGTGAGCAACCGCGACGTCGAGCGAGTACAGGACGCCCTCTTGGTACGGCTCGCGACGCTGCCGTATCCACGCACCAACCGCTGACTCCCACCGTGACCATCGACACGCTGCTCAGTATTTCCGACGCGGTCACGCGCGTACTCAGCGATGTCCGGACGTTGGCCGCCGAGTCCATTTCGCTGGCAGACGCGCAGGGGCGCGTACTGGCGGAAGACATTGTATCGCCCATTACGCTTCCGCCGTGGAACAACTCGGCGATGGACGGCTACGCCGTGCACGCCGCTGACTTGGCGACGCTCCCCATTGCCCTTTCTGTTCTTGAGACGGTGCGCGCGGGCGGTGCCGCATCGCAGGCGCTGCCGCGCGGATACGCGATTCGCATTATGACTGGTGCGCCGGTGCCCGACGGCGCGGATACCGTCGTGCGCGTCGAAGACACTGACGGTGGCGTGGAACGCGTGGAGATCCGCCGCGACCGGGATGCCGGGAAAAACATCCGGCCACGCGGCGAAGACATTCATGCGGGCCAGCTCGTCATTCCCGTTGGCACAACACTCGGGGCGGCGCAGCTTGGCGTGCTGGCCTCGGTGGGCGCGGCCATGGTGCGGGTGTACCGCGCGCCGCGGGTGGCCATTCTGTCGTCCGGCGACGAACTCGTGTCGTTGGAGCGCTTTGATGAAGTGCTCGCGGGCAAGCGGATTGTCTCGTCGAACAGCATCACGCTGCAAGCGCTCGTCCGCGCGGCTGGCGGTGTACCGGTGGAGCTCGGCATTGCCCGCGACACACCGGAATCGCTCCGCGAGCATCTCGCTCTCGCCAACGACTGTGATCTGCTTATTACGTCCGCCGGCGTTTCGGTCGGCGAGCACGACTTTGTGCGTGAGGTGCTCGAGTCGCTCGGCGCGGAGATGAAGTTCTGGCGCGTTCGCATGCGTCCCGGCGCGCCGGTGGCGTTCGGAATGCTCGGCGGTATGCCGTGGCTCGGACTGCCAGGGAATCCCGTCTCGACCATGGTAACCTTCGAGCTCTTCGCGCGCCCCGCCATTCGGCGTATGCGTGGCCACCAACGACTATTCCGGCAACCCGTGCCGGTGGTGATGGATGAAGCGGTTCACACCACAGCAGAACTCACACATTTTCTCCGCGGCACCGTGCGCACCGAGCACGGCGTGCGCCACGCGCGGCTCACGGGGCCGCAGAGTTCTGGGATTCTCACCAGCATGTCGCTCGCCAACGCGTTGATTGTGGTGCCGGCAGGGATGGCCGGGGCGCCGGCCGGCGCTACACTGAACGCGCTGCTGCTCGACGGCGACGCCGAACTTCTGGAGCAGTTTGCGCTCTAACCTCCCGAAGGAACTCGCCGCGCTCGACCGGCGATTTGTGCTCGCCGAGTCGGATCTCATGGTGGGAGATGCGGTCGTAACGTTAGAGCGTCCGCGTAGTGTGGATGACCTGATTCTCGAAGCGGATTTTCTCAAGGATGAGCGCCTCCCGTATTGGGCGGACGTGTGGCCGTCATGTACGGCGCTCGCGAGCATCGTGGCCACTCTCGCCGGCAGTGGGCAACGCGCGCTCGAACTCGGCTGCGGACTCGGCCTCGTCACGGTTGGCGCCATGCGAGCGGGGTTTGACGTAATGGCCACTGACTATTACGACGACGCGCTCCTGTTCACCCGCCGCAATGCGTTGCGCAACACCGGCCACGCGCCGGCCACGCGTATGGTGGACTGGCGTGAATTCCCGAGCGACCTTGGGCGATTTGACCTCGTGCTCGCGTCAGACGTCTTGTACGAAAAGGAATACGCCGAACTGGTGGCGTCGGCCATCGATTGGTCACTCGCCCCAGGAGGGCGCGCACTCATTGGAGACCCTGGGCGCGTCGCCGTGCCGGACTTCCTCGCGGCGTGCAAGGCGCGCGGGCTGGCAACGCGGCTCTTTGCGACTGTTCCGTGGGCGGAACCGCCCGCGCGACAGACGATCAATATTCACGAGGTCACGCGCCTGTGAGCACGATCCCCGACGGAGCATCGGCACGATTGATTGGCGCTGCGGTTGGCGTGGTCGCCGTGGCAGCGGTGAGCGTGGTGCTCGTGGGACGCCGCCTCCGCCAGTCGATGGGCCTTGGCTCCGCCAAGCGGTCGCCGACGCCTCTGACGTTTACTCCGGTGCCGCCATCGCTCGTCAAGCGTGCACTGGAACGCGGGCTCGTCACGAGCGCACAGCTCGCACGGATGTCAGAGGCGGAGCGCCAGTTCGCGCTCGCATCGCTACGCGGTCAACTGGAGGCGGACGAAGGCACCGCGTCGCGCACCCCGCCAAGGTCACCGTAGGCGCCCACGCGCCGCGCGTGCACTAGATGCGCGGCGGATGCCAGAGGCAGCGCACAGAATCGCCAACACGCGCCTGATTCCAGGTGGTTTGCGGAACGCTGCACCACCAATGGTACGTGTCGAGCAAGACATCGGGCGATCGCTTATCAGCGACGCGACGCGATTCGAGCACGCTATAGCTGGAATCCCGTTGCTGCTCGGGCATCCCAGGCCGCGCCTGCGGCACGGTGCCCTGCGGGCCGCCGAACGGCGGGAATGCCGATCGGCAGGAGAGGCCGGCGACAACCGCCAGCAGTGCCGCGAGACGGAACGATGAAGCGCGCATAACGAGAACTACCCGCCTCGGTCGGTGCGGTTCCGCGCACCGACCGAAGCGAAGGGACTTCAGGTGGCGAGTCGCTGCGCGACGACTTCGGCCACGTCGTACACGGCCACGTTTTCGTTTCGGGCACTCACGCTGTCGTTCATCATCGTCATGCAGAACGGGCAGGCCACGGCAATCGCCTGCGCGCCCGTGGCCAGCGCTTCTTCCGCACGCTCAGCGTTGATGCGCTTGCCGACATTTTCTTCCATCCACATCCGCCCGCCACCGGCGCCGCAGCACAGGCCTTTATCCTTGGAGCGTGGCATCTCCACAAGGTTCACCACGGGAAGCGCCCGCTTGAGGATCTCGCGCGGCGCGTCGTACACGCCGTTGTAGCGTCCGAGGTAGCAGGAGTCGTGGTACGTGAATGAGCTGAACGGCTCGTGCAGCTCTTCGCGCAACGGAATGCGGTCCGCCTCGAGCAACGCGGCGATGTACGTGGAGTGGTGCACCACGTCGTAGTTGCCGCCAAACTGCGGATACTCGTTGCCGAGTTGATGGAAGCAGTGCGGGCAGGCCGTGACGACCGTCTTGACGCCGTACTTGGCCAGCGTTTCGACATTGTCCTTGGCGAGCATCTGGTAGAGATACTCATTGCCCATGCGACGCGCCGGATCACCGTTGCATTTCTCTTCTTGCCCGAGAATCGCAAAGTTGACATTGGCCGCTTGGAGAATCTTGGCAAAGGCGACCGTGGTTTTCTTGGCGCGATCGTCAAACGACCCCGCGCATCCCACCCAATAGAGCACTTCCGGCCGTTCGCCACGTTCGGCGAGTTCGGCCATCGTGGGAATGTTCATCCCGTCGGCCCACTTGCCGCGATCGCCCGGATCGAAAGCCCACGGCGAGCCACGCTGTTCCATGGACTCAAAAGCCGGCATCACTTCTTCGGGGAAACGCGATTCGCCGAGCACGAGATTGCGGCGCAGTTCGAGGATCACGGAGAGCTGATCGAGCGACACCGGGCATTCCTGCACGCAGGCGCGGCAGGTGGTGCAGCTCCAGATCTCTTCTTCGGTGATGTAGTCGTCGAGCAGCGACTTGGCGAACACGGATTCGCGATCGCCCTTCTCAAATGCGGTGTCGCCGGTGAGGTAGGGCGCTTTCGCTTCGAGCCGTTCGCGCACATTGATCATGATTTTGCGCGGACTCAGCTTCTTGCCCGTCAAGTTGGCTGGGCAGACGCTCGTGCAACGCCCGCACTCGGTGCAGGCAAAGCCGTCCATCAGGCTCTTCCAACTCAAGTCGTTCACATCTTTGGCGCCAAAGACCTCGACGTCGCCCTCGAGGTCCATCATCGTCATGACGCCGACTGGCCCCGGCCCGCTCGTATTCGAGAGGTACACGTTGGGGAGCGATGCCACGACATGCAGGTGCTTGGAGAACGGCAGATAGTTCAAGAAACCGAGCACGAGTAGTACGTGTGCCCACCAGAAGAAATCCGCGAGCACCACCGCCGTGGAGGCAGGGACCCACGTCAACGCGCGCGACACGGCAAAGGTGATCGGCCGCACCACCGGCTCGTCGGCGTGGCCCAAGTACAGAAACGCACCGGCGAGAAACATCGTGACCATCAACGAACCGATCCACGAAAGAATCAGGAGTGGATCGTTGGGATGCGTTTCGGCGCCCAGCAGACGCTTCACGCGCTTGGTGAGTCGGCGGAAGAGCGCGAAGGCCACCGCGCCAAGCACCAACGCGCCCCACACGTCCTGATTGAGCGTGAAGAACAGGTAGGCGGGCTTGATGAGGAGCCAGGAGAAACTGAAGCCTGGGACAACCCCTTCAACGATTGCCTCTACAGTGCCGGCCGAGAGAATACAGAAGCCCCAGAAAATCGCGGCGTGCATCGGCCCGGCGACCGAATCGCGAAAGATTTTCTCTTGGAATATCCCGATGCGTATCAGGTTCCAGAGCCGCGCCGGGATCTGGTCCCAGCGCGAGTCATCGAGGCGGCCGATGCGGAGGTAGCCAATGAGGCGCTGGACGTTGAAGCTGAAGAAGCCCAGGGCAACGGCGAGGACGATCGCGAAAACCACGTGCGAGGCAGTCATATGGAGAAAGTACTAAGGGCGCGGCCGCCCCGACAGGCGACCACGCCCTTCCATGCCGACTGAGCCCTCAGCCGGTTACGCTCCCACCCGAGCGGGCGGGAGCGGTTCGCTCAGCCGCCGGCCTTTGCCGTCTTCACTGCGGCGGTGAGCACCGGCAGGATTTCCAGCACGTCACCCACAATGCCGTAATCCGCCACCTTGAAGATCGGGGCTTCCTTGTCTTTGTTGATGGCGACAATGCACTTGCTGGTGCGCATCCCCGCCAGATGCTGAATGGCGCCGCTGATACCGCAGGCCACGTATAAATCGGGGCTCACGAGCCGTCCGGTCTGGCCGATCTGGTCGGAATGGGGGCGCCACCCTTCGTCCGTCACCGCGCGCGTCGCGCCGACGGCCGCGTTGCCGAATGCGGCCGCGCAGTCTTCGACGAGCGCGAAGTTTGCCGCTTCCTTGAGTCCCCGTCCGCCGGCAATGATCACCGGCGCTTCGCCGAGGTCAAGCTTGCCGCGGTTGCCCGCCTCGGTGGAGGTGACCTTCACACGCGCCGTGGCCGGATCCATCGCCGGTGCAATCGCTTCGACGGCGCCCGCCTTGGCATTCTCTGCCGGCAGCACCGCACCCGCGCGCAACGAGATGATCGCGATGGGGGTCCTGAGCACGAGCGTCTGCACAATCTTGTTGGTGTAGCCCGGGTGCTGCACGGTCACGCTGTCGCCCGTGAAGGCAAAGTCGGTGACGTCGCTCGCGTACGGCATTTTCAATTTGGCGGCGGTACGGGCCACGAGATCGTGCCCCTGCGCGCTCGCCGCAAAGAAGGCCGCACGATAGCCTGACCCGAGCCGCGCCGCGATCGTAGCAGCCAGCACTTCGGGATTGTAGTTGACGTAGGCGTCGCCTTCGAGCACGAGCACCACGTCGGCGCCGTGCGCGGCGAGTTTCGCAGCAATCGCCCCGATTCCCGGCCCGCCCGCGAGCATCGCGTGTACCTGACCACCCGTCTCATCGGCCACGCGGCGTGCCGCAGTGACCGCTTCGAGTCCCGCGCGGCGCAGCTCGCCCAGTCGCGTCTCGGCAAATGCAAAGATGTTGGCCATTAGAGTACCTTCGCCTCTTCCTTGAGAAGCCGAATGAGTTCGGGCACCGCGTCCTTTCCTTCGCCAATGATGCGGCCAGCTGCACGCTCGGCGGGGAGCTCAAGTTTCTCGAGCAACAGACGCTGTTCGGGGAGTTGCGCGGGCTTGGACGCCAGCGGCTTTTTCTTGGCCGCCATGATTCCCTTGAGCGAGGGATAGCGCGGGCGCGCAATGCCTTCGTCAATCGTGACCACGGCGGGAAGCGCCGCCTCGATCAGCTCAAATGCGCCCTCGAGTTCGCGACGCGCCTTCACGGTGCCATTTTCGATATCGAGCTTGCTGATGGCGCTGATGAGCGGCATCCCGAGCAACTCGGCGCAGAGCGCGCCGGTGGAACGGTTCTGCGTGTCCACCGCCATGCGGCCGAACATCACCAGATCATAGCCGCCGCCCTGAATCTCCGCGGCGAGCGCGGAGGCCACGGCAAAGCCGTCATAGATCGGTGCATCGTGCTTGAGCTGCACCGCGTTGTGCGCGCCAATGGACAACGCTTTTCGGAGCGTCTCTTGAACGACATCGGCGCCAAGCGAAATCACGGTGACTTCGCCGGCGCCAAGTTTTTCGGTGATTTGAACGGCGGCTTCTACGGCGTATCCGTCAAAGTCGCTCATGTCGAATTTGAGGCCCGACTCATCCACCGCAGTGCCTGAGGGGGCAATCTTGAAGCGGACGTCCATGTCAGGGACCCGCTTAATGCACACGGCAATTTTCACCGTGAAATACCTCGGTAAGGGATATCTGAAATTAGTGCGGGGGGAGGATTTCTAGAAGCGAGCAGGGCTCGCGGTTGCCGGTCAGGTGACGGCGGGCTGCGCCCCGTCACTCGGGCCGCCATCCCTGCCCGCCACCGCGCGCAGCCAGATGGCGGACAGCACGAACAGCACCAGAGCAGAGCCGGCCCAGCCGGCTGGCACCCGGCCCGTAACCAGCAAAGTCCCTGCGGCCGCCGCGAGTGAGATCAATCGCGCCTGTTCGAGCACATAGCCCCAGCGCTCCCCTTCCAGTAGGCCGCCAATGGTGGTGAGTCCCAAAGTGAGGTAGAACGCGAGCGCGAACGTCTGTGCCAACGGAAGCGCGCTCGCCAATGCCAGCACTTTCACCGCCGCCACCGTGACGATCACGAACTGCGTTGCGGCATACCAGTTCACCCCAGGGCGGACCACGGGATCGTAGAGCCGGTGGTTGTCCACCGTAAACAGCGGCCCTTCGACCGCTGGCGGTACATCAGTCGGCCGCCACGACGGCGGGCCAAAAACCACCTTCAGCCTGTTGCCCCACCCCGAGGTGCGCCGCGCGAGCTGCCAAATCTCCACAAACACGTGCAGGTTGGCCCACAACGGATTCCAACTCGCGAGCGGGTGGGTGAGCCCGTACACCGGCTCCTCCTGCTCTTCTACGAAGGTGCCGTGCAACCGGTCCCACACAATGAACACGCCGGCGTAATTCTGGTCGATGTACTGCAGATTCACGGCGTGATGCACCCGATGGTGGCTCGGCGTATTGAGGATGAACTCGCTCAGCGAACCGAGCTTCCCCACCGCTCGCGTGTGAATCCAGAACTGGTAGACGAGGTTGATGGCGTTACAGGTGACGAACATCGTCCACGGTACACCCAGCACGGCGAGCGGAATGTAAAACACCCACGTCATCAACCCACCCAACGCCGTCTGCCGGAGCGCCACCGCCAGGTTGTACTCCTCGCTGGAGTGATGTACCACGTGCCCCGCCCACAGCACGTGCACCTCGTGTGACATCCGGTGCGACCAGTAATAGGCATAGTCCACGAGCGTGAACACGACGGCCCACGACAGCAGGGGGATGGCGTTCACGCCGAACCATGGGAACCCGCCAAGCGCATAGAACGGTGCGCCGTCAGGCCAGTCCGTCACGGGAAAGTAACGCTGCACGGCAAAGCGCTCCGCCACGACGATATAGAGGCCGAGTGTGACCACCTTGAAGAACACCCCCATCAGCTGGCTGAGGGTGCCTAAACTCAGGTCTGAAATCGCATCGTTCAGACGATACAGCCGCGCCCCGGAAGCGCGCTGATACAGCAACTCGACCCCGATCAAAATGAAAAAGAGCGGAATCGAGGCTTGAATGATGGACATCGACGGCCGGGGGCTGAGGAGGCTATCTTAAGGAATGGTGATTCTTCCTTCCCTAATAATGATGGGTTCCCCCCGATGACCGACAGCGTCTCTCACGGATCCGGCCGCCCCGTCGCCCTCGTCACCGGCTCTACGGCGGGAATCGGGAAGGTGTTCGCTCATCAGCTGGCGACGCAGGGGTACGACCTGATCTTGGTCGCCCGTGATGCCGCGCGACTGCAAGCGCAGAGCGACGAGCTCGCACTGCAGTACGGTATCAACGCAGAACCCATCGCTGCCGATCTCTCCCGCGACGAGGGCATGCGGCGCGTGGGCGAGCGGATCTCGCAAACCAACGCGCTGACGATGCTCGTCAACAACGCGGGGTTTGGCACTAAGGGCAAACTCGCAAATCGTCCGCTCGCCGAGCAGGCGACGATGCTTGAGTTGCACGTGATGGCGCCCATGCTGCTTTCGCGCGCCGCGCTCCCAGGGATGATCGCCCGCGGCTCGGGCACAATTATCAACGTGGCGTCCGTGGCGAGCTTTGCGTTTAGCGCCGGCAATGTGAACTACTGCGCCACCAAGGCGTACCTGCGCATTTTCTCGCTGGGGCTCGCCCTCGAAGTTGCCGACAAGGGGATCACCGTGCAGGCACTCTGCCCGGGGTTCACACACACGGAGTTCCACGATCGCGGCGGAATGGACAAAACGTCCATCCCCGGCTTTATGTGGCTGAGCGCGGAGCGCGTCGTGCGCGACTCCCTCGCGCAGGCGGCGCGACGCGGACCCGTCGTGTGCATCCCTGGCAAACGCTACAAGGCGCTGGTGTTGCTCATTCGCTACGCGCCCGAGTGGCTCGTGGGATTCTTCCGCGCCCGGTACGGCAAGACGCGGACGTAACGCTCGCCCTCGGCGTTATCCGCCGAAGGCGTTGAATCCCGTCTCGTGCATGCCAATCACCAACGAGTGCACGTCGTGCGTTCCCTCGTACGTGTAGACGCTCTCGAGATTCGCCATGTGACGCATCGCTGAGTACTCAGCGAGAATGCCGTTGGCGCCGAGCAAGCGACGCGCCTCGCGCGCGATGTCGGTGGCGACATTCACATTGTTGCGCTTGGCCACACTCACCTGCTGCGGCGTGGACGTACCCGCGTCCTTCATGCGGCCGAGGTGCAATGAGAGGAGTTGCCCCTTAATGATCTCTGTGACCATGTCCGCCAGACGCACCTGCTGAATCTGGAACGCCCCGATGGGCTTGCCAAACATCACGCGCTGCTTGGAGTAGCTCAGCGCTTCGTCGTAACAGGCGATCGCCGCGCCCATTGCGCCCCAGGAAATTCCGTAGCGCGCCTGCGTGAGGCACATCAGCGGACTCTTGAGCCCGCCGGACTTGGGAAGAATCGCGTCGGCGGGCACGTGCACATCGCTGAACACCAACTCACCCGTCATGCTCGCGCGGAGCGAGAGCTTGCCTTTCGTCTCTTTGATGTCGTAGCCCTTCGAGCCCGTGGGCACGAGGAAGCCGCGCACGCTTTTGCCGTCGGTGTCGCCGTCTTCTGTTTTGGCCCACACCACCGCGACCTGCGAGAGAATGGCGTTCGTGATCCACATCTTGCTGCCGTTGATCACCCAGCTGCCGTCGGGTTGCTGGCGCGCGCGGGTGATCATGCCAGCCGGGTTCGAACCATAATCCGGTTCGGTCAGTCCAAAACATCCGATCGCCTCGCCCTTCGCCATCTTGGGCAACCAGTGACGCTTCTGCTCGTCACTGCCGAATGCGAAGATGGGGTACATCACCAATGAGCCCTGCACACTCGCAAAGGAGCGAATGCCGGAATCGCCGCGCTCGAGTTCCTGATTGATGAGGCCGTACGCCACATTGCTCAGCCCCGCGCAGCCGTACTCCTCCGGGAGATTGGCGCCGAGCATTCCCATCTCGCCCATTTCCGCAATGAGTTCGGTGGGAAAGCGGCCGTCCACGTAGCACTGGCCGATGATCGGCAGCACGCGCTCATTCACCCAGCCGCGGATGGAGTCACGTACTGCGCGCTCGTCTTCGGTGAGCGCCGCATCAATGTTGAACATGTCGCCGGTCCGCGGCTTGAGTTGCGCGGAGGCGAGGTGGGTTTCGGAGGCAGAAGTCATGAACGAAAGATAGGCGTCTTGCCTGGGGTCAGGACACCCCGCCGCAGCCGGCGTGTGCCGTAACCGTTGGCGGATGTCGGACTATACCCCTGCTTGCACGCGGTCATCAGTCGTAGACGGTTGACCGTTAACGGTTAACCGTAAACCGTCAACGGCTTTAGCCGTTCCAACCCAGCGCTACCGCAACGGCCTCGTCGCGCTCGCCGGAGCCCCAACTGACCGCGCCTTCCGCCTAAACGCCACGCCGTGATCCACGGGGAGTCCGTTTTCGTCCTGCCACTGATGCACCATCTCATGCATCAGTGTCTGCACCACCTCGGCCCATCCGTGCCGACGAAAATGGCCTCGAGAAATCGCGATCTCCGGCCGCACATTGGGTCGGCGCGGCGTGTAGTGGCCGAGCCGCGATTTCATCCGCCGCGACACGCGAATGGGGAGGGTGCTTAGTGCGTCGTCGAACAGTTCGGCGTTCAACCGCGCGTGCTCGGCGGCCAGCCGCGCGGCCAACGGTTCGTCGTCCGCGTGCGTGCGCTCCGCACTCGCCCGTGGCGGTCGTTTGGGAAAATGCTCGGCGAATTTCAGGACGCGTTGCAGCGCCTCGTGGCGCCGCTCCACGAGGCGGCGCGGCGTCATCACGAACATCACAATCGCCGCGTGCACGTCGTCCGGTGCCTCGAGGTACCCCTCTTGCACGCGCAGCACGTGACCGGCGATGCTCAGCACCGTGCGTCGATTGCGCGTGAGTTTCAACTGGTCCACCCCACGTAGCCCGTGCGCGCGCAGTCGCTCCAGCAGTTCTTCGGCGCTCCGCGGTGGAGGCGCGTCGAGCGAGAGGGCGAGCTGCGCGGCATCGCGCGACCCGCGCAGCCGCCGAATCAGCGCGCGAAGCAGTGGGTCTCGCCCGGCGCGAACGCGCGCGCTAGAGCGTTCCACGACATCACGGTGATGTTCACGCTCGCAACATCCGACTCGATGATATTGAACGACGCCGGCCGGTGGTGCCGCACTCGCGTAGTCAGCGTGCTGGCCGTGCTCACGATCAACCGGCGATTGCCAACCATCACCTCGGCGACGCGCTCTTCGTGGTCGTGGCCGCACAGCACGAGGTCAGCACCGGTCGCGGCTGCATCGGTGATGCCCGCCGCGCGACTCGCCAGCCCCCAACGGTTCGACAAATGGCCGCGCAACAGGTTGTGGTGCAGCACCAGTACCTTGAGGTCGCTCCCAGCTGCCGCAAGCCGCGAGGCGGCACTCGCCCATTGGTGCGGCTGCACCGCACCCACCACGCTCAGGTCGCGCGGGCGGGTCGTCAGCGTGCATGGGCGAATGCCCTGCGACGAGTTGAGGCCCACAATCAGCGCGCCAGCGCACCGAAGCTCTGGTTCGAGCAGCGGACTCACGAACTGACGGTAGCGCCCGTGCATGGCGGCGGTTGCGCCGAGTCCCATCGGCGACAGCCACCATTCGGTGTCATGATTGCCGGGCACACAGAGCACCGGTGCGTGCGCACGCACTGTGTCGAGAAACGTTCGCGCCCGCACATACTCCCGCGTCCTCGTGCGCTGCGTGAGATCGCCGGACACCACCACCGCATCCCACCGCGAGGCTGCTACAATCCCCTGTAACGCCTCAACCTGCTCGGGCACGCTGGACGCGCCGAAGTGCAGATCGGAGACGTGCAGGATTCGTGTCACGCCGAGCGGAGCGGTGCTGGTGACATCAGCCTCAGAGGTTGGCAATCACCGCGTCGGTGTACTGCTCGGTGGTCGCGGTGCCGCCAATGTCGCCGGTGACCGTCTTACGCGCGCGGAGTGTGTTCTCCACGGCGTTGCGTACGCGAGTGCCGAGCGCCGTATCGCCGATATGGTCAAGCATCTGGCACGCGGCGAGCATCACCGCCGTCGGATTGGCGATCCCCTTGCCCACGATGTCCGGCGCGGTACCGTGCACCGCTTCGAAGATCGCCGCGTTCTTGCCAATGTTCGCGCCCGGCGTGAGCCCGAGCCCGCCAACGAGCCCCGACGTGAGATCCGAGAGGATATCACCGAACAGATTGGTCGTCACAATCACGTCAAAACGCTCGGGACGCATCACCAACTCCATCGCGCAGGCATCGACAATCTTTTCTTCGACTTCAATGCGCCCCGCGTATTCCTTGGCAATCTCGCGCCCAACATCCAAAAACAAACCCTGCGACAACTTGAGGATGTTCGCCTTGTGCACGAGCGACACCTTCTTGCGTCCGTGCGACACCGCAAACTCAAAGGCGTAGCGGTGAATGCGTTCGGCGCCGAGCCGCGTCACGACGGCCACGGACTGCGCCGCGGCGCGCTCGTCGTCGCCGACCTTGATGTAGTTCTCAATCCCGATGTACAACCCCTCGGTGTTTTCGCGTACGAGGATGATGTCCACGTCGGAAAAGCGAAGTCCCGGGATCACCGATTTGGCTGGCCGCACATTGGCGTAGAGGTCGAATGCCTTGCGCAGCGCCACGTTGATCGAGCGGAATCCCTTGCCCACGGGCGTCTCGAGCGGCCCCTTGAGGGCGAGCTTGGTGCGTTTGATCGACTCGATCGTCGAATCGGGAATCGGGTCGTTGTATTCTTTGACCGCCGCCATGCCAGCCAACTGGCGATCCCACGTGAGATCGGCGCCGGCGGCCGCGAGCAGGCGGACGGTGGCGTCGGTGATCGACGGACCGATGCCGTCGCCGGGAATGAGCGTAACGTTGATTGGCATATCAGTAGGTTATCGGCAGGTTCGCACTAGTTTTTCGGCGCCACAAAATCCGCCGCTTTCTGAGCAATAAGTCCAGCGAGTCCCGCAGGGATCGCCGCCGCAGCGTCCGTGGCCGCGTCGCCAACCCAGACAAACGTTCCCAACCGCGCATCGATCAGCGCAAGCCGTAGCACCGCGCGCTGACGCTCGCCCTGTTTTTCGAATACCAGTTCCACCGGAACGAGCGCATAGCGCGCATCACTCAGCGCCACGAGCGTGCGCAGGCTCCCGGCCATGGCATCCGGAGCATGGTCGTCGGCCTTGTACGGCTGGCCGCGCAACCGCTCCACGCCAATCGCGTAGGGATCGTTCGTATACAGCGCGTTGCGACGCGAAAGCCGCGCGACGTCGGCGCTATAGGCCCAGCCCCGCCCTGGGCCGCGCGCCGCGAGGGCCGCGCTGAGCGAATCATCCAGCTCTCGCCGGAACTTCTCCCACGTCGGGGCCGTCACCCAAGACGTGGCGTCCCCACGGAGCGTTTGCACCGGGAGCACAATCAGGCGTTGACTGGCAAAGTTGCCCAAGGAAACGGCTGGGGCTTTCTGCGCCTGCAGGGTGCCGCCACCCAAGGCCAAACCGACGCCAAGGGCCACGAGGGACCGCCTGACGCCTCCCGACAGAAGTGCTCGTCTGGTAGGCATCTGTTGAAGTTAGTGCCCGCCGGTCGGTTGCGCCTGTCCGTGGTGCAACGGCATTTTCTTCCCATGCGAATCCTAAAACCGCTTGGCTGGGCCCTCGTCGCCATCGCCGGCGCCGTGGCCTTTGGCTTTCTCGCCCTCTCTCGCGGCGAACCCGTCAGCGCCGGCTGGCTTCTCACCGCCGCCGTCTGCACCTACCTCGTGGCGTACCGGTTCTATAGCCGGATTATCGCCTCGAAGATCTTTGCACTGGACGCCACGCGGGCCACCCCCGCCGAGCGCCTGAGCGATGGCCGAGACTTCGTCCCCACCAACAAGTGGATCGTGTTCGGGCATCACTTTGCGGCCATCGCCGGGCCCGGCCCGCTCGTCGGCCCCACCCTCGCCGCCCAGTTCGGATTTCTCCCCGGCCTGCTCTGGATCATCGTCGGCGTTGCGGTGGGCGGCGCCGTGCAGGACTTTGTGATTCTCTGCTCGTCCATCCGGCGCGACGGCAAGTCGCTCGGCCAGATGGCAAAAGAAGAGATCGGCCCCGTGGCCGGTTTCACCGCGCTCGTCGCGGTGCTCGGCATCATGATCGTGCTGATTTCGGTGCTCGCGCTTGTGGTCGTGAATGCGCTCAAGTCGAGTCCGTGGGGCACCGTGACGATCGGCCTCACCATTCCCATCGCTCTCCTGATGGGGGTGTATCTTCGCTTCCTGCGGCCGGGACGCGTCCTCGAAACCACCGCGATCGGTCTCGTCCTGCTCGTGCTCTCACTCTACGCGGGCCGCTGGGTGGCCGAACAGCCGTCCATCGCTCCGTTGTTTACCCTGAGCGGCACCACGCTCGCTCTGTCGATCATGGTGTATGGGTTCGCCGCATCGGTGCTCCCAGTATGGCTGCTACTCGCGCCGCGTGACTATCTCTCGGCGTTCGTGAAGATCGGCGTGGTGATTGCGCTCGCTGTTGGGATTCTGGTGATTCTGCCTCCGCTGCAAATGCCGCCGCTCACGCGCTTCATTGACGGCACCGGTCCCGTATTCGCCGGAAAGATCTTTCCGTTCGTCTTTATTACGATTGCGTGCGGCGCTATTTCCGGCTTCCACTCGCTCATTGCGAGCGGCACCACCCCGAAGTTGCTGCTCCGCGAAACGGACGCGCGGTTCATTGGCTACGGTGCCATGCTCACGGAATCGCTCGTGGCCGTGATGGCGTTGATCGCCGCCTGCATTCTCTCGCCCGGCGTGTACTTCGCCATCAATGCTCCGCCGGGGATCATTGGCACCACGGTCGAAAGCGCGTCGGCCGTGATCAACAACTGGGGCTTCATTGTCACCCCCGCAGAACTCACCTCGCTCGCGCAGCAGGTGCAGGAGACGTCCCTCCTCTCACGCACGGGCGGTGCCCCGAGCCTCGCGGTGGGCATGGCGCACATCTTTGCCAAGGTCCTCGGCGGCGGCGGCGCGATGGCACTCTGGTACCATTTCGCCATCATGTTCGAGGCGCTCTTCATTCTGACCACGCTCGACGCCGGCACGCGCGTTGGTCGCTTCATGCTGCAGGACCTCGGCAAGAACGTATGGGAGCCCTTCGGCAGAGTGTCGTGGTATCCGGCGGTGCTGCTGGCGAGTGCGATGTTCGTCGCGATGTGGGGCTACTTCCTCTATCAGGGCGTCCTCGACCCACTCGGCGGCATCAACTCACTCTGGCCGCTGTTCGGCATTGCCAATCAACTCCTCGCCGCCGTGGCGCTGTGCGTGGGCACCACCGTGATTATCAAAATGGGGAAGGCGCGCTACGCTTTTACCACGCTGATTCCGCTCGCCTGGCTCGTGACGGTGACCATGACCGCCGGCTGGCTCAAGATCTTTTCGCCAGACCCACGACTCGGGTTCCTCGCCCACGCGCGTACCGTGGCCGACAAGCTCGCGGCGGGCGGACTTCCCGCAGGTGTAAAGACGGCGGCCGACGCGGCGCGCGTCATGTTCAACGACCGGCTCGACGCTGCCGTGGCCGGCTTCTTTATGGTGTCGGTGATTGTGATTCTCACCGATTCGCTGTGGGGATGGGTCGCCGTGCTACGCGGCACGAGATCGATCAACAACACCGAAGTGCCGTACACCGCCACCGCGATCACGGCGGACTGACGTGTTGCACCTGAAGGAACTCTCGCTCTCGTCCGTGTCAAACGGCGCGCTCGCTTATCCGTTTTCCGTGCCGGCGGTTCGCAACACACGCCGTCTTACTTTCAGCGCGCCGGTCACGTTTTTCGTGGGCGAGAACGGCTCCGGCAAATCCACGTTATTAGAGGGCCTCGCGGCCGCCGCGCACCTGCCTGCTGTGGGGAGCGCCAGCGTGGACGACGACGCCTCCCTCTCCGCCGCCCGCGCGCTGGGCGGCGCGATGCGCCTGAGTTGGGCGCATCGCACACATCGTGGTTTCTTTTTGCGCGCCGAAGATTTTTTTGGCTTTACCAAATCGCTCGCCGTGATGCGCACGGAACTCAATGCACGACTCGCAGAAATCGAACGCGAGTACGCAGACCGATCGGACTACGCCAAGGGACTGGCTGCTGGCCCCGTGCGCGGTTCGCTCTTCGAACTCACTGAAAAATACGGCGTCGATTTTGACGCCCAGTCGCACGGGCAAAGTTTTCTGCAGCTCTTTCGCGAACGTTTTGTGCCGGGTGGCCTCTACCTCCTCGACGAACCCGAAGCGCCGCTCTCCCCGAACAGCCAACTGGCAATGATTGCCATGCTTCACGATATGGTGCAGCAGGATGCGCAGTTCGTGATTGCTACGCACTCGCCCATAATCCTGGCGTATCCGGGCGCACAGATCGTGAGCTTCGACCAATCGCCGCCAGAGATCGTGCCGTACGAGGAGCTCGAGCACGTAACGGTGACGCGCGACTTCCTCAACAACCCCGCGCGTTACCTGCGGCACTTAGTTGAGCCGCACAGCGCCGAGGCTACGGAATGATCCGCGCTCCATTCATGACGCATACGCTCCGCCCGGCGCTGGCGCGGACGCTCGCCGTGGTCCGCCGTATCATCGGCGCACCAGACTATGCGCTGTACCTCGAGCATATGCGGGTGCGCCATCCCGACTGCGCGCCGCTGTCGGTGCGTGACTTTGAGCGCGAGCGACTGCACGATCGCTATTCTCGCCCGGGATCACGCTGCTGCTGAGGCACGCACTGCTCGGGCGTTAGTTTCGCGTCGGCGCCGGCACTAGGAGCATCAGCGCCACGGCGGCGGCACCCGCGAGCGCGGCGCCCATCCCGAACGCCACCTGCGCGCCCCATCGCTCCCAGACGACGCCAAACACCACCGACGCCGGGAGCGCGGCAATGCCCACCGTGAAGTTGAACAAGCCAAAGGCGCGTCCGCGCCGTTCCGCGGGCACGAGGTCGGCGACCAGCGCTTTCTCCACCCCCTCCACCAATCCGAGATACAGCGCGTAGGCCCCAAACAATGCCCACGCGTGCCAAGCCTGCGTCGCCTGCGCAAAGAGGAGGTACACGGCCGCATACACGAGCCACCCGGCCACGATCACCGGTTTTCGTCCAATACGGTCGGAGAGTGAACCGGCCGGCGTACTCGCGGCTGATTTTAGGAGATTGTGCATGGCCCAGAGCACCGGAATGAGCGCGGTTGCCACGCCGAGTTGCCCCGCACGCATCAACAAAAAGGCGTCGCTTGAGCAGCCAAGGGTGAACACACCGAGCACCGCGAGGTAGCGCCAGAACGCCGGACTCAGCGACGGGCCGTTCGGAGTGTCACTCGCCTTGGCGTGCATCGACGCGCTGCGCACGGGCTCGGCCGCGCGCGCTGGTTCACGCACAAACCAAGCGAGCACCATCAACGACAACACCCCAGGCACGGCGGCCCACAAGAACACGGACCGCAACGGCATCCCCGCACCTTGCAACAGGAACCACGCGACCATCGGCCCCACAAAGGCGCCGAGGTTGTCGGCAGCACGGTGAAAACCAAAGGCGCGTCCCCGTGAGTCCGGCGAGACCGACGCCGCGAGCAGCGCATCGCGTGGAGAGGAGCGCAGCCCCTTCCCCACACGATCGGACATCCGTACCACCAGCACGTGCCACGGGGCCGCGGCAAATCCCATCAGCGGCCGAGCCAACGACGACACGCCATACCCGAACATCACGAGCGGTTTGCGCCGCACGCGATCGCTCCACCAACCACTCGCCAACTTCAGTAGAGATGCCGTCGTCTCCGCGAGCCCTTCGATGGCACCGAGCATACTCGCGCTTCCGCCAAGTACGGTCGTCACGAACAGCGGCAGCAGCGGATAAATCATTTCGCTCGACACGTCGGCGAGCAGACTCACCGCGCCGAGCGCCTTTACGTTTGGCTCAAGCGCTGACGTTGGCGCGACTGGTCGCGCAACCGGCGGCGTTTGCCCTGTCGACGGCGGCTCCGGCAACGCGTCGCCCGACCGAACCTGCTGACTCACTCCGTCTCCTCACGCACCGGCGGCCCCGGCTTTGTCACCAGCCATTTCGACTTCTCGGCGTACTGCGGAAACTGTGCAGCGTAGCCGGCTCGCCACTCGGCTTCAAACCGCTCAGCATCTGAGGCAGGCACCATGGCCCACACGGCTCCGCCGAAGCCGGCGCCAAACGCACTCGCCGCCGCCGCACCAAGCGTGCGCGCACTGCGCGCCAAATGAATGGTCTGCGGCACCTGATTTCCCAGCGCGCGCTCCGCGAGTTCCTGCGACCGATCCACAAAACGTCCGAGCGCCGCGTAGTCGCCACGCGCCAGCGCGTCTCCCACACTCGGCACAATCACTTCACACTCTTCGCGGAATTGATCAAAGCGCGGCGCAAGATAGCGTCCCTCAAAGCCGCCACCGCCCGCCTTTGCGAGTCGTTCAATGATTGTGCTCGCCGCCGTGTCTGCGGCCAACGCGGCGGCCACCGTGGCGTCGTCGCGCCGCGTTTCCGTATTCCAGCGCGCCACCAGCCACCGCATGGCGTCCGACGCACGATTGTATTGCCGCCGCGCATTGCCCGTCTTCGTGGCCTTCACACCACTCACGCCGATCACCAGCACCATCTCGATCGGCCACGGCACGCGCCGCTCTAGGCGCGCCGGGATGTAGCTGAACTGAGAAGCCGCATGATCCGCACCGCAAATCATTGCAATCGGGTCCTGCGCACCACCGCGAACCCCCACGCCCTCGTCACCCGCAAAGGGGCCGAACGGCGCACCTGTTTCCATCGCCGCAAAATATTCCGCGCGCGCCAAGAGATCCGGCACGGCCTCGCGCCAGCGCGCGTCCTGCTCCATCTCATTGGCATCGACCAGCGCCGTCGCCATCGCCACAATGAATGCGCTCGAGCTGCTGAGCCCCGCCGACGGAGGCAGGTCACTGCGGAGTTTGACCTGCACACCGCGCCGCGCGTGGGGGAAGTCTCGCGCAAAGCGCCGCGCCACCGCCGACACATAGGTGGCCCAGCGAGGCCAACCACTCTTCGCGTTCGGAGACAAGGGCATCACCACTCGTCCGCGTCGTCCGCCGTCGCCCACCTTCAACACCGGCTCGTCAATCGCCGTGGCGCGCACGTGAATCGCCCGATCTACCGCGCACGTCAGCGACCGACCACCCGCATAGTCCACATGTTTGCCGACGAGCTCCACGCGCCCCGGGACCACGTACAGGCGCGATCGCGACGGTTCGCTCACGATCCCTCCCTCGCGCGTGCGAACACGATGGGGCCGTACGTCATGGCCGAACGTCCACGCCAGCGAGGCGCGCGGCCACCGCGGACACATCGTCACGACTCGATAGATCGAGCACGCCCTCGCGCCGTCGCACCACACGGAAGTGCGCACGCTGCTCGCGCATCGCGAGCGTCACGGCGTCTTGCAGTTCCAACTCCCCCCGCGGAGACGGCGTCACCCGTTCACACGCCGCAAAGAACGACGGCTCAAACGACCACAGGTTCATCGACACCCATCGCTCGGCGCGTAGCGCCAATGGATCATCGGCCGCCGGCTTTTCCCGAATGTCGCACAGCAAATCATCGGCTCCGATATCGAGGAGTGCGAACCGCAACACGCGCGCCTCCTCCAACCCACTGTCTCGAACGAGCGACTCGGACTCGTACGCCACGAGGCCATACCCGCCGAGCGCAGCCAACTCCCGAATGGCGGTTGGCGAATAGAGATTGTCGCTATTGAGCACCAGGAACGGTGCGTCCCGCACCGCACCGCGCGCGGCAAGCACCGCGTGCGCCGTGCCGCGCGGCTCGTCCTGCACCGCAAAGCGAACGGCGACGCGCGCAGGAGGCGCGGTCGCCGTGAAATAATGGTGCATCGCCTCGTGTTCTGGCGCTACCACGAACGTGACCTCACGAATGCCACCATCCGCTAGCGCCGACAACACATAATCCAAGAAGGGGCGCCCCACCGGCATCATCCCCTTCTGTCCGGCATCAGCGGCGCGCGCCTGTTCACTGCTCAGCGCGCCCGCCGCCGCTTGCTTCATCCGCGTGCCTAGCCCGCGGGCGAGAATCACCGCCTGCGAGGTCGGCACCGCGGAGGTCACTCGGCCTTCGACCAGAATCCGCTCAACACGCGCGACAACCAGAAGCCGCTAATGAGGAACGACGCCAGCCAGAGATAGAACTGCGGCATACGACCATACAGCAAACTGCCGGTGCCAAAGAGCCCCGAATACACGAACGTGCACCCCAACACCCACGCGAGCATGGCCGCTGCAATGGAATCACCCGCCGGCACAACGCCGGAGGTTGCCGCAATCGGCTTCCACCCCGGCCCAGCCGGCCGCACGAGCTTATAGAACGACTCAAGCGTCGCTCGTTCGGCCGGCGGCGCCACGAGCGTCGTCACAATCCAGACGACTGTTGTCGTGGCCACCGTCACGAGCAGCGATACGTGCGAGGCCACTTCAAATCCATTTTTGCGCGCAATAAAGAACCCGAGCGCCACAATAAACGAACTGGCCATCGCCGCGATCTCACTCCACGCACTCACACGCCACCAGAACCAGCGCAGCAGATACAACAGACCCGTACCGGCGCCGATCGACAGAATAAGGTCAAAGGCTTCCTTGGCAGTGCCGAGCGCGTAGGTCATCAACGCCGCACACACCATCAGCGCGGCCGTGGTCAAACGCCCCATCAGCACGTAGTGCTTCTCGCTCTTCCCCGGCTTCAGGAAGCGCCGGTAGAAATCGTGCACGAGATAGCTCGTGCCCCAGTTGAGATGCGTTTCGATGGTGGAGCGATATGCCGCGAGCGTGCCCGCGACCACCAGCCCAAGGAACCCAGCCGGCAGGAACTTCATCATCGCCGGATAGGCCATATCGTTGCCAATGAGCGACGGCTTTACGTAGGGCATGGCCGATGCGATGTCGCTGAGCTGCGGATACACCAACGTCGATGCGAGTGCGACAATGATCCACGGCCACGGACGCAGCGCGTAGTGCATGACGTTGAACAACAGCGTACCGATCACCGCGTCCTTTTCCGTCTTGCTCGCCAGCATGCGCTGCGCGATGTAGCTACCGCCGCCGGGCTCGGCGCCTGGGTACCAGACGCTCCACCACTGCACCGTCAGCGGAATCACGAAGACTGTGGCCGCCACCGTCCAATCGCCGAAGTCCGGGAGCAACGCCAGCGTGCGCGCCGGTACCTTGGCCATGAGCCCCGCCAAACCGCCAACCTCCGGCTGTTGCAGCGCAAAGTACGCCACCGCAAAGGTGCCGGTCATGGTGATGCCGAACTGAATCGTGTCGGTCACGAGCACGCCCCACAGCCCGCTTACCGACGCAAAGAAGATCGTCATCACGGCGCAGACCACCAGCGTGCGCTCCATCGGCCAGCCCAGCACCACGTTACCGATCTTGGCGGCGGCAAGATTCACCGTGGCCATAATCACGCAGTTGAAAAACAGGCCGAGGTAGACGGCGCGGAAGCCGCGCAGGATCTTGGCCGGCTTGCCGGAATAGCGGATCTCATAGAACTCGAGATCCGTCAGCACGCCCGACCGACGCCAGAGCCGCGCGTAGAAGAACACCGTCATCATGCCGGTGAGCAGAAACGACCACCAGAGCCAGTTTTCGCTCACGCCACGTTCGCGCACCATGTTCGTGACGAGGTTCGGCGTGTCGGTGCTGAAGGTCGTCGCCACCATGGAGATACCGACGAGCCACCACGGCGCGGCACGCCCCGCCGTAAAGAACTCCCCCGTCCCCGAACTCGCGCGCCGCCAAAAGAACAGCGCTGGCAAGAAGCTCACCGCGATCGACACCGAAATAATGACCCAGTCGATCGTCGCAAAATGAAAGCCCGCCGCCACAGCGGCCGTCTGCGCCAAGAGGTGCGTCATACGCCCTTCCGTTGCCAATCACCACGCGTGAAATCGGGGAACTTCATGGGTGCGCTGCCTTTCGCCACGCTCATCTCCGAAAGAGGGAATGGCGCGCTCCAGGCCGCCGCGTCGTACACGTCGTAGTCCGGCACGAGCCCTTCGCGCAGGCACTCCACCAGCCGGTACGCCATCACAAAGTCCATCCCACCATGCCCGCCGGTGCGCGCCCGCTCTCCGAGCTTCGTCCAGAGCGGATGCTCGAACTTCGCTTTCAGATCGTCAATCGTGTTCCAGCGCTCGCCGCCCTTCATCCCTTCGAGATAAATGCGCGGCGGATAATCCTCAAACGCACCTTTGGTCCCCTGCACGCGATTGTGGCGTGTGTACGGTCGCGGGCTCGAGACATCATGCTGCAACATCACGGTCTTCCCCTTCACCGTCTTGAGGATGCTCGTGTTGAGATCGCCCGTGAGGTATTTCTCTTGCCACTTCGCGTCGGCGTGATCGGACACTTTGTCTTCACGATGGAGCGTGAGCCCGCGCTCAGGCGAACTCATGCTCACCATGTAGTCGAACCGGTCGCCATTGTGCACGTCGAGATACCAACTCACCGGCCCGAGCCCGTGCGTCGGATACAGGTTGGCGTTGGCACGCGTGTGCCATGCGCGGCGCCAGAGTCCTTCGTCGCGATTTTCAAACAAAATGTCGCGGAGGTCGTGCAGATACGCAGCCTCCGCGTGCAGCACCTCACCAAAGGCACCCTCGTGCACCATCCGGTTCACCATCATCTCGGTGTAGCCGTAGTTGCAGTTCTCCATGTGCAGGCAGTGCTTGTGCGCCTTCTCACTCGCATCCACCAACGCCCAGAGATCTTTCAAGGTGGTCCCAATGGGGCACTCGCTCCCGCAGTGCTTGCCGTGCGCCAGCGCCGCCAGCATCACCGGCACGTGCCATTCCCAAGGCGTCGCCGTGTACACGAAGTCGATGTCATCGCGCGCCACGAGCTTCTCAAAACCGTGATCGCCATTCGTATACAATTCCGGAGCGGCCTGCCCCGCATCGGTCACCATCTTTTGTGCCTTCTGCGCTTTGTCGGCCACCACGTCCGCCAGCGCGACAATCTTCACCCCTTCAATCGCCAGCAGCTCGTGCAGCACCGACCGCCCACGCAGCCCGGTGCCGACAATCCCCACGCGCACCGTCTCGTGTCGTTCGAACGGCACCCGGTGCATCGACTTGCGCCCCTTGGGCGCCACCGGCTGCTGCTCGGGGTGGTGCACCGCGTCCACAGACTCCGCGATCGCCGGCGAAAATGCGCCGCTCGTCGCTGAGGCGGCCAGTGCGGCACCCGCGAGCGCCGCTCCCTTCAACAGATCCCGCCGCGAAAGCTCGCTCATTCACGCGCCCCGAAGTTCGGTGTGATCGCCAATGGACACTTCCCCACGATATCCCTCAAGCACCACGTGATCGCCAATCATCGAGTTGGTGAGCGTGCACCGCTCCACCATACTCTTCACGCCAACGATCACATTGCGCAACGTCGAATCGCGAATCACCGAACCGGCGCCAATCGTCACGTTCGGCCCAACGGAGCAGCGCTCCAGCACCGCGCCTTCCTCAATTCGCACCGGCTCCGTAATGCGCAGCCCAGCGGCCTCGGCGTTGCTTCCGGTATACTCCAACGGACGCGACGCCCGTCCACGCCCCAGCATCACGCGGTTCGTGTCGAGCAACGTGTCGAGCTTGCCGGCGTCGTACCATCCGTCCACATCAATCACGCGGAGCTTCGCCCCGTGATCGATCATGTACTGAAAGGCGTCCGTGAGGTAGTACTCGCCCTTGTTCGCCGGCTGCTTGAGCGTGTGTTCAATCCCCTCAAAAAGCAGTTGCCAGTTCTTTATATAGTAGAGCCCAATGTTCGCCCGTTTCGAGATCGGCGTGCTTGGCTTCTCCACAATCTGCGTCATATGGCCGTTCGCGTCGGTCACTACCACACCGAAGCGCTGGTAGTCCTCGACTTCCTTGGTCCAGATGATGCCGTCGTCATCGCTCGACGTGATCACCGACAAATCGGTGTCGAAGATCGTGTCCACAAAGATGATCAGCACTGGCGCGTCAACGCGATCGCGCGCCAGCGCCACGGCACCGGCCGTGCCGTCCTGCACCTTCTGCTCCACGAATGTCGCGCCGAGGTCGGCGTAGTTCGCCAGCACGTGGCGTTCGACCGTCTCCTTGAGATGCCCGGTGATGTACACCACGTCATCCACATTCCCAAGCCGGCGCACATCGTCAAGCACGTAGTCCATCACCGGCTTCCCTGCCACCTTGAGCATGGGCTTTGGCACGGTGTGCGTGTGCGGGCGAAGGCGCGTCCCCTTGCCGGCCAGCGGAATGATCACCTTCACGGTGCGCTCGTTCCCTGACGCCCGTATCGGTCCTGCAGGCGCACCACGTCATCGAGGTGCGGCGTGCTCGCCTCGAGCAAGTCGCAGTCGGTGACCGCCTGCATCTGATGCACGTGGCCGGGCTCGTTCCGGTACGCCTCCCCCTCGCGCAAAATCACTTCGCGCAGCGGCGCGCCCGGCGCGTCCCCCACGCGGTAAATCATCTCGCCGCGCAGCACGAAAATCGTCTCGTCTTTCTGCTCGTGATACTGCAGCGACAACGATTCGCCCGCCTTGATGTGCAGCACCTTGCCCACGTACTGGCTCGTGTGCGCCCAAATCGTTTCGTGCCCCCACGGCTTCTGCACCGTGCGCACGGTGGACTTTCCGCTCATGAATTCGATCCCATTGGTTTATGTATCATGGAACTCGGGCTCGTAATGCAGGCATTGATGCAGCTTCCACAGCCCGTGCACGCCGCGCCGAGCACCGGATGCCCGTCCGCGTTGATACGGAGCGCATCTTCTCCCGCTGGGCAAACCCGCGCACACACCCCGCACGACACGCCGCGCCAGGTCACGCACCGGTCTGCATCAATCGTGATGCGCGCCATCTGCACATCGCGCCACGACTCCGGCACATCGAGCGCTGGCGTGGGGCAACTCCGCGCACAGGCAATGTCCACGCACATCGCGCAGGCCTGCACATCAATCCGAAGCACAGGCGTCCCCGCCGCAAAGCCATACTCGGTCGTCAGCGGGTGGATCGCGTGCACGGGGCAGGCCTTTTCACACTCGCCGCACCGCGTACAAGCTCCCAAAAACGCCGCCTCAGAGATAGCCCCAGGCGGCCGGATGTGATCGCCGCCGGAGAGCCGTGCGCCAACGGCGTCAGCGGCCTTCGCCACGACCTGGCGAAACCCCTGGGAAAAGAACGCGCGACGATCAACTGGGCTGTCTGCCATTCTGGGGAAAATGCAGGCTGGAGCGCCCGAATACCAGCACTTGCACCGGTTCGCCCCCACGACCCTCGCCCTGACCCTGACCGTGGTCCCCGGTGGGCCTGCCCCCCGTGCCCTGCGTTGGACCCGTTACACCTCGCCGCGGGATCCTCACGCCAAACAAACGGGGCCGCTCAAGTGAGCGGCCCCGTCGCATTTCTGGTGCAGCACAATCCGCGCGTGACCTATCGGCCCGCCATCTGCGCGCGCAGCCGCTCCAAGCGACGCTTGACGGATCCGTCCATCACCGTATCACCCACGCGCACCACCACGCCCCCGAGAATCTTCGGGTTCACCGTGACGTGGCTCACCACCGTCTTGCCGAGCGCCTTTCCGAGCGCCGCGCTGATCGCCTGCACCTCCACCTCTGGCGTCTCACGCGACACCGTCACGCGTGCGTGCACACGTCCCTCGGCGAGGTCCACCAGGTTGTTGTACTCAGTGGCGATGTGCGGAATGAGCGTCTGCCGGCGGTTCATCACCAGTTTCTGCAAAAAGCGCACGAACAGCGGCGGCACCTTGCCATCGAGCCCCTTCGACAACCAGGCGATCTTCGCTTCTTGGCTCACCTGCGGCGCCGAGAGATACCGCTGCAGCGTCACATTCTGCTCGATCGCCCCGGCAATGGCGTTGATGTACCCCGCCCACTCCGTTGCGGCGTTCGCTTTTTTGGCGAGCGCCAGCAACGCTTCGGCGTAGTTGCGAGCAATGGATTCGTCGCGCATTAGCGCGTCCCGATGGAGCCGAGGTACTTCTCGACAATCGCGCGGTTCTGCGCGTTATCGAGATTCTGCTCGATCACCTTGCTCGCGCCGGCCATCGCGAGATCAATCGCCTCGCGGCGCAGTGCGTCCACGGCTTTGGTCTTTTCGGCTTCGATGTCGCGCTTGGCGCGCTCCATCATCTGTTCCTGCTGCACCCGCGTCTGTTCGAGCAAGTCAGCGCGCATCGACTCGGCGGTTTTGCGGCCGTCGGCAATGAGCTGCTGCGCTTCGCCGCGCGCCGATTCAATGGCGGCGCGATGCTCCGCGAGGAGTTTGGCGGCCTCTTCACGATCGGCCTTGGCCATCGCCGTCGCGTCTTCGAGCGCCTTCTCGCGCGCCGACACGGCGGCCACGATCGGGCCAAACGCGAACTTGGCGAGCACAAAGAAGACGACGAGGAAGATGACCAACGTCCAGAACATCAATCCGGTCGCTGGGCTAAGCAGATCCACCTTGGCGGCCTCGTGCTCCTGCGCGAGCAGGGGCGAGGCAATGGCGAGCAGCGCAGCAGCGCGGGAGAACATCGAACGCATGGGAAATCCTTTCGGAGAATAGAGTGTGGTGGGTGCGCACCCCGGGGCGCGCACCCACCGACGACTTAGAACTTGCCCTGAATGGCGAACGCGACGACGACGGCAAACAGCGCGGCGCCTTCGATGAACGCCGCAAAGATCAACGCGGCCGTCTGGATCTTGCCCGCGATTTCCGGCTGACGCGCCATGCCTTCGACGGCCTGGCCGCCCACGCGGCCGATGCCGAGACCGGCACCGATGATCGCCAGACCAGCGCCGATGCCGGCACCCATCATGGCCCACGCGCCCATGTAGCTCTTGTTGAACTCACCGGCGACCTGCAGAAGCGGATACATCGTCATGATCGAACTCCAATGGTGAAACGTAGAACTACCCTTGCCGCTACCGGCCATCGTACCGCGTGGCCGCGTTCCGTCAGCGAGCCCCCGGGGCTCAACGGAATTCGCCGAACACTCATTCGGCTACTGCGCGGTTCGGACAAGCGGATCCCGAGCCGCGACCTGCAATGTTTTCAGCCGTTGACGGTTGACCGTTAACCGAAAACCGAAAACCGTCAGCGACTGACAACGCCACACAACCCTAGTGGTGCGACTCCCGCACCAACCCAATGAACACACTCGACAGCAGCGTAAAAATGAACGCCTGCAAAAACGCCACCATCAACTCCAAAAACATGATCGCAACGGCCATCGCCAACGGCAGCGGCGCCACGACAAACGAATGGAACGTGAAGATCATCCCCACAAAGGCCAGCACCACGATGTGTCCCGCCGTCATGTTGGCGAACAAACGAATCGTGAGCGCGAACGGCTTGGTGAACTTCCCGAGCAGTTCCACGGGCGAGAGGATCATCGACATCGGCACGCGCATCATCAGTGGCATGTCGTGCGGCCAGAAGATGATGGTGTTGATGTAGCCCTTGCCCAACGCCTTCATGCCCGCAATCTCAATCACGAGGAAGGTGAGGATCGCGAGCGTCGCCGTCACGGCAATATTGCCCGTCGCCGTGCTCATATAGGGCACGAGCCCGAGCAGGTTGGCGAAGAGAATGAAAAAGAAGATCGTGAGCAAATACGGCACGAACCCTTCCCCGTGATGTCCCACGTTCGGAAGGATCACTTCGTTGCGGATGTACAGCACCATCGCTTCAATGGCGTTGGCATAGCCCTTCGGCGGCCGCCCCGTGCGCGCGCTGCGCGCCTGACTCCGCGCCGCGCCCACGAGAATCAGACAGGCCAACAACGCGGCCACGAGCAACATCACCACGTGCTTGGTCGGCGAGAGATCGACTTCCACCGAGCCGATATGCACCGGTGCCCACCGCGGCAGTTCGATTTCCTTGGTGAGGAACCCTTCTTCGAGGCTCGGCCACGGCACTTCAATGGCGTGCGCGTCGGTGATGTGCGGCGTGATGATGTCGACCTTGGCCGCAGCGGGCGCCTCGGCAGCCTTGGCCTGCGCCTCAGCGGCAACAGCCGGCGCGGCGGCACCCTGCGGCTCTTGCGCGCGCAGGACAGGCGCGGCGGCAACAAACGCAGAGGCGAGCAGCGCGAACAGAATGGAACGGGATTTCATGGCGTGAGCAGTATCGGTTCGACGAGCGTCGTGACGAAGAAGAATCCAGCCAGACTCAGTAACGCCGGGGCCAACGTGAGCCCCAGCACCCGCACTCCTACCAACGCGTACACGGCCAGCGATACGAACCGGAGCATCATCCCCATTCCCCAGCCCAGCATCACGTGCTCTTTGCGCAGCGACCAAGCAAACCCAAACCCGATCCCCTGCACCACGATCGCAATCCAAGCGCTCGTCCAGATCGCGCGCGCTGCCTCCGGGCCCGGCACGAGCCGCGTCAACAGCGCCGCTCCACCCACCGCCACCAAAAGCAGCGTCACCACGAAAATCAGAATCTTCTTCATTTGCGGCGCGCCGCCTCCTCATCCTGAATCCGGTTCTCCTCCACCATCGCCCGGTACAGGGAGTAGAAGCCCGCACCCGCCCCAACAAAGGTCCCCAACAGCATCATCCACGGAGCCGTCCCAAACTTCCGGTCCAGCCACGTTCCCAGGTACAGAAAGAGCAGAATCGCGACCACGAACTGGACTCCCAGCCCCATCAGTCGCTGCCCCCCGCCCCCCACACTCGGCGCCTCCCCTCGCGCCCGAGCCAGCAGCTCGTCGCGCCGCCGCGCCACGTCCTTTTCATCAAAGGATGCGCGATCGTCCTTCAGAGGCCCTTCGGTACCCGTCACAGCCACGAAAGTTAGAGGCTTGTGAAAAAAAGCGCAAGCAAACTCCCCCAATGAAAAACCGGTCCGCACGACGGTCTTCTGCACCCCAAATGGAGGCCAAAAAACGGCAGCGAAACACCCCCGAATCGCCAAACAACCCACAATTCGGCGGCTCTAAAGAAAGCCTCAATCCCCGCCATTCCGGCACCACCAAATCAGGCCAAAGGAAGCAAGCGACTACCCCCCTTACACTTAGCTGTTGCCTGGGGTTTGACGAATCGTCACTATGTTGATATGTTTCACTCGCTGACAAAGTTAGTGTGACATTTGTGATGTTTGGCTGACCCACCAGCCGTAGTAGTTCACCCTTCATCGTGCTCCCCACCTCGATGAACGGAAGATTGGTTTTTGCGTCGCTCTCATTCACTGCACTCGGTGTCGCATTCGCATGCGGCCCGCGGCCGCGCAACTCCGATGTACCGCGCGCATCGCACGCGCGCGCCAAGAGCGAAGCCAAACTCACGCCGACGCTCGACATCAACGTGAAAGACGGCGTGCAGTTCGCATTCCGCGTCACGAACACCGGCGACGCAAAAGTCGAGCTGAACTTCCCGAGCGGCCTCACGCACGATCTCGTCGTCGTCGACAGCGCGGGGCGCGAAGTGTGGCGCTGGAGTCAGGGGCGCTTCTTCACGCAGTCGCTCCAGAGTCGCGTGCTGCGCTCGAGCGATGCGCTGGATTACGACGCCCGCTGGGACTCCATCCCCCAAGGCCGCTATACCGCGATCGCGACGCTGGCGAGCGACAACTACCCCGTCGTCCAGCGCGCTGACTTCGTCGTCCGCTAGGCGCCGCACCTACACACGGCCCCACAAATCTCAGCGTTCTTCCCTGCGGCGCCGTTACCCAACGGCGCCGTTGTGCTATCTTTTCCTCCCGCGGCATTCCGCCGCGCGCACTCTGTGGAGATTCCTGCGTGGCCCAATCGCTAGCTGACGAACGCGACCTCGACCTCCTCGGCAAACTGGCCAAGGCCCGCACGGCGCTCAGTGACCAGATCGCCCGCCGTATTGTCGGTCAGGCCGATATCGTGGAGAACCTCACCGGCGCTATTCTCGCCGGCGGCCACGTCATCCTCATTGGCGTACCAGGTCTCGCCAAGACGCTCCTGATTCAAACACTCGCGCAGGCCCTCGATCTCAAGTTCTCGCGCGTGCAGTTTACCCCTGACTTGATGCCGAGCGACATCACCGGCACGGAACTGCTCGAAGAAGATCACGGCACGGGCAAGCGCAGCTTCAAGTTCCAGCCGGGCCCGATTTTCGGAAACATCGTCCTTGCTGACGAAATCAACCGAGCCCCACCGAAAACCCAGGCCGCGCTGCTCGAGGCGATGCAGGAACACCGCGTCACAGCGGCTGGCAAAACGTACCAGCTTCCGGAACCGTTCTTCGTGCTTGCCACGCAGAACCCCATTGAGCACGACGGCACCTATTCGCTGCCCGAAGCCCAGCTCGACCGTTTCATGTTCGAGTTGAAGGTGGGCTATCCGAGTCGCGAAGAAGAAGAGCGCATCGTCAACACGACGACCACCGACAAGAGCCTCACCGTCTCCCCGGTCCTCACGGGTCAGGAGATTCTCGACATGCAACAACTCGTACGCCGCATTCCCGCGCCGCCGAGTGTGGTGAGCTACGCGGTGAACCTCGCGCGCAGCACGCGCCCGAGCGAGCCGGGCGTCACGGCCGCCGTCAAGAAGTTCGTCGCATACGGCGCCGGACCGCGCGCGAGTCAGTACCTCACGCTCGGTGCGAAGGCGCGCGCCGCCATGAATGGACGGAGCGTGCCGGACATTGACGATGTGAAGGCCATCGCCAACATCGTGCTCGGCCATCGCGTGACGCTCAACTTTCAGGCCGAAGCCGAAAGCGTCACGGTCGCGGACTTGTTGCAGCTGTAGTCGCTATTGGTTGCGTGAGACGCCACCGAAACGCCGTGGAGCTATGCTCCGCGGCGTTTCGGTTTAATCAACGCGAGGGAATCCACCCAGTCGCGATAGCGCTGCGTCGCACCATCGAGGTCGAGCGCCACGTTCGCCTCGCGGCGACTCTCGCTCAGCCACGCATCGGCTGAGTCGGCATCGGGCGTGGCGGTCAGGCGATCGTATAGCAGACGACTCCGTTCGAACCGTACACTCGGTTCAATCGGATTGCGCACCAGCGCCTTCTCCATCGCGGCCGTCGCGCCGGCAATATCGCCGGCACCACGCTGCGCACGGCCGAGCGCGGCATGAAAGCGCCAGTCATCACCAACTAAAAGTGCCGCTTGTGCCGCTTCCGTGGCGGTCGCAAAGTCGCCGCGGGCCACCGCGTCGCGCGATTCCACCCAGGAGAGAAATCCACGCACCGCGCGGAGTCGCGGCTCCTCCGCCAGACGGGAGTCCGCTTGATCGGCGAGTTTGCCGAGCGCTTTCAGCGATCCGCCGGACTGCGGATCGAGCACCAGCGCATACAGGATGTAGCTCCGCAGACTGAGCGGTTGAATCATCAGCGCGCGCCGAAATGCCTCTGCGGCACCCACCGCATCACCACGCGCTTGCGCCATGGAGAGCAGGAGCCAGTAGCCGCCAATCGCCATCGGGTCGCTTCGCAGCGCCGACGCAATTTCGAGTTCGGCTCGGCGGAATTCACGCTTCATACCGTCGAGTTGCTGGCGCGTGGTGGTTTTGATCGGTTGATCGCCGCGCAACAACAGCCCAGACCGCACATACGCCGACGCACGCACTAGGTGCGCGAGGTGGCTCGCCGGACGCGCGGCAAGCCACGCGTCCATTTGCACTTCGGCGGCCGGCCCAGCATAGCCGAGTGCTTTGAGGGTGGTCCCCCACCGAATTTCGGAGCGCGGGTGCGTCAGCGCATCGCGTTCGAGGCGGCCCAGGACGAGTTCGAGGGAATCGAACTGCGATCGTTCGAGCGCGCCGCGCAACACCGCCAGCGTGTCCGCGTCTTGCGGCGCCACCGTCACGTCGCTTGCCGCGGCGGTGCGACCATTGTCGTCCTTGGGCAGCGGCAGACTCGTGATCAGATCCGCCATTGGACTGCTGACGACGCTGTTGAATAAGTGATTGAGGGTCTGATAGCCACCGATCGCCGTTCCACTGATCGCGACCACGGCCACAAGCCGTGCGATAGGTTGCTGCCAACCGCGCAGCAACAACAAGTTGATCACGCTCGCCATGATTCCCATGAGGACACCCGGAAGCGTCACCGTGAAGGCGAGCCCAACGGGCACGGCACCGAGCGCCCACTCCCACCATCGCATGGGCGGAACGAGTTCAATCGGCTGATCACGGAACTGTACGCGCGGCACGGGATCGAGGAAGATCTTCCGTACCAGAATTTTCTCCGTGGTACCGTCAGCCATCGGCACCACAAACGGCTCGCCGTCTTCGTAGGAGAGGCGCTCGAGATGCACGCCGCGCAATGCAATTGCGGTGCGACCGTCCCAGCCGCGCGAGAGCACGAGCACGGGTCCGCCGCTCAGAGGAACCTTGAAGGTCCAACTCGCCATCGTTGGTACTCGCTCACGGGGGGATAGGCGCCTTCCAACGGGATTATCCTGACAGTCGGATGTCCGCAGGCACCCCAAATGTGTGTCAGGAACCGCAAGAACGCGAATAGTGGTGCGTTCCTGGTCGACGGCCATCGTAGGGACTTGCCGAAACGGTTACGGTTTGGGATTCTAATGGCCGACCCTGCGCGAGTGACGCTGCGGTGACGGCACTCGCTTTCGTATGGAATGGCGGCATTCTGGTATTCACCATGGCGGAGGAGCCCGCTCATGCGCGTGCGTTTGTTACGGGCGATGACAATCCGCATCGGCCGTACCTCCATCAGGCCTTCGTCGCACGTGCAGTTCGCACTCGCCATGTATTTGGCGGCAACTGGCGGGCAATCCGTGAGCCGAGCACGGCTGCTGGAGCTGTTCTATCCAGATGCGTCGCTCACCGACGCACGTCATGCACTTCGACAAATGCTGTACCGCCTGCGACGTGCGGGGCTCGAGTTTGGCGAGTCGCACGAGTCGCTGCTGGTCGATCCGGCGATGATCGACGCGGATTTCCTGACCGCGCTCACGCCGGAATGGGCCCACAGCGCCAGTGTGGAGGAGCTCACGGCCGCCACGCGATTCTTGGCGGATGTCGCGATGCTCTCCACGCCCCATTTTGAGGAGTGGCTCGACGGCCTACGCGCGCAGGTTGCGGCGGCGGCACGCCGCGCGCTGCTGACGCGCTTGGCGGCCACGCGCCGCGAGGGACGTTGGGCGGAGTTGGATGCGCTGGCGCAGTTGTTGCTCACGATTGATCCGCTCAACGAGGAAGCGACACTCTCGCGCGCCGAGGCGTTGGCGATGGTGGGCGCGAAGGCGGAAGCGATTCGGATGCTCGACACGTTCGTGGAAGAGGTCGACGGGCGATCGCAGGATATTTCATTGCCCGCGAAAGTGTTACGGCGGCGCATCTCGGACGCCGTCGTGACGCATCCGCATGCGGGTATGGCCATTCGGCCGTTTATTGGTCGGCAGCAAGAGCTCGGGCAGCTGCAGGACGCGATGGATCGTGCGGCAGCGCGAGCCGGCACGCTGGTAGCGATGTCCGGAGCGTCGGGCATGGGGAAGTCGCGACTGGCCGCGCAGGCCAATGCGGTGGCCGGGCTCCGAGGCTTTCGTCGAGTGGAGGTTCGTCTGTCGCAGCAGGATGCGACGCGGAGCCTCGCACTGTTTTCTGAGTTGGTGCCGCTCATTGTGGCGTCGCCCGGTGGCGCCGCGTGCTCGCCGGATTCGATGAGTGTCCTGCTGGCCTTTACGCAGCCGGAGGACAGCGCGGCGGCCGCGCGGCGGGCCACCGAACGCGCGATGTCGCGGAGTTTGGTGCGGCGTTCGTTGATCGACGTGATTGAGGCCGTGACGGACGAGGCACCGCTCTTCGTGCTCGTGGACGATGCGCACCGCTTGGATCCGGCCAGCACGTCCCTGCTCGTGGATGTCGTGGGCGGCACGGCGCACTGTCGCGTCGTGTGGTTGCTGTGCGGCACCGACTGGGACGATGTGCGATGGCGCGACCTGCGAGCGCTGACCACGGTTCGGCTCCCACTGAGCGGCCTCTCGCGATGCGACTGCGATGCCTTTGCGACCAGTGTGCTCACCCACACGCTCGGCGCCGAGGAGAGCGCGCGATTGGACGAGTGTTATGTCGCCACGAACGGCAATCCATTGTTTGTCCGAGAGTGGATGCTGCACTACTCGGTTCCCGGGAATGCGGAGGCCGCACCCGGACGCATGCGTGATACGCTCTTGGCACGCGCCCGCACCCTATCGGATGCGGGATTGCATGTGCTGCGCGCCTGCGCGTTGCTGGGTGCACACGCGACGCCAGAATCGGTGCGCGCCGTCCTCGATCTTTCCACGCCGGTACTCCTGTCTGCGCTTGAGGAGATCGGGAAGGCCGATCTTCTGTCGGTGGACACGTCCACGGCGCTCACGATGCATGACGTGCCCGCGGGGATCGTCACCGAGGATTTGAGCCCGGCCGTCCGTGCGCTACTGCATTATCGGATTGCGGAGTATTTGGAGACTCGCGCGGCCGGCGTGTGGATTCCTCGACTGGCGTGGGACGCGGCCCGGCACTTTCAAGATGCGGGCGACCCGAAGCGGGCGCGAGTCCTCCTCATAAGCTACGGACGCCACCTCATGACGCTTGGCGCACCGGCCGAGGCGGCGGAGACGTTCGCGCTCGCGGTGCCGCTATCGGTGACGACGGAGGACCGGCTTCGCGTCACCGTGGACTATGCGCACGCGCTGTACTGTGCGGGGAGCAGTCGACAGGTGACGGTGGTGGTGTCCGAGGCGCTGGGGCAGTATCGGCGGGAGGAAGCGCTAGAGGAGGCGGCGTGTGAGTTGGAGTTGATCGGGATTGAGGCGGCGTGGGGGGTTGGGGAGGATGCGCATTCGAATCTCGACAGGACAGAACGCCTCCTTCGTCGCCCAGGAATTAGTGAGCGCGTCCTCGGCAAAGCTGCGACGCTCGCCTCGGGCCTTGCCGCCGAACTCTGGGACACAGAAACGCTCAATCGCATTGACAACCTCGTTTCCGCGCGCACCTCAGGGACTGACTCCACAGTCAGCTCCATTCACACCGCTCAAGGCATTTCCCTCTTTCAGCGCGGCGCGTTCGATGACGCAGCTTCTGCCTTCTTGCGCGCCATCGACATTGACAGCCAGTCAACTGACAGTATTTCGCTAATCACCGCACTACATGGGCACGCGAACGTGCTACGCCAGGTTGACCGAATCGATGAAGGCATGAGACAACTTCGGCGGGCCTTCGAAGTTTCCTCAAAGCTTGGACTAAGCGTCTTTGCGTCTAGGATAGCGGACCGAATGAGCGCCCTTCACTTCGATCGATATGAAGTAGAAGAAGCTCACAGCTGGCTTGGCGTCGCCGAACGGTGGGTTCGCCGGTCTGAGCACCTGACTGCACAGAACAGCATCGCTCATCAGCGGCAAATGCTTGCGGTGCACTTTGGCTCACTGCCCCTCAGCGGCGCAGAGGCATCCCAACCGTTACCGATTCTGATCGACGACAGAGTATCATCAAGACGCCTCGCCAATTTGGCACTGGCATGCCATACGGCGGCGCTCGAGGAGAACGGCGACATCCTCGCACTCACGGTCCCTCATTTACTAAAAGCAGTGGGACAAGCCAGCCCAACGACATTATGCGACTATGCTCTTTCGGCGTTGCTCTCAGCCGCTCGCTTCACATTGGACCGATCGACTTGCATGGAGGCCGTGGAGAACCGCAGAACGCACCGCCTTCCCACAAACCGCGACGAAAAGTGGTACTTGGTAGCAGCGATCAACAAAGATTGGTCCACACTTTACGGGCGCCAGTAACACGAGCCCTCGAGCAGCTACGACGCCCGGCTATTGACTGGCGTGACTATAGTGCGACTGGCTGAGGTCGTTGTGTCGACTGGAGCTCAGGCACGACCTCATGTAGATGCTCTTCGACTTGCTCTGCGCCAGCGGAAACGTCACGTGGCACGGCGTTGCGCGCGATGGCCGTCTCCAAGGCGGGCCAGTGAGACGCATTCAACAGCTTTACACAAATCGCTGGATCAAACTGCCGACCGCTTTCCTTCATTATTTCTGAGCGGATGACTTCGTACGAGAGGGCGTCTCGATACGGGCGCGTTGTAGCCATTGCATCGATCGTATCGGCTATAGCAATGAAGCGCGACCACTGCGGTATCTTGTCCCCGACCAGTCCATCTGGATAACCGCTGCCGTCCCATGCTTCGTGATGACCCCGAATCGCGGAAACCAAATCGTGAAATTGCGACGACTTCCCTACCAGAACTGCACCCTTCGCGGAGTGAGTTTTCATGACAGCAAACTCTGCTTCAGTGAGTCGGCCTGGTTTCCGGAGAATCGGCGCAAACTCCTCGTGAATCTTGCCCACGTCGTGGAGTAGAGCGGCGGTCGCAAGGCGCTCAATGGCTCGAGTTCCGAGCCCCGCCGCCCGAGCAACGATTCTCACATACTCAGCGACACGTTGAGAGTGGCCGGAAGTGTACGGATCACGAGCTTCAATCGCAGCGACCATGATCTGGAGCAACTCTTCATTGAGTCGCTCTAGCTGCCAGTTTGTTTTATAGAAATGCCGAAGACCGAAAAGCGGAATCGCAAACACGACCGACCACGCCGGCCCCAGCTTTGCGTACAGGAACGCAAATCCGTACACCGCAGGCACCGCGATCACATCATAGATCAACGCGCTATGCGTGTTCTGCCAAAGCACGCCAGCCAGCCTCTGGTGCGTACTGATCGCAATCACCGCACTAACGCAGACCGTATTAACCAAGAAGAACGACGTGAACGCCGCTGCAAACGCGAGCTTCGAGTGAAGAGAGGCCGCGTCAATGGGACGCCCTCCTAGAGCTCGGAACACCAGGATCGCAACGCTCACGGAAAGTGCGTACTGTCCGAGATTGAACAAGCCCTTGAGTCGATCACGTCGCTGAAGGATTTCTGCGAGCGCCACCGCAAGCGTTACGGATATGACGACCGAAAGTCCTGGTGCCACCGCTACAGCGCTCATGAACGGAACAAACGAAATGTTTCCCATCGCTCCGCGTGGAATGCGATAGGCCATCACGTGCGCAAGAATACCCAAGAGAGCGAAGACCCCCGCGGCCTGCAGCGAGTCTTCATCGAATCCAAGTTGAGCACGAGCCACGAGCGCCGCGGCTATTAGGGCTGCCGCGACGACTGCTCCTACGAAATACTTTGTTTGGCGTTCAACCATGACCATGTGAGGAAAGAGAACCCCCGACCTCGACTCAACCCCAGCTCAACGTGTCACCGAGCACGAACGCGAAGAGACTCGCGATGATACCAGCCAGAGCTTGCATGTTGCGTCACCTCCCTTGGGTACTAGAGTCACGCCCACCATCAGACGTGCATACCAGGTTGGCTCCGCTCCTGTTGCTAGTCGGCCCGCTCAGCTTCTCTCAAAGCCGAAGTCGGGGGTTGTAGTCTCCTCTGTAAAGTGATTGCGCCAACAGGCACACGCCGCACCGCGCGCATCCGCCGCTACCGCATGCCGTCCACCCAACGATTCGTCGCGTTCAGCACCGCAAGCGCGCCGGCCGTCTCGCTGTTGTCTTTGACCTCGCAGCACCCGGTCAGCAACGTGCTGCTCCGCCCAGTTTTGGCGCGTAAGCCCACCACAACGAGCTCGCGATCAAAGGCCGAGACGATCTTCACCCCCTCGAGCGTCAGCGAGCGAGCGCCGCCATCGGCCAGGACCACCGCCTGCATCGCCGCGCGTGCACTCAACTCCACACGATTCCGATCGCCGGTCTCTACCCCCTCGGCCTCGCCCACAAACAGCTCGCGCCCACGACGTACCGTCACCTTGCACGTCACACCCTTGGCGCGCGAGCCGCGAAGTTCCACATCCTCGAAGTACAGCGCACGACCGGCATCGTCGACGGGGGCATGCTCCACCGCGCTCCCTTCTGCCACCGGCGCCGGCAACGTCAACGCCGCTGCCTTTGCCGACGAAACCGCGGCGCCGGGCGCCGAGAGCAACGACACCGCATCCGCTCGCGCCGTCGTCGTGGCCACACTCACCTTGCGATGGTCCACCCGCATCCCGAGCTGCGCCATCAGCGCGCTCTCAATGTTCCGCACCATCTGCTTCGCCGGCGTGTCACCCGTCACCAGAACGTGAATCGCCTCCACGTTCCCCGTCTCCGTCGACACAATGCGAACACTCACCACCCCGGCCAACGTCGCGATCAACTCTTCCGCGCGCTGCAATGGCAATACACTGCCAGCGATCGGCGACGAAACTCCCGGGTGCGGTTGTGTCACTTCTGCCTCTTCAATGGGTGCAAAACGTGAACGGAGGCACCGCCGAGTAACCGACAGGAATATATGCCCCACCTAACGCTCAAATGACGATTGAGCGACCTAATTAGGGACAAAATGTTCGCGAACTAGCCAGCAGGGCAATAATCGGACTAATTGTCCGATTCGTAGTCGCCCGTGGGAAGCCCATACTCCTTCAGCTTCCGGTACAGGGTGCGCTCCCCGATATCCAGGACCTCGGCGGCCTTCCGACGGTTCCCGCGCGACTCCCGCAGCGCTGCCTCGATGGCCGACCGCTCTATCTGCGCCATCGTCATGCCAGGCGTGATGGTCACAACATTCGACGATGAGGGCGAACTCGGGGGCTCCAGCCCCTCCGACACTGAACCGAGCAGTCCGCCCGAGCCGACCCCGCTGCCCACGAACCCGTGAGCCGCAATCGCGCTCAAGTGTGACCGGTCATCGTCCACCTTTCGCCGCAAATCCTCAACCTGAAGCTTCAACTCCAGGAGGCTGCGCACAATAAACTCGAGCTCCCGTCCCGCGGCCTGCTCGCCCTCGCGCATCATAGGCCCCACATGCACGGGCAACAGCCGCTCCATCCCACTGCCACCACGAAGCTGCGGGGGAATGTCGTCCACGCCGATCTCGCGACCGTGCGACAACACCACCATGCTCTCCACCAAGTTTCGCAACTCACGCACGTTGCCGGGCCACGCGTAACTCACCAACGCCTGCATGGCCTCTGGGGAAATCCCTCGGAACTCGCGATCGTGCTGCTGCGAAAACTCCTGCACGAACCGCCGTACCAGCATCACGATATCGTCGCGACGCTCGCGCAGTGGCGGTAAATACATCCGCAACACATTCAAGCGATAATACAAATCGCTCCGGAACGTGCCGCGCTCCACCCCTTCACGGAGCGGACGATTCGTCGCCGCCACCACGCGCACATCCACCGGAATCGTGTGCGTGCCACCAACGCGCGTGACCTCTCGCGCCTCCAGCACCCGCAGCAGCTTCACCTGCGTGCTGGGCGAGATGTCGCCAATCTCATCGAGAAAAATCGTCCCGCCGTGCGCGAGCTCGAACCGTCCAATCCGTCGCTCCGCCGCTCCCGTGAACGCGCCCTTCTCGTGCCCAAAGAGCTCACTCTCCAGCAACGTCTCCGGCAGCGCGCCCACATTCACCGCAATGAACGCCTTACCGCGGCGCGGGCTCAACTGGTGCACGGCACGCGCCACCAACTCCTTGCCGGTGCCGCTCTCGCCCTCAATGAGCACGGTGCTACTCACCGGCGCGATCTGCTCGATCTTCACTAGCAGCTCACGCACGGCTTCACTGTCGCCGTACAGCCCAGTCTCCAGCGCCAACGCCCGTCGATCGACCAAGTTCTTCACGCGCGAGAACAACTCCTCGCTCGACACGGGCTTGGCCAACACCTCATTGAAACCAACGCTCCGCAACCGCGACTCCAGCTGCGGATCCCCAACGTCGGCCAAACCCAGCACCGCCGCACCACTCCACAACTGCTGGCGCACGAGGTGCAGTGTCTGCTGGTCCAGCAGATTGCCGGTAATCACAATCACGTCGGGCCGCTCGCGGGTGACCGTGCTGCCGAGGTCGTCCATCGGCGAGACCATGGCCGTCTTGATCCCTGCCGCCTCGAGGGCGGCATTGAGACGGACAGCGGGCTCGACGTCAGTGAGCGTGATAAGAACTTTCATGAACCACGAAAGCGAGAGAACGAAAGACCGTTAACGGAGAACGGTAAACGACGAACAACACGAGCGATCGCCAACGCCACTAGCGATGCGATGCGCTCTTATAAAACGGCAACTCTACAATCGTCGCCTCGAGGCGCTTGCCACGAATCTCCACCTCAAACGTGTTGCCCGTCTGCGCGTGCGCGAACGGCACATACGCTGTCCCAATCGCAATGCCGCAGCTGGGGCTCGCCGTGCCGCTGCACACCGTGCCACTCGCCGCGCCATTCACGAACACGGGATACCCATGACGCGGGAAGCTCTTCTCGGCGATCGTAAAACCGACCAGTCGCTTCGGCACGCCAGCGGCCTTCTGCGCTTCGAGCGCGGCGCGACCAGTGAAATCGCCCTTCTTCATTTTCACGAGCCAGCCGAGGTTGGCTTCCCACGGCGTGACCGTGTCGTCGATGTCATTGCCGTAGAGCGCCATCCCCATCTCCAGGCGCAACGAGTCGCGGCAGCCGAGTCCGGTGGGCGTCACTTTGCCGGTCGCCATCAGCGCATTCCAGATGTGGACCGCGTCTTTCACGTCGTGATACAGCTCGAAACCGTCTTCACCGGTGTAGCCTGTGCGACTCACGACCATTGGCCCCACGCCGGCGACGTTGCCTTCGGTGAAGTGGTAGTACTTGATGTCGTCGAGCTTGATGTCCGTGAGCGTCTGCAGAATGGCCTGCGCTTCGGGCCCCTGCAGCGCGAGCAAGGCGATGCGATCAGAAATATCCTCGAGCTGCACATCAAACTTCGAAAGCTGCTGGCTGATGTGCGCGAAGTCTTTGTCCTTATTCGACGCATTCACCACCATCATCAGGTGGTCCTCGCCACGATACACGAGGCAGTCGTCTTCGAAGGTGCCGCGCTCGTTGAGTAGCCCGGAGTAGTGCACCTGCCCGATCGCGAGCGACGCCACGTTATTGGACGTCACGTAGTTCACGAACTCCACGCGCTGCGGCCCCGTGACCTTGAACTCACCCATGTGGCTCACGTCGAACAGCCCGCAGTGCTGGCGCACGGCGTTATGCTCGGCGGTGATGCCGGCGGGGTACTGAACGGGCATCTCGTAGCCGGCAAAGGGCACCATTTTGGCGCCAAGCGCGACGTGGAGTGCGTGGAACGGGGTTTTGAGCAAGTCAGCCATTTTGAACTACCTATGGGCGGTCGATGTTGATCGATAGACCGTTCACACAGCAGGGATTGCCGCGTGTGCCGGGATAGTCAATATGCCGAAGTGGCAGGGGTGAGGGTAGGCTCAGAACAGCTGACAGCCACTACCGGAACCTTGGCGGGCGAGATTCGTTAGTCTCACTACACCGTGCATACCCTCCGAATCCTCCTGGCCCTCGGGCCGCTCGTCGCCTCGTTCTTCCGAGACCGCAAACGCTGGCTCTGGTGGGGCGAGCGGATGCCGCGCACCCCCGAGTTCCACGCCCGCCGGGCCAAGTTACTGGTCAGTTCGATCGCCGGGTTGGGCCCCACCTTTGTAAAGCTTGCGCAGGTCTTTGCCTCGCGCGCCGACCTCATTCCGGAACCGTACATCGGCGAGCTGGGGACGCTCGTGGATGCGGTGCCCCCCTTCCCTGTTTCCGTCGTCGAACGACTCGTCTGCGCCGCCTATGAGGTGCAGCGAGTAGAAGAGGTGTTTGAGACGTTCAACCGCACGCCGGTGGCCGCCGCATCGCTTGGGCAGGTGCATCGCGCCACCTACCGCGGACGCGACGTGGCCGTAAAGGTCCTCCGCCCGGGGATTGAACGCATCATCGAACGCGACCTCGCCTCGGCGCGGCGCATCCTCGGCTGGGTGAACACGCGCTGGCCGCATCCGCACGTTGCGGGCTTAGTTGCGGTCGTGGACGAGTTCTCCGCGCGCATTCACGAGGAGCTCGATTTCCGACTCGAAGCCGAGTTCGCAGAGGAGATCGGACGAAACTTTGCCACGAACAAGCGGGTGATCATCCCCGGCGTCGTGCACGCGCTCACGCGGCAGCGCGTACTCGTGCTCGACTATATGGATGGCACTCGCATCGACAAGCTGAACGCCGGCACCGTGGACGTGAAGGGACTCGTGGCGACGCTGGTTGAAGTGTATGTGCAGATGATGCTGGTGGACGGTCTCTTTCACGCCGACCCACACCCCGGCAACCTGATGGTGGCGCCTGACGGCCGGTTGATCCTGCTCGACTTCGGCATGGTGGTGCGCGTAGATCAACCCACGCGCGCTAAGCTGACGCGCACCGTCCTCGCGGCCATTCGGCGCGACCCCAATGGTGTGGCCGATGGCTTCCGCGCGATGGGGCTGGTACTCCCTGGCACCGATGAAGAGACGGTGCACCGCCTCGCCGTGTTGCTCATCGTCAATGCGTTCGCCAAGACCACGACGCAACAGCGCATCGACGCGCTGCTCGCCGATCGCGTGATGAAGACGATCTTTGATTTTCCGATCATTCTGCCGCGCGACATGGTGTACTTCGCCCGCACCGCCGCGCTCATTGAAGGGGTGGGCACCAAGTACGATCCGTATTTTCAGGCGATCCCCATTGCGAGTCCGGTCGTGCTGCGGATGCGCACCCGCATCCTGCGCTCGGTGGGCGAGGCGGCCCAGCCAAACGCAGCCGAAATCGCGACCGTCGCCGGCTATGCGCTAGGCACGGCGGCCCGATGGGTCGTAGATTCTTTTGCTTCCGTACAAACCACGTTTACCACGAGGTCCGCTTCGATGCGTCGTCGCCCAGGCTCCCCCGCTGCGTTGCTCGCCCTGCTCGCGCTTCCGCTCGCACTTGCTTCACGTTCCGCGCAGGCACAGGCGCTTCCCACGGTCGATCAACAAGTGGCGGCGGCGTTGCTCCCGCTCCCAAAGGATTTGCAGGCGGGCGCCCTCGTGATGGGCTACAAGACCAAAGGGAAACTCGAGACGATTCGCGACGGCAAGAACGGTATGATCTGCCTGGCGCTCTATGTGGTGCGCGATAATTTTCACGTCGCCTGCTACCACAAGGGACTGGAGCCGTTCATGGCCCGCGGCCGCGACCTGCGCGCGAGTGGCGTGAAGGACCCTGAGGTGGACTCGGTGCGGTTCCGCGAAGTGCGCGCCGGCACGCTCAAGATGCCGACGGCAGGCTCGCTGTATTCGCTCACGACGACGAAAGAAAACTTCGACCAGGCCACCAACAAAGTGAAAGATGCGCGCCCGCTTGCCGTGGTGTACGTGCCCGGCGCGACGCCCGAAAGCCTCGGCCTCTCAGCGGCTCCGCTGCCGAATCAACCGTGGATCATGTTTCCGGGCACGCCCAAGGCGCACATCATGATCATTGGCTCGATGCAGCCGTAAGCAGCTTGAGCGCGGCCTGAACCTCGGCAGCATGGCCGTCGGGGTTCACCTTCTCAAAGAGTTGCTTCACTTTGCCGTCGGGGCCGATGATAACCGTGGTGCGCTGCACGCCCCAGTACTTGCGGCCGTAAAACAGCTTCTCGACCCAAATTCCAAACTGCTCGGCGAGCGCGTGGCCCTCATCGACGAGCAGCGTGAACGGAAGCTCGTACTTCTTCCGGAACTTGGCGTGTGACTTCGCCGAGTCCGGTGAGATGCCGAGGATCACGGCCTTCGCGCGTTTGAACCGAGGAAAGAGATCGCGAAACTCGCACGACTCCATGGTGCAGCCCGAGGTGTCGTCCTTGGGGTAGAAGTACAGCACGACCCACTGACCTCGCAGGCTTTTGAGCGCGACCCGCTCGCCGGTGTCGGTTTCGAGATCAAACGCGGGTGCCAACTTCCCAACTTTCACGCTCGTGGTCACATCATCCTCAGGGGTGTATGGCGAACTAGAACGCGAGCGACTTCACGTGCGCCCAGTTCTGTTTTGCGGCGGCGAGTTCGTCGGCGGGCCCTTCTTGCTCTACGAAACACGGCTTGTTGGCGATGTCCGTGACCTCGTGCAAAAACTTGCGCAGATCGAACACGCCGGCGCCGAGTTCGGTGTCGTGCGTCCGATCGGCCACCACATCCTTCAGGTGGAAGGTGGCGTAGCGCGTGCGATATTTGGCGAGATACGCAAAGGGATCAGCACCACCGACCGTCATATTGCCGGTGTCGAGCTGTAGCCGCACCGCAGCGGGATCGGTGCGCTGCACAAACAGATCGTACGGCACTTGGCCGTCGATCGGTTTGAAGTGGTCCGGCTCGTTATGAAAGGCGAGCCAGATGCCGGCTTTGCGCGCGGCGGCGCCCGCCGTATTGAAGTGATCGGCCCATTTTCGCCACGCTTCGAGTGAATGCTGCGTTTCGGCAGGAAGGCTGGGCACAATCAGATATTGCTGGCCGATCAGTTTGGCGTCGTCGAGCGCGCGATTCCAGTCGCCGAGCAACAGTTCGGGGGCGATGTGTGCGGACGGTGCGCGAAGCCCTTCGGCGCGCAGCGTGTCGCGCACCTGCTTGGGGCTACGGCCGAAGTTGTCGAAACTCCAGAGGAGTTCGACATCCGTGTAGCCAATGGCGCGTACGGCGGCGAGGGTGCGTTCCGGGTTTTGGCGCATCGCCGCGCGCACGGAATACAGTTCGAGGCCAATACGATCGAGCTGTGCCGTTGCCCGCGGACGGAGCGGCGCGAGGTGCGCTCCCACGACTGACGTTCCCACGGCATGGAGAAAAGTGCGGCGCTTCATGGCATTCCCAGGGGAAGGATGTCGCTGATGGACGGTCCCACGGACACGGTACGACGAATCCACGCACTCCCGCTATCAGCGACGCCGAGCTTTCTTGGCCGGCGTCTTGGCCGGCGTCTTGGCGGACTTCGCCGTCGGTTTCTTGGTCTGTTTCTTGGGCAACGCCTTTTTCTTTTTCGCGGGTGTCAGCGATTCCCCACCCATCAACACCGCCATCACGGCCTTTTGCGCATGCACACGATTTTCCGCCTCGTCCCACACGCGGCTCTGCGCGCCGTCCAACACGTCGGCAGTCACTTCCTCGCCCCGATGCGCCGGCAAGCAGTGCAAGAAGATCGCCGACTTGTGCGCACGATTCATCATGGCGGCATCCACGGTGTATCCCGCAAAGGCGCGCAGACGCGCCTCTTGCTCCTCCTCATGCCCCATCGAGGCCCAGACGTCGGTGTTCACCACATGCGCCCCGTCGATCGCCTCGGCGGGATCACGTGTGAGCGTCACTTTGGTGGCACGCGTGGCGCGCTCAAAGCACGCGGCGTCCGGCTCAAAGCCCTCGGGGCATGCGAGTGCGAGTTCAAAACCCAGCACCGCGGCCGCGTCAAGCCAGGTGTTGGCCATGTTATTGCCGTCGCCGATCCATGCGATCTTTTTTCCCTTATAACTCCCGAGAAACTGATTGACCGTGAGCAAGTCAGCGAGAATCTGACACGGATGCTGGAGATCGGTGAGCCCGTTGATCACGGGCACATCTGCGTGAAGCGCAAGCTCTTCGACTTCCGCGTGCGCATAGGTGCGCACCATGATGCCGTCCACCATGCGCGCGAGCACACGCGCGGTGTCGGCAATCGGTTCGCCGCGGCCGAGCTGAATGTCGCGCGGCGAGAGAAAGAGTGGATTGGCGCCCAACTGCCAGGCGCCCACTTCAAACGACACGCGCGTGCGCGTGGACGATTTGAAAAAGATCATCGCCAGCGACTTGCCCTCAAGCGGGCGGCGGCGGTACTGGCCCGTCCGCATACGCTCGGCGAGCGCAAAGAGCGCGTCGAGTTCCGGCTTCGAAAAGTCGGGAATCGCGAGGAAGTCGCGATGCGGGCAGTGCGGGCGGTCGGTCATGGCTCACGTGGTCCAGAGGTGAGCGACGAAATCTAGCAGGGTTCGGGCCAAAGTCCTACAGAATGTACTTCCGTAGATCCTCATCCTCGGCGATGGCCTTGAGGCGGTCGCGCACGACCCGCGCGTCGATCTTTACCGGCTCCGTCCCACGGTCTGGGAGGTCGTACAGCACATCCTCGAGGAGCGTCGTCATCACGGTGTGCAACCGTCGGGCCCCGATGTTCTCCATCCGCGAGTTCACCTGCGCCGCCGTCCGCGCGATTTCCGCGACGGCGTCGGTGGTGATCTCTAGCACCGTGTTCTCTGCCGCAATGAGCGCCGCATACTGCTTGGTGAGCGCGTTCTCCGGCTCCGTCATGATGCGCACGAAGTCGGCCTCGGTCAGCGGCAACAACTCAACGCGAATAGGAAAGCGGCCCTGCAACTCGGGAATCAAATCGCTCGGCTTGCTCACGTGAAAGGCGCCCGCGGCAATGAACAAGACGTGATCGGTCTTCACCATGCCGTGCTTCGTCTGCACGTTGCTGCCCTCAACAATCGGCAGGAGGTCGCGCTGCACCCCCTCGCGCGACACGTCGGGCCCGCCCATCTCACCGCGCTGGCCGGCGATCTTGTCGATTTCGTCGAGGAAGATGATGCCGAGGGTTTCTACGCGCTCCAGTGCGTCCGTGACCACATCGTCAAAGTTGATGAGCTTGTCGAACTCTTCGTCGAGGAGAAAACGGCGCGCGTCGGCCACCGCGACCAGTCGTTTCTTCTTCTTGTGCGGCAACAACTCCGCGAGCATTTCGCCGATGTTCCCGAGCCCTTCACCCATGCCGCCCGGCCCTTCGCCGCGCGCAACCTCGGGCATGGACGGCCCCGACGGCGTCACTTCAATTTCGACTTCGCGCTGCTCCAATTGCCCGTCGAGCAGCAGTTGCTTGAGCTTGTCGCGCGTGCGCTTGTGCCGCTCGCGCGAGGCTTCGAGTTCTTGGCTCACCGCGCCTTCCGCACTCGCCACAAACACCCGCTCAGCGTCGGTTCCCTTGGGAGCGGTCGGTTCAATGAATGGGGGCAACAAGAGATCGAGCAACCGGTCGTCTACTTTGTCGTTGGCGAGATCTTCCACTTCCGTCTCGCGTTCATTCCGCACCATGTCGACCGCGCTCTCGACGAGATCGCGCACCATCCCCTCAACGTCGCGCCCCACGTAGCCGACTTCCGTGAACTTTGACGCCTCGACTTTCACAAATGGCGCGCCAGCCAGCTTCGCGAGACGGCGTGCGATTTCCGTTTTCCCCACGCCCGTGGGGCCAATGAGGATGATGTTGTTGGGCGCGATCTCGTGACGAATCGGTTCCGGCGCGCGCTGCCGGCGCCAGCGATTTCGCAGGGCAATGGCCACCGCCTTCTTGGCGTTGTCCTGCCCCACGATGTAACGGTCGAGCTCGGCGACGATCTTGCGCGGCGTGAGATCGGCAAGTCGGGCGAGCGTCTGTTCGGTGCGCTTCGAAGTCATGGGCCGGTTAGCAGAGAGCGGACACAACCGTATCGAACATCATGATGCCGGTTCAATGACCGTGACGTGTTCGTTTGTATAGATGCAGATTTGCCCGGCAATAGACAGCGACTTCTGCACGATCTCGCGCGGGGTAAGCGACGTTTCCTGCAACAACGCGCGCGCCGCCGCCTGCGCGTAGGGACCGCCACTCCCGATAGCAAAGACGCCATCGTCAGGTTCGATAATTTCGCCCGTGCCACTCAGCACAAAACCCGTGTGCCGATCCACCACCACGAGTAACGCTTCGAGACGGCGCAACACGCGGTCGGAGCGCCACTCTTTGGCGAGCTCAACTGCCGCGCGCTGCAAGTTGTCGGGATGACGATCGAGCTTTTCTTCGAACTTTTCAAACAAGGTGAAGGCATCGGCGGCAGCACCGGCAAAACCCGCGAGCACCTTGCCGCCCTTGAGGGCGCGGACCTTGATAGCGTTGGCCTTCATGACCGTGTCACCGACGGTGACTTGGCCGTCGCCGCCGATAGCGACCTGATCGCCGCGGCGGACGGCGAGGATGGTCGTGGCGTGGATGGTTGGGAGGGGCATCTGACAAATCTATCCTAGGCCGTGATCGGTCGTTAACGGTTCACGGTTAACGGTTAACCGTTAACTGTTGTCACCAAACAACTTACGGCTCCGCCGGCATCCTTGTAAGCCTGCCATGTGACCAAAAGAGCATGACTGGGGTTTTAATCCACGTGACCCTCTCGGACTCCGACGCGATCAAGGCCGTACAGGCCGGCGACATTGAGGCATTTGCGGTACTGGTCAACCGGTACCAAGACCGCCTGATGCGCTATGCCGCGCATTTACTCGGCAATCGGCACGACGCCGAGGAGGCCGTGCAGGAAACGTTCGTGCGTGCGTACCGTGCGTTGCCGCGCTACGAACACCGCGAGCAGTGCAGCGCCTGGTTGCTACGCATTCTCATCAATCGGTGCCGCACCGCTGCGTCGCGCCGACGCGAGCACGAACCGCTCGAAGCGGCCGATTTCGAATTCACCACCGACGAAGATCCCGTGGAACGCCTCGCGGTGCGCGACGAACTGGCCCGCGCGATGGCGCAACTCACCGACGAACAGCGCGAGGCGATTGCATTGCGCTTTGGCGAAGACCTGAGTTTTGACGAGATGGCGGTGGTGACTGGCGCCGGCGTCTCCGCACTCAAAATGCGCGTTCAGCGGGCCTGTGCCCGTCTACGCGTCCTGATGGAGGGACACCGTGCAGCCGTTTGACGATTCACTTTCCGAGTCCCTGGCGCGCGAAATGCGCCGCGTCCCGCAGTTGGGTGATGTGGCTCGCGCCCGCACCATGGCCGCCGTGCGGCGTGAAGCACAGCGCCCACTTCGTCTGGGATGGCTCTCGCCGGTACTCGGCGCGGCATTGGCCGCCTCGCTCACCGTTGTTGTGGCGGGTGGCGCGTTGCTTGGTAGCAATCCCCTTCGTAACGCGTCGGTTCAAGCGGCTGCGCCAACCGTTAGCCTTGGCTCGTCGCTCCGCGATTCGCTCTTGCTCGTGCGCTTTGCCTTCTCGGCGCCCGCGGCCGCTCGCGTGGCGCTCGTGGGCGACTTCAACGACTGGGGCTCGCGGCGCACGGCGCTCGCTCGCTCCGCCAACGGCGTCTGGGTGGGCGAGGTCGCGATGGCGCGGGGCCGTCACCGCTACGCCTATGTGGTGGACGACACCGGCTGGGTCACGGACGCCGTGGCACTCGACACGCTCCCCAATGGTCGCCGCGCGGCGCGACTCGAGTTGGTGAATCAGGAGTAACGGTCCTCCCCTTCGTGCGGAGGGAGCGTAACTTTCGGAGATGACCACTCCGATCACGTTCGACGACGTTCTGCAGGCACAGCAACGCCTCTCCGCGCACCTCACGCCGACGCCGCTACGCCGTTACCCCCTGCTCGATGCCCTGGTAGGCCACGGCATTGAAGTGTGGGTCAAGCACGAGAACCACCAGCCCACGCAGAGCTTCAAGATCCGCAACGGGCTCAACAGCATTCTCGCACTCACGCCGGAGCAAACGGCCAAGGGCGTGATTGGCGCCAGCACCGGCAACCACGGCCAAGGCGTGGCGTATGCCGCGCAATTGCTCGGCGTGCCCGCGGCCATCTGCGTGCCGGTCGGCAACAATCCGGAGAAGAACGCGGCCATCCGCGCGATGGGCGCCGAATTAATCGAAGTGGGCGACCGCTACGACGAAACCATTCTCGCCTGTCAGCGCATCTGCGCCGAACGCGGCATGACCTTGGTGCACTCCACCAACAATCGTGACGTCATGGCCGGCGCTGGGACGATGACACTGGAAATGCTCGAGCAGCAGCCCGCGCTCGACGCCGTGCTCATTGCGCTTGGCGGTGGGTCACAGGCCGTGGGCGCCCTCACCGTGGCGGCGGAGAAGAAGCCGTCACTGCGTGTGTACGCTATTGGCTCTGAGGGCGCGCCAGCGCAGTACGAATCGTGGCGCCGCGGCGAACGGCTGACTGGAATGCCCGTGAACACGATGGCCGAGGGGATCGCCACCGGCGCAGCGTACGAAGCCACGTTCGACACACTCAAGGCTGGACTGGCCGGGTTCTTTCAGGTAAGCGAAGCGTCGCTCTACGAGGGGATTCGCGATCTCATTCGCATTACGCACAATCTCCCCGAAGGGGCAGGCGCGGCTGGTCTCGCCGCGCTACGCCAGCACGCCGCGGAGTTTGCGGGTCAGCGTGTGGCGATTGTCATGTGCGGTGGCAATCTCAGCGACGCCGCGCTGCGAAAAGCGATTGTCGGGTAACGACGCGGCGCTGCGAAAAGCGATTGTCGGGGAACGACGCGGCACCTCGGCAGGTAATCGCCCAGTCGCACCAAAGGCTCTATCGCGCACCCGCCCTGCATTACGCGCGAGGGTGCGCGTTCTTGTACACCTGTCGCAGCCGCTCCACACTCGTATGCGTGTAAATCTGCGTCGTGGAAATGGACGCATGCCCGAGTAGCTCCTGCACCGCGCGCAAATCCGCACCCGCGTCGAGCAAGTGTGTGGCGAACGTGTGCCGCAGCGAGTGCGTCGAGAGCCCCGCTCCCTCGTCCACCTCGCCCAGCCAGCGCGTGACGGAGTTCTGCACCGTCTTGGCGGACATGCGCGTGCCGCGCTGGCTCAAAAAGAATGCGGTGCGATCGGCGGCCAGCCCCATCTGCTTGCACAGGAGATCGCGCACCCGCTCATAGTTGCGCAACGCACGCTGCGCGTGATCGCCCACGGGTACAATCCGTTCCTTGCGCCCTTTGCCGCGCACCTTCACGAGCCCGGCAAGTAAATCGAGATCGGCGCGATTGATGCCGCGGAGCTCCGACAGACGAAGCCCCGCCGAATAAAACAGTTCGAGAATCGCGAGATCCCGCACGTCCGTGTACTTGCCTTCGCCCGCGCGCGTGGCGGCAGCGGCAAAAAGCGTCTCCACTTGCCGACGGTCGAGATGCCCCGGCAGATGCCGATCGAGCTTGGGCGACCCAACGCTCTTCGCGGGGTTCGACGCCACGAGATCGTTGCGGTGCAAAAAGGCGTAAAAGGTGCGCACGGCCGACAGCGCACGCGCCATAGACCGCTTGGCGAGCCCACGCTTAGTGAGCCGCGCCAAAAAACCGCGCATCGCGAGGCGATCCACCTTCTCCCACTCCCACTCGGCGGCGCCATAATACTCGCCGAGAAAGTCGCAGAACTCACCGAGGTCGCGGCGGTACGCCTTGACCGTGTTCGGCGACACATCACGCTCCTTTTGCAGGTGCGTGAGAAAGGCGGCAATGAGATCAGCGGGCGGCGGCGTCACCTGTGGAAGATACCGCGTCCGCGCCCGACTACCAGAAGATGCGCTTGATCCCCTGCTGATTGGGCCGGCGCATACGCCAGTACACAATGATGCCGCTGAGCGAGATGAGCGCGAGCGCGAACCCCCAGAACATCGCCACCACGAGACCGCCGTCGCCAAAGGCTTCGCCGCTGTGCAGGCGGACGAGGAACGGCTTGTCGGTGTAGTCTTCGTTGCTCAGCAGCGCGCCGGTGGTGGCGTCGAATACGAGTTTGCGATCTTCCCCGCCCTTTGGGTTGCCGGTAAAGATCGTGACGGTGGGCTGCTTTCCCTTGAACTGCACGTCGATTTTGTCGATCGGCCGTCCCGGTGCTGCGGTCGCGGCGGCAGCGACGGCGCGCGCCACGGGGTCTGTGGCGGCGGCTGGCGTGCCCGTTGTTTGGACTGGACTCACGAGGTCGCGCGTGGCTTCCCGAAGGGCCTCGTCCTCCCCCCAGAACTCATTGGCGGCCACCAGGACCCCCGTGGAGCCGCTCCAGAGGAGAAAGAGCGCAGCCCCCCACCCAATCCACCGGTGCCACTGGCGCCAAAACCGCGTATTGAATTCCATGAAAATCCGCTCGAAGTTGTCAGTCCGCCCAGACGGGGGAAAATGCGTCGCGGACCCTCCCGCCGCCATTCACCCACCCTCAGTACGCGCTAGATTTGTCATATGTTGCTCGGCGTCGCTGGCATGATCGGATCAGGGAAAACGACCCTCTCGAAGGCGCTCGCTGAGCGCTTCGGGATGCAGCTCGCGCTCGAGAGTGTGGACGGCGATAACCCGTACCTCGAACAGTTCTACTCCGGCCCCGAAGGGATGCGCGCCTACGGCATGCATCTGCAGCTGCACTTTCTGGCCACGCGCTTTGGCTCGATGCGGAAGATGCGCGGCATGGGCGGGAGCTGGGTGCTCGACCGTACCTGGTACGAAGACGCCGAAATTTTTGCGCGCGGATTATTCGAACAAGGCTACATGAGCGAGGACGACTGGACGCTCTACTCGCGCCTCTACGGCGAGTTGCTGCACGCGCCGGCCGCTCGCCCACCGCGGTTGCTCGTGTATCTCCACGGCCCGCTCGACACGATTCTCGAGCGCATCGCCACGCGCGGCCGCCCCAAAGAGCGCGATGCCGATCCCGAATACTTCGGCTCGCTCCACGCGCGCTATGAACGATGGATTGAGTCGTTCAAGAAATGCCCGGTGCTGCGGCTCGACGTGCGCGAATACGATATTGTGGCGGATCCCGAAGCGGGCGATCGCATTGCCGCGATCGTGCGGCGCGAACTCGAAGGGGAAATCCCGCAGACGGAACTCTGGCCAGCGGTGACGCGTCGCGCGCCGGGAACCCGCGGCACACGCTAGGCACGCGCTAGGCACACCCTCCGCAGCTGCCAGCAACCGCTAGGCGGCCGTGAGTCCGTTCGCCAGCATCCACGCGTTGAGATCTGCGAGCGCACGCGCTGCATACAGCTCGCGCTTTTTCATTTTGTCGCGCGGCGGATCGGCCAGCTCTTCGAGCAAACCGAAGTTCGCATTCATGGGCTGGAAGTGCTTGGGGTCGGCCTCGCGCAAATACCGATAGAGCGCGCCGAGCATCGTCGTGGGCGGCGGCACCACCGGCTCGAGGCCTCGCAGCAGGCGATCGAGATTCACGGCCGCGAGCAGTCCCGTCGCTGTGGATTCCGTATAGCCTTCCACGCCCGTGAGCTGGCCGGCGAAGAGCGTGGTTGGCGCATCCTTGAGTGCCAGGTGCGGCAGCAGCGACGCGGGCGCATTCACATACGAGTTGCGGTGAATGCTGCCAAAGCGAAGGAACTCCGCCTGCTCGAGCCCCGGAATCATTCGGAACACGCGCTGCTGTTCCGGAATGCGAAGCCGAGTCTGGAAGCCGACGAGATTCCACATCCGTCCCGCACGATCTTCGCGGCGAAGTTGCACCACGGCCCACGCACGTCGTCCTGTTTTCGGATCGGTAATTCCCACCGGCTTGAGCGGCCCAAAGCGGAGCGACTCGCGGCCACGGCGCACCATCTCCTCCACCGGCATACACCCTTCGAAGTACGGCACTTTGTCGAACTCGTGCGACGTATGCACATCTGCCGCGATCAAGGCATCGATAAATACTTCGTATTGTTCCTTGTTCATCGCGCAATTCAAGTACGCGCCTTCGTCGCCTTCGCCGGCCATCGTCTCTTTGCCGTAGCGAGACGCCTTGAATACCACGTCGTGATCGAGCGATTCCACTGAGAGAATCGGGGCAATGGCATCGTAGAAAGCGAGCGATGCAATGCCCAGCCGCGCGCTGATCTGTTGCGCCAGCGCATCGCTCGTGAGTGGACCGGTGGCAACAATCCCAGGGGCCGGGAGTGCTGCGACCTCACCGCGTTCCACGCGAATGTTCGAGTGCGCCAGAATGCGATCGTGGACGCCGGCAGAGAACACGTCGCGGTCCACCGCGAGCGCGCTGCCCGCCGGCACGCGTGCCTCGTCGGCAGCGCGCAAAATCATGGAACCGAGCACGCGCATCTCGGCCTTCAGCAATCCGTGCGCGTTGGTGACCTCGGTGCTCTTGAACGTGTTCGAACACACCAGTTCAGCGAGCTTGTCGGTTTTGTGCGCAGGGGTGCCGAGTACCGGCCGCATCTCGTGCAACACCACCTGATGCCCGCGCTCGGCCAGCTGAAACGCGGCTTCGCTGCCGGCGAGCCCGCCGCCTACAATGTGTAGTTCAGCCACTAAAAATAGACCTGCCACCGCGCTTGCACGTAGCGCTCAGCTCGGCGGTCACCAGTTTTGGCGCCGCCGGTGAAGGTGGTCTGCTCGTATGCAAGTTGCACTTTGGTGGAGCGCGTGTTGTACCAATTCGCGCCGACACCGATTTCCGTGGCGCGGCGTGCGGCGGTCGCTGGATCAGCGAACACTGGAAAAGCCTCGTCGCCGATACTCACGGCAGCGATGCGCATTCCCACCTGCAGCGCACCCCAGTGTTGCAACGAAGGATCGAATGCGGGCGACGGCGGAATCCCGTCGGCGCCCGAAGGTTCTCCCGTGACCGTGTACTGCGTGGAAATCAGCCAGCTCGTCAGCGGCACGGTCGCGACCGTCGTACCCTTGGCCACGACTTGTGTGTTGTGATTGAACTCGGCCGTGGTGCCCCATGGGCCTTCGTGCACATAGGCGAACGCGCCTGCACGAGTGCGTCGCCCAGCCGCGCGCACGCCCGCAGCGTCCTGATAGGAAAACCAGCCAAGTTGCGCCGGCGTCTTGAATAGCGCGAGTTGCGAACCCGCCGCGGTAGATCCCGTTTCGATACCGGTGGCGCCATAGGCGGCGATGCCGATGCCTTGGTCCACACCGCCTACCTTTTTGTGCACGGGCCGCCACCAGAGGCGATACGTATAGTCCTTGGCGTCATTGACGTCAGCGTCCTGTGTCGTACCACCGTCGGGCGCGCCATTGAACACACCAAACGACCACTCAAGCGTCCCCTGCCCGACGCCTCCGGTGAGCAATAACCCTTCATCGCGACTGGCGAGCAGATTCGACGACACGCTCCGCTCTGGCAGCAACTGCGCAGAAATGGAGGTATATCGCTCAAGGCCACCCGGCGTCTTCTGCTTGCCGGCACGTAGCCACCACTCGCCACCAAGCCCCACGTCAATGAACGCATCCTGCAACGGCGATGGCCCCGACGGAATGCCCACGTCGTACATCAACCGAAAAGCGAGCCACGGATTCAAGTTTGCATCAAAGAACACGCGCGACCGGCGAATCACAAAGCCGCTCGGCGCCGCGTCGTTCGTATCGCTCAACACAAAGCGCGTGTCGGCGGTGACGTAGCCGCGAATCTTGAGTTGTCGCTTGTGATCGGCCGAATGTAGACGCAAGCCGTCGTCGTCGTAGGCAACGAGCGAGCTGTCGGCGGTCATCGGCCCAAGTCGCGCCTGCGCGGAGATCGTGCGCGGTGTAGCGAGCAACAGTGCGAAGAACAAACCCAGGGCGCCAGTCATCGCGACGGACGTCACGAGGCAGGCGCCACGCGTGCCAACTACGAAAAACGCCCGCCAACCCGCGCGGGCGCTTCGTGAACACACCAATACCGCGTCAGGCACTCGCGGTCTCCGCCTCCGTCTCCGACACCTCGGCAATGCTCCACTCATTCGCGCACTTGAGGCATTTCCGATACGTGCCACGGGTTTTGCTCGACTTGGCCTCAGCGCCCACGTTGCCGCATTCGGCACAGGTCTCCGACACCGGTTTATCCCAGCACACAAAGTCGCAGGTCGGATAGTTCTCGCAGCCATAGAACGCCTTGCCGCGCTTCTTCGAGCGGCGTGCGGCAATATCCCCGCCGTCCTTGGGACACTTCACGCCCGTGGGCATAGAACGTGTTCCACGGCACTTTGGGAAGGTGCTGCATCCAAGGAACTCACCGCTCCGTCCACGCCGCACGACCATCATCTTGGCGCAGAGCGGGCACGGGTGTTCGGTTAACACGGGAGGCTGCTTTTCACCCTTGAGCGGCCGCGTGTACTTGCAGGTCTTGGGATGATTTTCGCAGGCCACGAACGGCCCGAAGAAGCCACCCTTGGCCACGAGTTTGCCGCCGCAGGTCGGGCATTTTTCGTCCGCGAGTCCGGCCAGATCGTGCGCCTCGTGAATCAACCCTTCGTAATCCACCGCCGAGAGCGCCTTTTCAAAGGGCGCGTAGAACTCCTTGAGCACGCGCTGCCACGGCATCTCCCCTTCTTCCACCTTGTCGAGTTCGCGCTCCATCGAACGCGTGAAGTCGACATTGAACTCGTTGGGGAACTGCTTCACCATCACCTTCTCCACGCTCTCACCGAGTGGCGTGGGGAAGAAGCGGCGCTGTTCGAGTTCGGCGTAATGCCGCTCGGTGAGCGTCGAGATGATGCTCGCGTAAGTTGACGGGCGCCCAATGCCGAGGCGTTCGAGTTCTTTGACGAGCGACGCTTCGGAAAAACGCGGCGGCGGCTCGGTAAAGTGCTGTGTCGGCTTGACCTCGCGCACGGGCACATGCTCGCCCGGCTCGATGGCCGGCAATGCTTGTTCGTCTTCGAGCGCCTTGGACTCCCCTTCTTCGCGCGATTCCTTATACAGCGAGAGAAAGCCCTGGAACTTGATCACCGAGCCCGTGGCGCGGAACAGATAGCGGAACACCTTGCCGGCAAAATCAAAATCCACCGTGGTCGTATCGAACACGGCCGGCGCCATCTGGCTGGCCATAAAGCGCTGCCAAATGAGTTGATAGAGCTTGAACTGTTCCGGCGACAGATATTTCTGCACCGAGTCCGGCGTGCGCGCCGGATCGGTCGGACGAATGCCTTCGTGCGCGTCCTGCGCATTGGTATCGCCGGCGGCGCCGTACAGCATGGGCACCTTGGCTAGGAAAGCCTCGGCGTAGTTGAGTCGCAGGAAATCACGCGCCTGCGCCACTGCGCTCTCCGCGACGCGCGTGGAGTCGGTACGCATGTATGTAATGAGACCGACCGAACCCTCAACCTTCCCGAGTTCGATGCCTTCGTACAGGTTCTGCGCCAACCGCATAGTGCGCTTGGAGCCAAAGCCAAGTTTCTTGGCGGCTTCCTGCTGCAGCGTGCTGGTCTTGAACGGCTCTGCCGGATTCTTGCGACGTTCGCGACGCTTGATATCCGTGACGTCAAAGAAGGTGCGCCCCGCGAGGTCGTCGAGAATCGCCTGTGCATGCGCACCGTCGGGAATCGTCGCCTTGAGACCGTCGAGATGGTGTAGCTTGGCCGTAAAGGGCTGGCCATCGTGCTCGAGCGCTGCGGCAATGGTCCAATACTCCGTCGGACGAAATGCGCGAATGTCGCGCTCACGCTCCACGAGCAAGCGGAGCGCCACGGTCTGCACGCGACCCGCCGAAAGGCCCTTCTTAACCGTCTTCCAGAGCACCGGACTCGCCTTGTAGCCCACGAGACGGTCGAGCACGCGGCGCGCCTGCTGCGCATCTACTTTGCGCTGGTCAATGTCGCCCGCGCGTTCGATCGCGCGGTTGACGGCTTCCTTAGTGATTTCGTGAAAGAGCACGCGCTTGATCGGGGGCGCGGAACGTCCCTTAATTTGGCTCTGCACATGCCACGCAATCGCCTCACCCTCGCGATCAGGGTCAGTGGCGATGAAGACAGCACGCGCGCTCTTAGCGGCAGACTTGAGTTCCGCGACCGTCTTTTCTTTTCCGGGGATGGTGACGTAGTCGGGCTCGAACCCCTGCTCCACGTCGATGCCGAGCGTCTTGGTGGGGAGGTCGCGAATGTGGCCGACCGTCGCCTTCACCGAGTAGCTGGATCCCAGATACTTCCCGATCGTCTTCGCCTTGGCCGGCGACTCGACGATCACGAGCGCCTTGCCAGAGAGATTGACGTGTTCGGTTTCGTCCACCTCTTCGGCAGCAATGGCCGCGCTCGTCTTGCGACGGACGGTGGCCTTCTTCTTGGCGACCGTCTTGGCGACGGCCGTTTTTTTGGCGGCCGTTTTCTTTGTGGCCGTTTTGGCGGCGGCTTTCTTCTTTGTTGCCATTATCCCTCTGACACTCGCGGCCGGAAACGCCTGAATGGTCGCCCCGGCCTGCAAGATAGGCTCTCTATAGTTGTGAATCCGTCCAACAACGGGCAATCCTAGTCCCTGTTCCCCGCCCCCGCAAGTTCAATTATCCTTACCGCCACGTCAGGTGGCACAAGCAAATCAGTGCTAAGTGTATGATTTGCTTGCAGATACAGTTGTTCCCGATCGGCCAATAACCACTGTAAGGCGGCCAAAGGTGCGGGGCCTGTCAATAACGGACGTGCAGCCGCCGCATCACCCATGCGGGACAGCGCCACCTCCGGCGAAACGCGCAGGTAGATGGTCGTGGCTGGCGGCCAAAGCAGCTCCAGATTGCCCGAGGACGTGATCCAACCACCCCCTGGGGCCAACACCATCGGCGGAGCGGCTTTCAGCTCCAGGGTGAGCACGCGCTCAAGCGCCCGAAAGTGCGCCTCTCCCTTCGCGGCGAAAATTTCCTGCACCGAGCTCCCTTCGCGGCGCTCGATCTCGGCGTCGAAGTCGAGAAAGGCGCAGCCAAGCGCGGCGGCCACCAACGGACCCACGGTGCTTTTGCCCGACCCAGGGAGCCCGACAAGAATCAGGTGCCCCTGCACCGCTCAGTTCCCGAGCCGCTTGGCGATGTGCGCGAGGTATGCGTCGAGATTGCGTCGCAGTTCGGCGAGCGAGTCACCGCCGAACTTCTCGAGCATCGCGTCGGCGAGCACGATGGCCGTCATGGCTTCGGCAATCACACCCATCGCGGGCACCGCGGTCACATCGCTGCGCTCCGCGGCGGCTTCCGCGGCGGCGCCAGTTTTTGTGTCGATGGTGCCAAGCGGACGCATCAATGTGCTTATGGGCTTCATGGCCACGCGCAGCACGAGCGGCTCCCCGGTTGTCATGCCGCCTTCGAGTCCGCCGGCGCGATTGGTGCGCCGACGCACATTGCCAGTGCGCGTCTGCCCGGGCGCCATCTCGATTTCGTCATGCACTTCAGCGCCGGTACGACGCGCGGCCTCAAAGCCCATCCCCATCTCCACCCCCTTCACGGCGGGGATAGACAGGATGGCAGCCCCTAGGCGCCCATCAAGCTTGCGATCCCAGCTCACGTGGCTCCCCAGCCCCACGGGGAGGCCATCCACAACCACCTCGCAGATGCCGCCGAGCGTGTTTCCTTCGCTCTTGGCAGCATCAATGCGGGCAATCATCTCGGCTTCGGCTTTTGGGTCGAGCGTCCGCAGCGGCGAGGCATCGGCCGCGGCGTTGATATCGGCGGGCATTTGAGCAGGGCGCACCGCGTCTACCCCACCGAGGTGTACAAGGTGCGACCCGATGCGCACGCCGAGTTCGGCGAGCAGGCCGCGCGCCACAGCACCAGCGGCGACGCGCGCCGTGGTCTCACGCGCTGAGGCGCGTTCGAGAATGTCGCGCGCGTCTTCGCGATCGTACTTGAGGACACCCGTGAGGTCGGCATGCCCCGGCCGCACACGGGTGACCTGTCGCTTGCGCCCCTCGGCGTGATCTTCTTCGCGCGGCGCGGGATCCATAATGGCTTCCCAGTTCTTCCAGTCGCGATTCCGAATGAGCATCGCAATGGGCGCGCCAATGGTTTCGCCGGCGCGCACGCCGGAGAGAAACTCAATCTGATCTTGTTCGATTTGCATGCGTCGACCGCGGCCATAGCCCTGCTGGCGGCGGGCGAGCTGGTGATTCACCTGCTCAGCGAGTAGCGGCAATCCAGCGGGTGCGCCCTCGACAATGGCGACGAGAGCGGGGCCGTGCGATTCACCGGCGGTCACAAAGCGGAACACGGCAGTTCGAGCGAGAGGGTGGGACAAACGCCAAGGGCTCGGCGGTTCGCCGAGCCCTTGGAAGCTAATCAATCATGCGCCGACTTAGTTCTGCGGCTTGCCCGGGCGCACCACTTCGCCGTCGTCGACGATGTGGGGCGTGATCAGAATGAGCAGATCCTGTTTGCGCTCCAGCTTATCGGTGGACGAGAACAGACGGCCGATGAGCGGCAGATCCATGAGAATCGGAATGCCGGTCTTGTTGAGCGTGACCTGCGTCTGCGTGAGTCCGCCGATGACGGCCGTTTCGCCGTCGCCGACCAACACCTGGTTGGTGCTGTTGCGCTTATTGGTGGACGGACCCGCCGATGTAATGGCGGAGATCGTTTCGTGGTTGGCGTACACGTCCAGTAGCACCTGCCGATTGGCGGTGACGTGCGGCGTGACCTTGAGTTCGATACCGATTTCGCGCGTCTGAATCTGCGGTGCCACCGAGGTGATCTGCCCAGCAGGCACGGGCGGCGTGAGGAGGAACGACAGGGTAGAACCCGCGAACAACCGCGCTTCCTTGTTGTCGACCGTCGTGGTGCTCGGCTCGGCCTGCACATCGCTCAGCTGCACAGAGCTCAGTGCGTCGAGGAACGAGGTGAGGTTGAATCCGCCGAGCGCCATGTTGTAAATGAGCGATGTCGAGGCCGTTCCCTTGTAGGGACGGCTCGCGTTCGCGACCGCCGCAAAAGCATCGCCGGCGAGGTTCACGCGATAGTCGCCGGCAACCGGCGCACCACTCGCGTCAAAGTGCTGCACCACGGAGTTGCTGAAGCCGTTGGCGCTGCCGAGGTCGTACGAGATGCCGAGCTGTTCGGTGCCCGTGCGATCGACGGCGATGATTTTTGCTTTGATAGAAACCTGTGGCGTGCGAACGTCGAGATCCTTGATGTAGCTCTCGATGTCCGCAAGGCGCTGCGCGGTTTCGGTGATGATAATGGTGTTGGTTTTTTCTTCGGAGGTCACGGCGCCACGCGTGGAGCAAGACGCCGAGGACCCACCGCCCGCGGCTGCACCCGCAGCAGCCTGCGCCGCCGCTGCCGCACCACCGGATCCGCCACCGCCGCATCCTGCGGTGAGCAGGCTACGAACTGTGGTGGCCATCGCGTCGGCCTTGGCGTAGTTCACCTGGATCACCTTGGTGAGCAACGGCTCCACTTTCTCGCGGTCAGCGAGATTGGTGTAGCTGTCCACGGTGATAATGCCCGTGGCGTCTTCGAGCGCGGCGAGCCCCTGCGACTGCAGGATCTGTCGCAGCGCGACATCCCACGGCTTGTCGATGATGTCGCCCGTAAAGATGCCGTCGACCTGCTTGCCGATGATGATCGTGCGATTACTGAACTTCGCGAACGCGGTGATCACGTCGCGAATGTTGGTTTCCTGATAGGAGACGGTGATGTGGGCTTCATCGCCCACTGCCGGCTCGGCTTTGTTTTGCGAGCGCGCTCCGACCTTCGTGGGGGCGGGACGCGGCTCTGCTTTGACGCGGACCGGTTCTGGATCCGGGTCCTGCACGACCGGCGCGGGAGCGAGTTCGACCCGCTTCGCCACGGGCGCAGGAGCGTCTGTTTTCTTGGCGACGGGCGCAGGAGCGTCTGCTTTCCTGGTGACCGGCGCGGGAGCAACCTTTGTTGCGGCCGGAGCGGCCACGACCGGCGCCGGCTCGGTCACAACGGCTGGTGCCGCTACCACCGGAGCTACGACCGCGGGTGCCGCGGCAATCCCCGTAACGGAGGCCAGCGGCGCCTTGGGCTGCACTTTCCCACCGACGTGCCAGGCCGCGAAGCTCGCCGGTCCTACCACATTGACGGTCACATCCTTTTCGCCGCGCACCACGGTGTACTCACGCGTGGCGTCGAGATCGAGCACCACGCGCACCACGTCGGGCGAGCGCTGTGCATACCGAATGTTCATGATGCCACCGCGCGCGACCTTGTCGTAGGTGCGCGCCGAAATACCGAGCGTCGCCCCCTTGAGGTCCAGCACAATCCGGCGCGGATTCTCGAGCGTGAAGTCATTGACCTCCACGCTGCCGGCTACCGAGATCACCACCTGCGCCGCACCCGTGCCGGGCACGATACTGAGCGAGGTGACTTGGTTTGGTGCCGGTCGAACGCGCGCCGCGGCGTACGCAGGGCGCGCACCGGGCACGAGCGAAAGCAAAGTAGCCGCGGCGACGGCGGCCCGACTCCAGCGTCGCATCATGGAATTCTCCTTCCCGGCGCTCCGCCGGCTTTCCGCGACGTTCGGTTGAGCAGGAGGGTCTCCTGCCGACTAAAACCGAACTCGTCGATGTTCAACGTGATGCTTTCCTGACCGATCTTCGCCACTTTCATTCGGCCCAGGATATTTCCGGCTTTTACGCGATACGTCTCTCCGGACGTCGCGTCGAGCAACGACGCCACCGAGTTGCGCCCGGCGAGATCGTAAATGACTCCAATCAGTACCAGATCCGCCAGCAGTGGCCGGATTTCACTCGTCGCCAACAATGACATGAACGGATCACGCCGTCCGTCGTCGCTGTACGCGTACTCTTCGCGATAAAACGTCATCGGTGCTTTGCCAGTCTTGGGAGCCTCAGCACCTTTTGCTGCTGCGGCTTGCCCTGACCCAGGCGCGACATCAACACGCGGCTTGGCCGCACTCGGCGCACCAGCGGCGGCAGGAGCGGCCTTTGATTGTGGCGCAGACTGCGCGGCCGCGGCCGGCTGTTGCCTCTGCTCCGCCTTATCCGCGTTTTCAACGGCGCGCGACTGCGCGTTGGTTGCCGCTGCCGCTTTTTTTGCGGCGTCAATCGGTTTCTTAATAATCGGCGGCAGCTGAGCGGCCGCGTTCGCGCCGTACGCCACCACGAGCAAAAGGAGCAGAAGCAGGCGACGCATCACTTGCCCTCCTCCTTCGCCACCGGACCCGCGGCATCGGGCTTGGGAGCTGGCTTCTTCTTCGGCGGCGCTGTGCGGACCACGTACGTTTGAATTTCAAATGCGGCGGTCAGCGGCTGTGTGCCAGCTGCGGCGCGCGGATTCGCCGCCGCCGAGAGATTGAGCGACAGGTTGATCGGCGCCACAATACGACTGAGCGATCCGACGTTGGTCAACACGTTGCCAATGTCGTGGAAGGTGCCGGTGATTCTCAGTTTGTAGCGGTACGTGTCGAACATCTCGCCTTCGATCAGCGGTTCCGGTTCGACCGCGGCAATATCGAGTTTCGCGCGACGCGCCGCCGTCGATACCTGCTCGAGAAGCGACGGCACTTCGTTCTGCACCGGCACGAGCGTGCGGATGAGATCGAGATTCTCTCGGTAGGCGGCCGCTTCGGCCTTGATCTGCGCGAGCGTACCCTTGGCGAGCTGGCTCTTGGCTTTCTGATTATTGAGGTCGAGCGTATCCACATGCGCGGCGAGCGTGTCGAGCTCGACCGATTTGGGATCGTACACGTAGTACCAGAACGCACCCGCTCCGGCAAACGCGATAATCGCCACGAGGACCATCAACTGGTCACGCTGGTTGGTCGGGAGCAAGGCCATGGTTACCTCACCGCCACAGACAACGGCACGCGACGAATGGCCGCGGAGTCCGGTCGCTGCAACTGCATATCGAGCGTGAACTCCGTCGCTTCTTTATTGAACGGCTGCGCCATCACGGCCTCCGTCTTGGCCAGCGTGACACGCTCAATCCACGGCGACGCTTCGAGCTGCTTCATGAAGCGGGTGAGGGCCTGAATATCTACCGTCTGCCCCACAATACGGAACGACAGACGCGAGTTGGCCACGGCAGCGGAATCCGCTTCCTTGGCCATCTTGGATTTCTTTGCACCACCCGACAGCTGCGCCTCGGCTTCGACTTCGGCGCTGACGTTCGACACGGCGCTGGTTTGCGAGAGCGACTTGAGCCACGTGTAGGGCGGCAATGCGCGGCTCACTTCGTCCATGATGTGCGGCCACACATAGCGGGCGCCGTCAATCGCCTTGATGACCGCAATCTGCCGGACGATGGAATCGCGTGAGGCCTCGGCGGATGCCCGCTGAGAAATGACCGCAGAATAGCGCGCCGAGTCCTGGGTCGCCACGGCTTCGCGTTCCGTCAGCAAACCGGAGCGTCGCCCTTGGTACGTCCACATCCCACCGACCGCGAGCACCGCGAGGACGACGCTGGCCACCGCCGAAATCAGGAATGGATCCCTGATGCGCGACGCGAGATCGCCAACAATCGCACGCATGTCCACGGAGGACGTGCGACTGCGCTTCGTCTTCCGCGCGCCGGGGAGAAGGTTGATTTCAATCATAGGCCGCGAGGGACCGGAGTTCCCACGAGTATATGCACGTTCATTGGGGCTGGCGCAGTGCCAGTCCGATCGAGAGCATCAGCAGGGGCGCCACTTCGTCGGTGACGAGCGACTCGAGCGCCCCTTCGCGCACGGCGAGATTCGCCAACGGATTGGCGTGCTCCACCGGTAGCCGGAGACGCACGCCCAACGCCTCGCCAAGCCCCGGAATGCGGGAACCGCCACCACAGATGTACACGCTGCGCAGGTTCCCGGCGGAACGCGAACTCGATGCCAAGAACGCCGCGGCGCGCTCGACGCCCACCGCGATTTCCTCGCCACGTCCGTCCAGCACCGCATCCAAATGCGGGGACCTGTCATAGCCTTGAATCAGCTGGGACGCTTCGTCGGGTGAGAGTCCGCGGTCGCGCTGCAGATCTTCGCGAAAGCGCCGCGTCCCCACCGTGATGTCTCGGGTGAGAATCGGAATGCCATCGTCGAGGATGTTGATGTTCGTGACTTCGTGTCCAATGTTCACGAGCGCGACCACACCCTGCATCGCTTCGGGGTAGTTCAGCTCAAAGGCGTTGTGCAGCGCAAAGGCGTCCACATCCACCGCGACGGGGGTGAGACCCGCCTCGCCGAGGACGCGGAGCTTGGACTCGATCAGTTCACGCTTGGCCGCCACGAGCAGGACGTTCATTTCCATGCCGCCGGCATCGGGGTCGAGAATCTGGAAATCCAGTTCCACCGACTCCATATCGAACGGCACGTGCTGCTCGGCTTCCCAACGCATAAGTTCGCGCGCCTGCTGTTCCTTGACGCGCTCAATTTGGATTTTTTTGATAATCACGTCGCGACCGCCCACGGCTGTCACAACGTCGCGCGTGGTGACGCCCGCCGACTGCAGCGCCGCCATGATGGCCTCCGACACGATGGCCGGATCCATGATTTCCCCTTCGACAATCGCGTCGGCGAGGAGCGGCGCGATGGCCACTCGCACAAGCTCGGGCGCTGGCCCCGAATGATCGATCACAGCCACTTTGATGAGGCCGGAACCGATATCGAGACCTACTGTGTTCTTCTTCCGACCGAAAAGCGCCATTAAAGAAGCCACCGCCGAGGGGGGCCAGCCCTGGTCGCGCGAGCGCGCCACCAGCACTAACCGACTGAAACAGACTGCGCCTACCGAGCCGACACGCCCCCCAAGGCCTAGAGCTAGGCGGTGGGAGAATCGGGCCGTCACACAAACACGAGCGGAGTCACTCGGAAGTAACAGTGGGCACCGGTAGTGATTTATGGTAGCGGGGACCACCACCAACCTGAAATGGGCCTGAGACGTCCCTGGCCAGAAGCCGCGGCGACGGTATCCGCCTCTAGGCGAAAGAAGGTCACAGCTCCCCCCCGGGCCCGAGCCTGCCCCTCGCGTGATCGGGCCTGTGCGCTCACGCGAAAGAGCGAGGTGACCTCCGACCCGCCAAGCGGGACGGGATGCTGAACCCAGCCGCTGTCCACCGTCGCGCCCAGCATTGCGGCCAAAACCGTCTCGACTGCCGCCTGAGCACGCATCGCGGCGGTGCGGCCGGCCGCCGTGCGTACTTCCTGGAGCGTGGCATCGAGCAGCAAAGCGGCGAACATCGAGACCGTTACGAGGACGATGAGCACGAGGGGGAGCGCGATCCCGCCACGGGGCGTACGCCGAATGTTAGGGCGCACGGTCGCCAGTTCTCAGCGCAACTACCGCCTCACGTGATGCTCCGGCGCCGTCGCGCCTGGGTGTCGCGATCCAGGCGCGCACCGTGCGCTTTGCAGCATCAATCGTAAAAACCAACCCGCGCTCGCCAGGCGAAGCCAGCGGCCCCGCGACGGGCTGGGCGCTGCCGCAGACCACCAATGCAGAACAGGCGCGCCAACTCAACCCCCATGACCCATCCGTACTTCGCGTCAGCGCGTACCGACCGCGCCGGAACAACCGGATCGGCGCCCCGGTGCGCGCGGAGAGTGTGTCGCGCAGTCGAAGTACGAGGACACGCCGACGCGCGAGACTGTCGGCCAGCGACCGAAACCCGCCCGATGTGGAGCAACCGGCTCCGTCCGTGCGCCACTGTGTGCTGTCTACCAGGGTGGTGTGCCACCCCGCGGCGCGATCAAAGATCGCCGCGACATCGCCTGCAGAGGGCGTACTCCGGAGAACCGTGAGCGGCGTGGTGGCGCTGGGGTCATCGGTGGGCAGTACCCACACGCCTGGCGCTCCCACGCAGAGCACCGACACGCCAACGCCAGCGAGCAGGTCCGCTGCGGTGTCGCCGCGCACGACGATGGAGTCTGGCATGGCCGCCCGCAGTTCTCCTTCGAGAACGGCGGCCGCTTCGCGCAGCACTCGTTGGTCGGTATCGCTCGCGTTGGTGCTCCGGACATAGCGTTCTATCGCCACAAGCGCCGCACCGCCGAGCGCTGCGAGCAGCGCCGAGAGCGCGAGCGCCACCACGAGTTCTGCTACGGTGGCGCCGCGCCGGTGCACCGCAGCGGCTATTCGCGGCATGCGATGTCCGCGGTAGCTCCCGTCACGCTCCGGCCGGAAGCATTGCGCACGGTGTCGGATAGGCTCCATCGCGATACACCGCGTACAGCGCGCCACTCCTCGCTCCCCCAGGCGCCTCGCTCAATCGCCGAGCTGTCGGCAGTCCCACACTGTGAGGACAGCTGCTCAAGACGATGCCATACACGGTCAGCGGCGGCATCGCGTTGTGCAGCAACCACCCGCAGCCGACGATCGGCTGCGATCCCGGCAGCGAGTGCGCCAACGGAAACCGCCAGCAGCAGAAACGCGACCAGAACCTCGACCAACGTAAAACCGGCACGGCGCATGGAGTTCATGCGCGCAGCTTAGGCGCTGCCGCCGACCCGTCCATCACCCATTAAATGCACAGCGGGCCGAGCGATTGCGCTCGGCCCGCTGTGAAGTTGTGCGACCGTCTTGAAACAGCCTACTGGCAGACCGGCTCGCCTTCGTTCGTGGCGCCACTGCCGAGCGTGATGGTGCAGACCTTGGCGGTCGAACCGTGCGTCGCCTGGGCAGCCCAGCCAGTCGCCGTCGGGGTGCCGGTGATCGCGACCGTCACGCCGGAGCTAGCGCGGTACGCGGTGCCGAGCGCCGTCGTGCTGGCGCCATAGGAGCTGTTGTTATCGGAGAAGTAGGCTTCCTGCGCGGTGACGAGATTGCGAAGGTCGGACTTCATCGAGGCGATGTAGGCCTTTTCCTTGGTGTTCGCGAACTTCGGAATCGCAATCGCGGCCAAAATGCCGATGATGACGACGACGATGAGCAGTTCGATCAGCGTGAAGCCCTTGCGGTTGGACGACATGTGGTTCTGCTCCTGATGAAATGAAATGGGGGGCAACTTTTCTACCGAAGTTCCAACGAATGCTCGATCCTGAGAGACGGCCCCCAGCCCGCAAACGTTAGGTATCGGCCGTCAAACGATCGTTATAAAGCTCAAGCAGTGGTCCCCAATGTCCGGCCACATCGGAGAACGATGTGACCGGATCTCGAGGTCAGCTTACTGACAGACCGGCTCGCCTTCGTTCGTGGCGCCGCTGCCGAGCGTGATGGTGCAGACCTTGGCGGTCGAACCGTGCGTCGCCTTGGCAGCCCAGCCAGTCGCCGTCGGGGTGCCGGTGATCGCGACCGTCACGCCGGAACTAGCGCGGTACGCGGTGCCGAGCGCCGTCGTGCTGGCGCCATAGGAGCTGTTGTTATCGGAGAAGTAGGCTTCCTGCGCGGTGACGAGATTGCGAAGGTCGGACTTCATCGAGGCGATGTAGGCCTTTTCTTTAGTATTCGCGAACTTCGGAATCGCAATCGCGGCCAAGATGCCGATGATGACGACAACGATCAGCAGTTCGATGAGGGTAAAGCCCTTCTTGTTGCTCAGCATGGAAAGACTCCGTCGCGGTGAGGGTATAGCAGGGTCGGGAATACCGGCGCCTACGCGCCCATTCCGAGCACTATTGTTGCAAGGCGCTTGCCACGAGGAATGTGACGACGGAAGACATTGAGCAGTAACAACTTGCGTCAATTCGGACATTTCGCCCGACCATCATTCCCCACGGTGCTTCGCTTGAGGCATTGCAGATTGCGCGGACTGGTGTCGGTTATCTGACCGGTACTAGACAGAAGGACCGAGCCCCGGTAACTGCACCGCAAGTCCTTACACAGCAACGATTAACGATTCTTGGCGCGCGCGCCGCCCTTCCATTTGTTGGTGGCGTCCATTGAATCACTCGCCGCCAACGCACTGTCTGCACGGACAATCATGAACTCGAACGCTTTGCGATAGTAGCCGTTGGCAATCCCCGTTCTGGCCGCTGCGCGGGCGTTGCGCCACTGCGCGAGTTCCAGATAGCAGGCCGCCAACCCCACACTCGCGAGCGGGATGTCGGGATCGTGCCCGAGCGCGACCTTGTACGCGGGGATGGCCGCCTGGCAGACGTGCGCCTCGCGGTACTTGTGCGCGAGGTCCACCCACACGCCGTCGTACGACGGATTCAGTGCGAGCGCCATTCGCCACTCACGCTCCGCTTCAAGTGGACGCTTCTCGTCGAACAGCTGCCCGCCCTGGGCGTAATGTGCCTTAAAGTTGAGGGGCGCTTCGCGGAGGAGCGTGATGAACACCGTCTCGCTGTCCTTCCAGGTGTACTGCCGTTCGGCACTGCGCGAGAACCCGAGCGTCAGCAGCACGGCAAACCCCGCCGTGATGGCGAGTCGCACGTCACGACGCCGCCAGAACGACTGCGCCTCAATCCACGGCACCATCGTCGCAATGGCAATCACCACCCCAACGCTCGGCAACAAGAACGTGCGTTCGGCAATCAGAATGCCGGTGGCAATGAGAATGTTCGCCACCGGCGCCATGCCGAGGGTGACCCACCAGAGTCCGAAGGCCGCGATGCGGGCGCGCTGGTGCGCCACGAAAAAGAGAATCGCTACGCATCCGATGAACAACAGCCCCGGCAGATGCTCGATGTGCCACGTGTCGTGGATATGCACCGCTTGCGGCGAGTAATCGGCGTAGAGATTGGCGGGCCAGAGAAAGAGCCGTCCGAACTCCGGCGCGAGGCCGATCATCACCTTGGTGCGACCCGCCATGTCGAGCGCGGCAATCGACGGATGCGGTGTGTCGCCACCAAAGGCGCCAAGGAGGGACACGCGCACGGCAAGAAAAATGGCCGCGAAGAGCCCCATCCACACGAGGAGCGTGAAGAGTCGATCGGCGCGTTCGCGCCACGGGGCATTGTCTCGTACCACCAAGCCTTCTGCGGCTATGAGCAACGCGGGCAGAATGATCGCGTTTTCCTTGACCATCATGCCCACGAAGTACAGGCCGACAATAACGAACGCCGACTCTCGATTGAGCGGCACGCCGTCGCGTCGTCCTCGGAGGTAGACGATGACCGCGCTGAGCACGATGAGCGAGGTCCAGAGCTCCGCCTGCCCGACCACATTGCCCACTGCCTCGACATGCACCGGGTGCACCGCAAAGAGCGCGGCCGCTACCCATGCGGCGCGGCGCGGCAGCATTTCGAGGGCGAGCAGCAGCACGAGCACCGACACCGCGGCATAGAGCACAATGCTCACCGCGTGATAGATCAGCGGTGAGCCGTGGCCCACCACCCATTGCGTGGCGTAGACGAGGAGGGTGAGCGGGCGATACAGCGCCGCACCGCGCACGTTGGGCCAGTACGTCTCGCCAAAGAATCGCCACGCCTCAACGAGGGTGTGGACGCGCTTGTTCTCAACGAGAATCCAGCGATCGTCGTACGCGAATCCGTTGCGGAGCGAGGTGACGGACGCGAGCAGGGCGAGCGCGACGATGGACCACGCGAGCCACGGCACGTCATGTGGGGCCTCGCTCGGAATGGCCGCGACGGTCGGTGCAGGTGCGCGAACGGGCTCGGCCGCCGCTGGCGGCACAACTTCGCTCACGAGAACAAGTTGAAGCGCGTAATGTGCCAGACGGCGGCGACGCCGTCCTTCCACCCGATTTTTTTGCCCTCGGCGTAGGTGCGGCCGGAGTACGAGATGGGCACTTCAAAAATCCGGACGCGCGCTTTGGCGAGGCGCGCCGTGATTTCGGGTTCAAAGCCAAAACGGTCGGTGGTGAGGTGCAGCGAGCGGGCGAGGTCGCCGCGCACGGCTTTGTAGCACGTCTCCATGTCCGTGAGATTGAGGTCGCTCAGCATGTTACTGAACAGCGTGAGCAACGCGTTGCCCACCGAATGCCAAAAGTAGAGCACGCGGTGCGGACCACCAAGAAAGCGCGAGCCAAAGACCGCGTCGGCACGCCCTTCGATAATCGGCTCCAGCAGCCCCGGCCAGTCGGCGGGATCGTATTCGAGGTCCGCGTCTTGCACGATGACCACGTTGCCGGTGCTCGCGGCGAGCGCCGTACGAATGGCCGCGCCTTTTCCGCGATTGATCTCGTGGAAAATCAGTTGCTGAATGAGCCCTTCAGCCTTGAGGCGCGTGAGAATATCACGCGTGCCGTCGGTGGAGCAATCGTCCACACAGATGATCTCCATGCGCACGGGCACGTGCCGCACCTGTTCCAGGATGACCTCAATGGTGTTGCGCTCGTTGTAGACCGGAATGAGCACGGAGAGCACCAGCGACTCCGGCGCCATGGGCGTGCGGCCGCGCATGCGCGGCAGGGCATCGATGGCGTTTGCGGAAAGCGATCGCGATGGCTGAGTCATGGACGGTGGGGCTAGAGCGAAAGGGCGCCGTGCGGCGCTCCGTGGAATAATCGCGCAATCATCAAGGAATCACCACGGGAACTGACACGGCAATGCGAGAGACAGGCCGAAAAGCGAAATCGGCGGCCGACGGCGCTCCGGCAACGGCTCACGCGTCGACGCCGAACCGCGACAGCTTTCGGTGCAGCGTAGACGGGTCGATCCCGAGCACTTCGGCGGCCCGCGTTTTGTTGCCGGCCTCGCTTTGGAGCACCCACATAATGTAGGCCCGCTCAATGGTATCGAGCGTGGGGTTGGGCGCCGCGCGGTCGGATACCAGCGGCTCGCTCTTGCGTTCCGTAATGCCCTCGGGCAACGCCGCTTGATCAATGCGATCACCGCTCGTCAGGATCACGGCACGTTCGAGCGCATTTTCGAGCTCGCGCACATTGCCCGGCCATGCGTATGCCTGCATGGCGTCCATTGCGGCGTCGGAGCAGCGCTTGGGTGTTTCGCCGCGCTGCAGCGCTGAGCGGTCGAGAAACGCTTCGGCCAGTAGCGGAATGTCGTCGGGGCGCTGACGCAGCGGCGGAAGATGCAGCGCGATGACGTTCAAACGATAGAAGAGATCGCGACGGAAGTTGCCGCGGCGGATTTCTTCTTCGAGGTCGCGATTGGTGGCGGCCAAGATGCGCGTATCGATCGGTTGCGCATCGGTGGCACCCACGGGGATCACTTCGCGATGCTGCAGCACGCGGAGCAACTTGACCTGCGTGGCCGCCGTGGTCTCGCCGATTTCGTCGAGAAAAAAGGTACCGCCGGCTGCGGCAGTGAAGAGGCCAGACTTATCGCGATGCGCTCCCGTGAACGAACCCTTCACGTGACCGAACAATTCGCTTTCGAGCAACCCTTCGGGGAGCGCGCCGCAGTTGATCGACAGAAACGGACCCTGGGTGCGCTGCGACAGTTCGTGGATGTATCGTGCCACCACTTCTTTGCCGGTGCCGCTCTCGCCGAGAATGAGCACCGTGCTCTCGGTGGGTGCCACCGCTTCGGCGAGGCGGAGCACTTCGAGCCACTTGCGATTGTTGCCGATGGGCGCGCCGCTCGCGGCTTTGTCGCGGCGACGGATTTCACGCTTGAGCGTCGTATTCTCAATACGCAGCGTGCGATGCTCGGCGGCGCGACGGAGGATGGCGACCAGTTCGTCGTTACGAAACGGTTTTTGGATGTAGTAGAACGCGCCCTCGTTCACCGCTTGCATGGCCGACTGGAGCGTGGCTTGCGCGGTCATGAGGATGACTGGCGTATCGGGATCGTGTGCGCGCGCGGCCGCGAGGATGTCCACGCCGCTGACCTGCGGCATGCGGATATCGGTGAGCACGATGTCCGGCGCGAGCGCGGCAATCTGCTCGAGCCCCGCGCGCCCGCCGTGGGCGAGATGCGGCACGAACCCTTCGTTCCGTAGCAAAATGCCGAGCGTTTCGAGAATGCCCGATTCATCGTCAACGACGAGAACGCTCGGGCCTGGTCCGGTAGTCACTGCGAAACTCCAGGGTCGGTGGCGACCGGCAAGTAGACGGTAAAGCGGGTGCCCTGCGGCGTGCTGTCCACCAACACGAGCCCGGCGTGCGCCTCGACCGAGCGGTGCGTAATGGCGAGCCCGAGCCCGGTGCCACCGGGCTTGGTCGTCGTGAACGGTTCAAACAGGCGCGCCTGCACCTCGGCGGGAATCCCACTGCCCTGATCCTGAATGACAACGCCGAGCGCACCCGCGGGGAAGGCGACGCCGCTGGGCAGCTGCGAGGCGGAGGCGACCATCCCTTTCACCTGGACGACAGTGCCAGGAGCGGTCGCTTGTAGCGCGTTGAGGATGAGGTTGAAGAACGCCTGATGGAGTAGGTCTTCATCGCCCTGCATCGGAGGCAGGTGCGAGGGAATATCGAGCTCAACGGACGCACCTTCTGCGCAGTCTGGATGCTGACTGGCAACCGCCGCCGCCATGCGCACGACCGCATTGAGGTCCACCGCGTCGCGACGCGTCACGCGCACCCGCGCAAAGTCGAGAAACTCCGAGAGCAGCCGCGAGAGTCGGTCGCTCTCGCGGACGATTAATCCACCAAGGGTTCGTTCGTCGTCATTGGCCGCCGGCCGACGCGACATCTGTTCGACCGCGCTACGAATGGAGGCGAGTGGATTCTTGATTTCGTGCGCGAGCGACGCCGAAAGCTCGGCCACCGCTTCGAGGCGCTGCGCGCGCAAATGCAGTAACTCGAGGCGCTTCTGGTCGGAGATATCGTTGAAAATGGCGGTGGTGGTGCGCCACGCATTGTCGCCATCGCCTTCGGACGACGTGGTGGTGATCCCCACCGGGAAGGTTTCCTCGGCACGCACGACGAGGCCTTCGGTGCGCGAGGTGACGGTGCGCGAGACGATGGCCGCGCTGAGGGCGTCGGCCAGCACCGGCATGGCCGTGCGGAGCACGTCGAGAATCGGTTCCCCGATGCGCGTGCTGAGCGGAACGCCGATCAGTTCCTCGGCGAACGGATTCGCGAACAAGAGCCCGCCGGCATCGTCTACGGTGAGAATGCCGCTCCGGATATTGTCGAGAATGTCCTTTTCACGCAGCCGCACGCTCTTGAGTTCGGCGGCGAGTCGCTGGGTACCCTGCCCCGCCTCGCGCAGTCGCGCGCTGATGTACGCGGTAATGATGGCGACGGCGGAGAAGACGACGAGCTGCAACCAGAAGTCGAAGGCCAGCTGGCCGTCGGTAAACGAAATGGCATCGGCGAGGTAGATGACGATGCCCAACAGTGCGATGAGCAGAGCGCCGCCAATCGGAAAGAGCAGCGCGGCGCCAGCATTGACGAGGATGTAGAGCGCGGCAAAGCCCGAGCGCTCGCCGCCCGTGAGGTGCACCACGGCGGTCACGACGAGCAAGTCGACGATGCACTGCGAGTAGAGGAACGCCTCGCTGATCGGACGGCGCTGAATGTCGCTCCAGAAGAACGACGCGCTCGTGAAGCCGAAGGCGCCGACGAAACTCAAGGTGGCGACGAGCGTCTTCTGCGCGAGCGTGGTTTCGAAGCCGGCCAACGGCCACCACCAGATGGCGGCGATGAAAATGGCGGCGGCCACCGATAGGCGAGCGACATAAATCCAGCGCAGGAAGCGTCTGGGCTCCAGCACCGCCTGCCATCTGGTGTCAGAGAGCGAAAAGAATGTCGTCATGAACGCCCGGGGTGTATTGCAGAATGCCTCGGTAGCATTGTGGCCTCCGGTGTTGCATTTTGCAAGAGCAGCGACCTAATCAATACTATTTTATGAGCACACGCGACGAGACCTCCCCACACGCCGAAACCCCTGACCGGGGACTGGAAGTGCGCCCCGGCCTTTGGATTCCGTGGCGGGAGTTGGAGGTTCGCGCGACGAAGAGTGGTGGGCCGGGCGGCCAGCATGTGAACACGTCGTCCACCCGAATCGAGCTGGTGTGGAACGTGCGCACTACCAGCGTACTCGATGAGGCGGCACGCGGGCTCCTGCTGACCGCGATTGCGTCCCGGTTGGACAGTGCCGGATGCTTACGCATTGTGGCGAGCGACACGCGGAGCCAGAAGCAAAATCGCGAGCTCGCCGAAGCGCGATTGGCGGCGCTCGTGGCACGCGGCCTCGTGGTGCCGCGGCGGCGCAAGAAGACAAAGCCCACGCGTGGATCCGTCGAACGGCGTCTCTCGACGAAGCGCCGCCATGCCGACAAGAAGAGCAACCGACGCCGGGAGAATGACGACTGATGTTGGTCCCTAAACTTTGGTCCACCCTGCGTGGCTACAATCGCCAGCTGTTCGCGGCCGACGCCACGGCGGGGGTGATCGTAGGAATTGTCGCGCTGCCGCTGTCGATTGCCTTTGCGATTGCGAGCGGACTGGGGCCGCAGGCCGGGCTCTACACCGCCATCATCGCCGGCTTCCTGATTTCGGCGCTCGGCGGCTCGCGCGTGCAGATCGGCGGGCCGACGGGCGCGTTCGTCGTCATCGTGTATGGCATCGTCCAGAAATACGGCGTGGACGGCTTGACGGTTGCCACCATCATGGCTGGCGTCATTCTCATTATTCTTGGCCTCGCCAAACTCGGTGGGGCGATCAAGTTCATTCCGCATCCGGTGGTCACCGGTTTCACGAGCGGCATTGCGGTGATCATTTTCAGCGGGCAGATGCGCGATTTCTTTGGCCTCGCCATGAAGTCGGTTCCGGCCGAGTTCATTGGCAAGGTGGAGGCGCTCGCCGAGCATGCGAACACCGGCAGCCCGTGGGCGATCGCTATTGCACTCGCGACCGTACTGATCGTGACATTTGGACCGCGCGTCACCACGAAAGTCCCATCGCCCTTTGTGGCGTTGATTGCGACAACGGCACTCGTGCAACTGGCCGGATTGCCACTGGAAACAATTGGCAGTCGCTTTGGCGGTATTGATGCGTCGTTTCCGCATCCGCACTGGCCGTCGATTTCGCTGCACGATCTCACGCAGTTGGTGGCGCCCGCGTTCACGATCGCGATGCTCGGCGGCATAGAATCGTTGTTGTCGGCGGTGGTGGCCGACGGCATGATTGGCACGCGCCACCGCTCGAATATGGAACTCGTGGCGCAAGGCGTGGCGAATGTGGTCACGCCGCTCTTCGGTGGAATTCCGGCGACCGGTGCGATTGCGCGCACCGCGACCAACATCAAAGCCGGCGGCCGCACGCCGATTGCCGGCATTGTGCATGCGCTGACGCTGCTCGTGATCACCCTGTTCTTTGGCCGGTGGGCCGCGCTCATTCCGATGGCGACGCTCGCCGGGATTCTCGTGGTGGTCGCCTACCACATGAGCGAGTGGAGGACCTTTCGCGCCACGCTGCGCGCGCCGCGCAGTGACGTCGCCGTCCTACTCACCACCTTCGGCCTGACGGTACTGGTGGATCTCACCGTGGCACTGGGCGTGGGGATGGTGCTGGCGTCGTTCCTCTTTATGCGGAAGATGGCCGAGGTGACGCAGGTCGCCGCAGTGACCGACATGTTCACCGATCGCGAGGGCGAAGACGCGCAGGGCGTGGCGCTGCGCTCGGTGCCGAAGGGTGTGGAGATTTATGAAATCGACGGACCGTTCTTCTTTGGCGCCGCCGAAAAATTCAAGGAAACGATCGCCTCGATGGCGCGCCCACCGCGCGTCCTGATTTTGCGTATGCGCAAAGTGGGGCTGCTCGACGCCACGGGGATCGCGCTGATTCGCGATCTCTCGCAGAAGGGGCGCCACGACGGCACCACCCTCGTGCTCTCGGGCCTGCATTCACAGCCGATGGTCGCGCTCACGAACTCCGACCTGCTCGACGTGATTGGCGAAGACAACTGCGTCGGCGACATCGACGACGCCATTGCTCGCGCGGCCGTACTGATGGCCGCGCCCGTGCCCCCGCGCCGCTAGTGCTTCGCGGCGCGGGGCCACACGGCTACGGTGTGGGTTCGCCGAACGGATCGCCCGGCGGCGGACGCAGCGCCGGCGTGAGTACGGGGAGTTCTCCCTTCTCGGCGTAGCGTGCGATCGCGGTGGCAATCGCACGCCAGTGCGCACGGCCGTCGTCGGTGGTGGCCGAGGCACTTTTGGCCGTCGCCGCCGCCCGCAACTGCACGAGTTCAAACTCCGCGATGGCGCGTACTTCGGGCGACGCTTCTTTGTCGGCCGCGAGCAGAATCATCCGATCGGCTACGGCGCGCTGCGTTACGCGCTGAATGGCGGCGAGCTTACCGCTCGCATTGACCGGCGCATCCCAGGTGCCTTTGACGAGCGTGCGCATGGCTTCTTGCAGACTAAAGCCATTGGGCGTGCGAGCGGCGTATTGCACCATGCGGGCGGCGCGCTCGCGCTGCAGAATACCATCCACAATCATTTGGGCGAGCGAACGCGCGGCACCCAGTTCGTCGAAGGCTGGCTCGGTGCGTTCGCCAATGAGTTCCACATTGCCGCCCGCATCGAGGCGCGGCGCAAAGAGGGTGAGGAGCGTGTCGGGAATGGCGAGTTCGCGCGGGTCGAGTGCCGAGAGCAACTGCTTGATGGCGTCGCGCTGACGTGCCGGACTGATGATGCGCGTGGCCTGTTGGCCGTCGCCCTTGAGGGCGTTGGCGTACTCGAGGCCGCCGAGCGTTTTGGTGACCGCGTTAATGGCAAAGCGGTGAAAGAAGTAGACGAGCGGAAAGCGGTCCTGCAGAATGGCGAGCGGCTCTCCCGCGCGAATATTGAGCAGGCCAAACCGACTGATGGCCACGCGGCGTGTGTCGCTTTGATTGCGCAGGAAATCGCTGGCGGTCGCGGCATCGTCCCACAGGTTGGTGCGCGGATCCGCGGCGCTCTCGGGGCGCGCGTCGCCGTCGCTCAAGTACAGATAATTCTTTTTGAGGCCGTCCGCGACAATGGCGGCGAGGGTGTCGCGCTCCGAGGCCGGAGGAAAGACACCGTAGCCCCAGTGGATGGCCCACACATCGTACGCGCCAGGGCCGGAGGCGTAGGCGGTGCTGATGTCGATCTCCCCGTTCTTCAGCAGCACACGCGGTGCGGGATAATCCATAACCGAGCCGCGTTCGTAGGTGCTCGCGATGTAGTTGTGCTGTAAGCCGAGGGTGTGCCCCACTTCGTGCGCACTCACCTGGCGAATGCGTGAGAGCACAAAGGCGGTGTCGGCTGCGGCTGCATCGGCGCCCATGAAGGCGGCGTAGATGCTGTAGTCGGTGCGATTGCGATGTGAGTCCATACGCGCCATCCCCTTGATCATCTCGCCCGTGCGCGGGTCGGTGAGCGCGCCACCGACGCTCCAGCCGCGTTCGTTGCGATTGATCCACTGCACCACGTTGTACCGCGCGTCCATGGGATCCACGCCCTCGGGGAGCAGCTCGACCTTGAAGCCGCCCTTCAATCCGGCGCGGTCAAACGCTTCGCTCCAGAACGCGACGCCCTGCAGCGTGGCGGTGCGGAGGGGTTCGGGAATGCCGCGGTCCACGTAGTAGACAATGGGATTCTTGATGGGACTCGAGGCGTCGTTGGGATTGACGCGCTCCAGCCGATGGCGTGCGGCCCACGTTTGTTCGAGCTGTGCCTGAATGGGCTGCGCATAATCTTTGAAGGTGACGCCAAAGAATCCGACACGCGGGTCGGCCACGCGGGGACGAAATGCGGTATCGGGCAGACGCAGGAGTGTGATGTGCTGGCGGAAGTTGAGCGCACGCGCGTCTGGGGCGAGTCGGCCGAGCCCGCCACCGGCGTCGCCCGTGGCAGCGAGGGTCAGCGCCACGTCGATCTCGGTGTTGTCGGGAAATGCTTTGGTATAGGGCTTGTAGAAGCGCGAGCGGTCACGCGCAACGACATATGTGCCTTGGCGATTCCGCGCGAAGGTGCCGGCAATCTCATTCCAGTCGCGCAGCACGAGATCGGTGGCGTCCACCAGCAGTCGTCCGCCTTCCTCGGCGATAATCGGTAGCGCCGCGACCGTGCTGTTCGAAAACGCTTCGGCGACGGCGCGTTGTTGATCGGCGTTGCCGCTCGAGCGGAACTGAGTGTTCTCGAACACGACAAAGACGCGCTCCCCCGTTTTTTCAAATCGCGCGACGCGCACGCCGCCGCCCGAACCACGGTCGAGGCCGAGCGCGTTTGAGCCAAAGCCTGTGGCGAGCGTGGTCATGAAGAGCACGCGCGTGGAGTCGCGCGGAATCTCGAGGTAGAGCGCGCCGGTGCGATCGTTGAGATAGAGCGGCACGAAGCCGTCGCGCTTTTCGAACCCGGCGGTGCGCGCCGCGATCGTCGTGGCGACCGGTGCGGCCGGGACGGCTGCCGCTGGTGCCGGCGGTGCGGACGACTGTTGCGCGACGAGTGAGGAGGTCAACGCGAAAGCCGCGAGGGCCAACACGGTGGAGACACGACGGAACATGAGCAACTCCCTGAAGTCCAAAGTGAAGGCCAACGCGCGCGGGCCCGCGAAGACATCAGTCGGCGCGGGCCCGCGTGGTTCCTGCATACGAGTGCGGCTTACGGCTTGACGAGCGCCTTGATGGCGTCGGGGAGCGCGAAGTTCGCGACATCCACCTTGTCGAACTCAACCGCGGTGAAGCTGAGCGTCATGTCGAACTGACCGCCCTTGGTGGCGATCTTTGTTGGCATTTTGACGCCGCCGAAATCTTTGTAGTCGCTGATCACCTGCGTGGTGGTCATCTTGCCGCCGTTCATAGGATCCGGCGTTTCGCGTACGACGCCGGCGGTGAGGCCGGTTTCCACGTCGAAGTACTCAAAGCCTTCGCCTCCCGCTTTGCGGACGAGCTTCACTTTGTAGCACTTCCGCCCCTCGAAGTCGGCGATCTCCACCGTTTCGGCGCTCGTAAACTTGCTCGCGTCGTGAAAGCCGCCGTAAAAGTCGCCTTGCGCGATCAGTTCTTTGGCCTGATCGCCGTCGAGCAACACGGGGCCCATGCCAGGCTGCACGGCCCACGCGGTCTTGCCGTCATAGCCCTGCTGTACTTCACCCATCGGACCGAGGACGATCTTCTGGAGGAACTTGCCGCTCTTTTCCTGCAGCATTTCGAGCGAGGCTTCAAGGCCCATCGCCGGAATGGCCATGGCGCCCACACGGCGCATGGTGGAGTACTTGTCGAGCGCGGCGCGGCCACCGATGGCCGCGTCGTGCTTGGCCATCAGATCTTTAGCTGCAGGAATCGCCTGCGCGCGCAGGGGAGCCACCGCAGCGCTCAGCGCGAAGAGGGTGACCGCCGTGGTGGCGGCTAGGGAAAGTCCTGCACGACGCATCGGATCCTCGGGAGGCGAAAGGAAGAGAGCCGCGGGTCGCGGCCGATGGTGCAATATCGCGGGGTCGGAGGCGCAACGCCACGCGTCCGCCCCCTATTCAACACCGGCACCGCCTCAGCGGTCCGGCGTCGCAACCGGTAGGCCGGCGCCGATGGCCAGCGAGACGCGCTCCTGCTGCCGGTCGCTGCCGCCAACGAGCACCGCGGCCAAGTTGTTCTGCACAATGAGCATCCGCGGAATCCCAAATGGGCTCGCGTTGCCTTTGGGGGCGAGGGTGGTGGTGTCGAGCGTGGCCGTGGCCTTTTGGCGCGCCAGCGAATCCGGATAGATGAACGCAAACAGGGTGGCCTGCCCCACCTGATAGCGCACCGCGATCGGGGCGGCCCAGTACCGCTCCGGCTTGTATTCCGGCAACGCCTGCGGAGCCAGCCCGCTACGCACCAGTCGGTCGACGAGGCGCGCGTCGTCCCACCGCCCAGTGCTTGGGGAACGCGCCGCGACGGACGCTTTGGTGGATTCGGCAGAGACGGCGGCGCGCGCCACGGCTTGTTGCTTGGCTTGCCGCTTGGCGTGCTGCGTGGCGGGGGAGTCGCACGCGGCGAGGAGCGCGGTCGCGCAGGTGCAGAGAGCCAAAACCGTCCGCATATTAGAGCACATGAGCCGCGAGCAACGAGGAGACGGAGCGCAGCCGGCGGAGCCGGTGCGGATAGACAAATGGCTGTTTGCCGCGCGGTTTTTCAAGAGCCGATCGCTGGCAGCCGAGGCGATTGGCGGCGGCAAGTTGCAGGTGAACGGGGACCGCGCCAAGCCGTCGCGCGAGGTAAAGCCGGGCGACACGGTGTGGCTGCGGCTGGGACCCTATGAACATACGGTGGTCGTGCTAATTGCGACGGAGCACCGAGGGCCCGCGAAAGTCGCTGCCACCTTGTACGAAGAAACCGCGGACTCCAAGACCGCCCGCGCCAAGCATGCGTGGACGCTCAAGCATGCCGGGCCGGTTATCGAAAGCGGTGCCGGTCGCCCGACCAAGAAAGACCGTCGCATTATCGACAAGCTCCGCGGCTGAGCAGGCGCCGCGCGCGCTTTTGCGCGCGTGTTCGCGCGCGGCGGCCGTGCCGGCCGTGCCGGCCGCTCCGGCCGCTCCGGCCGCTCCGGCGTGCAGAGTTAAGCCGGTGTGGACACGATGGTGCGCAGCGTGTCGTCGTCGAGCCTGTGTCCACCTTCGAAATTCACCAAACGATAGCGCAGTTCGGCCGCGTCGAGTCGAGCGCGTTCGCCCGCGACGATCTTGGGGGTCGCGTACTGGTCGCGCGTGCCAATCACGAGCCAGGTGTCCGGGCTGTGGAGCGGCGCGGGCGCCGTGAGGGTGACCTCTGGCGGAAAGGTGGAGCCCCAGACGATGTGTCGGTGTACCCGAGCGGTACCTGCGGCCACCCACCGTGCGGCGGTGGCCGATCCCTGCGAGAAACCCAGGACAGTGAGGCGCGCGTCGTCGGCGAGGCGCGGGGCGCACGAGGCGTAGACGGCATCCAAATACGCGAGGTTGTCGGCGATGTCATCAAGCCGCGCTTCCATGGTCATCCAACTCCCGCCGACGACCGCCGCGCTCCGATTGCGGGCGCGCTCCTCAACGCTCCCTTCGTAGTAGCGATTGAGCGCCTCTGGGGCCACGATCAGCCGCGTACCGTCGTCAATGGCCGCAAAGGACTCGAGGAACGGGGCGGCTAACTGGCTATACCCGTGCAAGACGATCCAGAGGTCGGATATGAGGCCGGTTTCGGGACCGCGGATCGCAAGACGGGCGGTTCGTCGAACGGTCAGGGAAGCCAGGCGAGCGGAAGAGGTCATGGGGAGTCGGATTCGGGTGATTACAAGTAACAAATGCTCCAGCCGCTCAGCCAGTAGGCGATTGCCACGATGGCTCCGTCCCGTTACAATCCCACTCATATTCACGGAGTGTTTCTATGAGCAATGACAGCGTCAATCCGTCGTCGAAAGGCTGGGGCGTCGCCGCCTTTATTATTGTGCTCGCCATCGTCGCAAACGTGACGGCGTACACGATTCACAAGGCGACGTACCTCAAGCCCGACAAAGCCCCCGCCGCCGAAGCGACGCGATAGGCGCCGTCGCAGTCGCCGTTGGTGTTGGGCAGTGACCACCGCGCGCGCAACCGGAACCATACCGGACGCCGCGCACTACAAGGCATGGCATACGGTGCAGACGATTCCCCCCAGCCCACAGGTAGGGACGATGACCTCTTGGATCTTGCGGATCTCGGAATCGAAATCGAACTACTGGGCCACGTACGTCACGGATCTTGTGCTGATGACGTTTTTCCTCGCCTGGGACGCCTCGCGTCTTAACGTGGGCGGCGTCACGATGTTCGCGCTGTTCGTGGTTGGCGCCATCGCGTGGACGCCGACGGAGTACGCCTTCCATCGCTGGTTTTACCACGATGGGATGGAACTCACGCGCAACGGGCACGAGAAGCACCATCAGGATCCAACGTCGACCGTGGCGATGCCCTTCTTCGTAACGCCCCTCCTCTTTCTGCCGCCGCAGCAACTCGTGGCCAACTACTATGGCGCGGGCGGGTTCTCGTCGTTTCTTGCCGGCTGGTTCTTTGGCTTCATTGCCTACAGCTTCATGCATCATAGCCTGCACCACTACAAGCTCCCGTTCGCGTGGTACCGCCATCTGCAGTCGCAGCACCGGATTCACCACGCGGTGCCGGACAAGAACTTTGGCGTGACGATGCGCTACTGGGACCGGGTGTTCGGCACCGAGTTCAAGAAGTAAGCGCGTTTCCAGCCACACAGCGAAAAAAAGCGGGGAGCGCCAGTTGGCGCTCCCCGCAGTGCGTTGGGCCGCGAATCAGTTCTTGTGGCGGAACGTGATGCGACCGCGCGAGAGATCATATGGCGAAACTTCGACCGTAACTCGATCCCCCTGCAGCACGCGGATGCGAAACCGCCGCATCTTGCCAGCCATCGTCGCGAGGACGTCGTGTCCGTTCGTGAGGTGGACGCGGAACGTGGCGCTGGGGAGCACTTCGGTAACCGTGCCTTCGAGTTCAATCGCTTCTTCTTTCGCCATAGCAACCTGGTAAGGGGAGTGGGCCAGAAAGCGGCCACAACCCCATAAATCTAGTCGACCCAGGGTCAGACAACCAGCGTTAGCGCCATGGTAATGTTGGTGTTGAACAGCTTGGATACGGGGCATCCGGCCTTGGCGGTAGCGGCCAGTTCCTCGACTTGGGCTCGGTCGGCACCAGGCACCGACGCGTCGACGGCGAGGTGGACGCGGGTGATGGCAAAGCCGCCTTCCAGCCGTTCCACCGTGACGGTCGCGGTGGTCTCGATCTTGTCGGGGACGAGCTTGGCGGCCGTCAGCTGCCCGGAGAACGCCATGGAGAAGCATCCCGCGTGGGCGGCACCGAGGAGTTCCTCGGGATTAGTGCCGGCCCCGTGCTCGAAGCGGCTGGTGAAGTTGTACTGGGCATTGGCCAGCGTCCCCGTTTCGGTGGAGATGGTGCCCTGCCCTTCACGAATGGTCCCGCGCCATACGGCGCTCCCTTTGCGATCCATGTGCTGCCTCGAGTTCTGGGGTTCCGGCCTCGCGCCCTGACGCGGCGGCCGTTAGCGTCAACGCACACCTCTTTGAGGATATAACGCCGATGTCCCGAAAATATATCCAAGTCGCCGCCTGTGCCCTGCTCCTCCTGCCGCCGTACGCCCTGCTGTCGCAGCAGACCGGGGCTGACGATCTCGACCGTCGCGTCGGCTTGGTAATGCCCAAGGTGATTGAATGGCGGCGCGACCTCCACGCCCATCCCGAGCTGTCGACCGAGGAAGTGCGCACCGCCAAAATGGTGGCCGCACAGCTGCGTTCGCTTGGCATGGAGGTGAAGGAAGGGGTCGCCAGGACCGGCGTGGTTGGCGTGTTGCGCGGCGGTAAGCCGGGACCGGTGGTCGCGCTCCGCGCCGATATGGACGCGCTCCCCGTGACCGAAGAAGTGGACCTCCCTTTCAAGTCCACCGTGCGCACCATGTATAACGGACAAGAAGTGGGGGTGATGCACGCCTGCGGTCACGACGCCCACACCTCCATGCTCCTTGGCGCGGCGACGGTGCTCGCTGGCATGAAGGCGCAGATTGCAGGGACGGTTGTGTTCTTGTTCCAGCCGGCCGAAGAAGGGGGCGGCGTCCTCGGAGTCGGCGGTACACGCAACGGTGCCGGCGGCATGATTGACGCCGGCGCGATGGATAATCCGAAGGTGGATGCCGTGTTCGGCATTCACGTGTGGCCGGACGAAGCGGGCTCGCTCTCCTACAAGCCGGGCGGCGCGATGGCGGCGTCGGACGCCCTGACGATCACGGTGCACGGCAAGCAGACGCACGGTGCGCAACCGTGGCGCGGCGTGGATCCGGTGGTCGTGTCGGCGCAGATCGTGACGGCGTTGCAGACCATCACGGCGCGTCAAACGGACGTGACGGCAGCGCCTGCCGTCGTCACGGTGGCCACGATTCATGGCGGCGTGCGCGGCAACATCATCCCCGACAGCGTCGTGATGACGGGCACGATTCGCACCTTTGATGCGCCGATGCGCAAAGACATTCACATGCGCATCACGCGCATTGCCGAGATGGTGGCGCAGGGCTCAGGGGCCACGGCCACGGTGAAGATCGACATGGGCACCGACGTGGTGTTCAACGATCCCGCGCTCACCCAGCGTATGGCCCCCACGATTCGGCGCGCCACCAGCGGTACGGTGCGTGATGGATCCGTGTGGATGCCCTCGGAAGATTTTGCGCTCTTCCAAAAGAAAGTGCCGGGGGTGTTCTACTTCCTTGGGGTGAACAAAGCGGGCGTCAAAATCGAAGATGCGGCCGCGAATCACTCGACGCGATTCTTTGTCAACGAGGACGCGCTCCCGACGGGCGTCAAAGCGTATGCCTCGCTCGCGCTGGATTACTTGAAGGGCGGCAAATGAACTGGATGGAAGCGACGGCCGTCGCTTTCGGCATTGTGAGCGTGTACCTGAGCGTGCGCCAGAACATTTGGAGCTGGCCGACGGCCATCGTGAATGTGTTGTTGTATGTGCTCGTCTTTCGCGATGCCAAACTCTACGCCGACATGGGGCTGCAGGTGGTGTACTTCCTGCTCTCCGTGTACGGCTGGTACGAGTGGCTGCACGGCGGCGAGAACCGCACGCAGCTCAAAGTGTCACGCGCCACCTCGCGGATGGCAGTGACGCTTACCGCCGTTGGCCTCGTGAGTCTCGCCGTGCTCGGCACCTTCCTCGCGCGCTCCACCGATGCGGCCCTGCCCTATGTGGATTCGGCCACGACGAGCACCAGCCTCGTGGCCCAATGGATGATGACGCGCAAGGTGATGGAAAACTGGGCGGTGTGGATGGCGGTGGATGTGGTGTACGTGGCGATGTTCATCTACAAGTCGCTGTATCTCACCGCAGGGCTCTACGCGGTGTTCTTTGTGCTCGCGGCGATGGGGCACCGCGAGTGGAAGGCGTCGTGGTCGGCCGACCGCGCGGCGGAGACGGCGGCGGCGTGACGCGACGCCTCGTGGTGACGGGCCCTGAGAGCACCGGCAAGACGACGCTCGCCGCGCAGTTGGCGCACCGACTCGGCGCGCCCTGGCTGCCGGAGACCTCGCGGGCGTATGCCGAAGCGCGCGCGCGCGAAGGCCGTGCGCTCCGGGCTGCGGACGCCGAGCCAATTGCGCGGGCCACGATGGCCGCGGAGGATGCGCTGTTCGCGTCTGCGCCTCCGGTCGCGGTGCTCGACACCGACTTGATCAGCACGGTGCTGTACGCGAGGCACTACTATGGCAGCGCGCCAGACTGGATGGAGCGAGAGGCACTCGCGCGGCGCGGCGACCTGTATTTGCTCTGCGACGTGGACCTGCCCTGGACGTCCGACGGCATTCGCGACCGGCCTACTGGGCGCGACGCGATGCACGCGCAGTTTGTGCAGACGCTTGCGGCGTTTGGGTGCACCGTGGAGTTGGTGGCCGGCATGGGAGACGCACGATTGGCCGCCGCCCTCGCTGCGGCGGCGGCACGGGCGTCGGTGTTCGCGGGGAAAGCGTCGTGATACAAACCGCACCCGCGTCGCTGGCGAGCGAATTTTCCGCTGCGCTCCTGCAGGCTACCATCACGGCGGCGCTGTCGCTGCAGTGCTTTGTGCTCTGGCGCCGCTACCAGCAGAAGTATTTTGCGTGGTGGGCGCTGGCCTTCGCGTTGTTCCTGGCGCGCATCTTGGTGATCGTGGTGTTTCTCGAGACCAACAATCGCGCGTGGCTCTTTTGGCACCAAGTGATCACCGGCGAAACGGCACTCGCACTGTTGTGGGCCGCGGTGGTGTTCGCGCATGCCACCACGTGGAAGCGACGGTACTACGCGGTGGTCGCCTTTCCGCTCGCGTGGAGCTACGTGGCCGTCATTCGGCTGGAGAGCTTCAACCTCGCTGCGATTCCGGCTGTGCTCTTTCTCTCGGCGGCAACGCTCTGGACCGGCGCGGTGCTGCTGCGCCACCGGCGCGCGGAAACGCGGGGCGCCAGCACACTGCTCGGCTGGACGTTTTTGCTGTGGGGGCTCCATCACCTGGATTATCCGGTGCTGCGCGCGCGCGGTGCGTGGAATCCGTGGGGCTATTACATCGACATTCTGTTTTTGCTCGGCGTCGGCGCGGGGATTCTCTTGCTCGTGAACGCAGATCTCGCCACGCGCCTGCACGGACGCACGGTGGAGTTAGCGCGGCTCTCGCGCCGCATGGTGCAGCAACACGAGGAGGAACGTCGCCGCCTGTCGCTGGAGTTGCACGACGAAACGGCGCAGATCTTTACCGCCGTGAAGATGCAGCTTGGTGTGGTGCGCGAACGCGTAGAGCCGGCGCTTGCCGCGCAGGTGGCGCGTGCCCTGGAGTTGGTGGATGAGGGAATGCGCGGCATTCGCGCGGTGACGAACGATCTGCGGCCATCGTTGCTCGACGACCTTGGGCTTGTGCCGGCGCTACGTTCGATGGTGGCAGACTTCAGCGAACGCCGCGGCGTCCGTGCCACGCTCGACACGCCCGAGCACATGCCACCGCTGAGCGAAGAAGCCGAGCTGGCGCTGTACCGCGCGCTGCAGGAAGCGCTGTCCAATGTGGCGCGCCACGCACCGGACGCCCCCGTCCATGCGGCACTCACCGTGCGCGACGGCCGTGTACAGTTGCAGATTGCAGATAGTGGCCCCGGCTTTGCAGGCGAGCGTGCGCTCGCCAAGGCCGAAGCAGACGGCCATCTCGGTTTGGCTGGAATGCGCGAACGCATCACCGCTTTGGGCGGCGATGTGCTGGTGGATTCCGCACCGGGCCGTGGCGTGACAATCACTATTCGTATTCCCGTGACCGAAGGAGTGGACGCGTGACCGCACAGGCTCCGATTCGCGTGTTGGTGGTGGATGACCACGCGATGTTGCGCGAGGGGATTCGCCATGTGCTGGCCGGCGCCGCCTTTGATGTGATCGGCGAGGCCGCGAGCGGCGTTGAGGCCGTGCAGCAGGCCGCACTGTTGAAGCCCGATGTAGTAGTGCTCGACATTTCGATGCCCGGCGGCTCCGGCCTGCATGCGGTGCCGGAGATTCTGGAACGGACGCCTGGCGTCCACATTCTGATGCTGTCGGTGCATGAAGACTTGGAATACGTCTTGGAGAGCGTCCGCGCTGGTGCGCACGGCTATTTGCGCAAAGACAGCAGCCCCGAGGAACTGCGCACGGCGGTGACGACGGTGCACGGCGGCGAGGCGTATTTCTCGCCGCAGGTGGCGACCCAGCTGGCTGACGCGGTTCGGACGGGCGCGTCCACGGAGACGGTGGCACGCGCACCGCGGGCGACCGATGTGCTGACGGGGCGCGAGCATGAGATTCTCGTGCACATCGCGCAGGGAAAGACCAATCGCGAGATTGGCGGCGAACTGGGCATCAGCACCCGCACCGTGGAGGCGCACCGCGACTCGCTCATGCGGAAGCTCGGCATTCGAACGGTGGCCGGGCTGACGCGACTCGCGCTCGAGCAGGGGCTGCTCTAGGGCGATTACCAGCGAGCGGCGGCTCGGCCGACGCTCGTCCGCCGAGTGGCGGGGTCAGGCAGCCGCGCAGGGCGACGACGGCGAGACCCCGACGAGCGGACACGTAGAAGTTCGTAGGGGTTTTGCTTGCGTAACTCTCCGAATTGTTAGGGTGGGAACCGAGCCGTAACCTGCTCGCACCACCTTTAGCCCCTAAACGGCAATGATTCGGAACTCCTTCACACGCGCCGCGACTGCGGCCGTGACGCTCGCCCTCCCGCTCGCACTGTTCGCGCAGCAGGGACCGGCGAATAAAGCCAACACCGATTCGACCACGTCGCGGGCGCGTGCCCTGCAGGCCGTGACCGTGACCGCCACGCGACAGAAAACAAATGTCCACGACGTGCCCACGCCGGTCAGCGTGATTGACAGCGCGAGCCTCCGTGAAAAACAGCCCAATACCGCGGCCGACTTGCTGCGCGAAATGCCGGGCACCGACGTGATCGGTGTCGGCACGAATCAGCAGCGACCGAGCATTCGCGGCCAGCGCGGTCAGCGCATTCTGCTTCTCGAAGATGGCCTTCGCCTGAACAACGCGCGTCGCCAGCAGGATTTCGGCGAACTGCCGGCGTTGGTCGACGTATCGACGGTGGATCGTGTGGAAGTCGTCCGCGGCCCGGCCTCGGTGTTGTACGGTTCCGACGCCATCGGCGGCGTGATCAACCTCATTACCCGCACCCCGTCGTTTGCCGGAGCCTCTGGGCTCTCGGGGCGCGCGGGCTACCGTTTCGGCAGCGCGGGCGATCAGAGCCGCACCGAAGCGATGTTGCTCGGCCACAACGATCACTGGGCCTTTGAACTCAACGGCGCGGCGCGCGTCGCCGGAAACTACGACGCGCCGGCCGGTTCCTTTGGCAAAGTGACGCTCAAGTCCAACACGACGATGCTCGACGGTGGCGTGCGCGACCACAACGTGCGTGGGCAACTGGGCTGGCGCGGCGAGAAGGGCGCTGGTGCGTTTCTGCGTGCTGAGCAGTACGCCGCTGATGACGCCGGTTTTGGCTACGTGCCGCCGAGCATTCTTGGCGGCGATCCAACGCAGATTCGCATTCGCTACCCCCATCAGAACTTCCAAAAGCTCACCACCGGTTGGCAGTCGGGCTCGGTGCAGAGCGCGCTGTTTGACCGCGTCGATGTGCTCGCGTACGGATCGCGCAACAAGCGTGACCTCGCTCAAGACATTCTGGTCCCGGCCGGTCCGAATGCCACCATCGGCATCTCAACCGCCAACTTCACCGACCTCGCCACAGTGGGCGGTCGCGTGGAGGCCACAAAAGTGCTGTCGCGTGCGGTGCTCACGTACGGCGTGGATTTCTTCAACGATCGGAGCGAAGGCACCGATTCGAGCCTGACGACCATCATTGGGTTCGGCCCGACGATGAAAATTGCGAGCAACAAGCCGCAGGTGCCGAACGCCTCGCTGACGAGCTACGGCGTGTTCGTTCAGGCGAATACGCAGCTGACCGACCGCCTCGCGATCATCGCTGGCGGGCGCTTTCAGGACGTGACGAGCAACCCGCGTGAAACGCCGGGGCGCACCGTGAGCGTCACCAATCACAACAACAGCACGACCGTGTACGCCGTGAATAGCATCTATCGCGCCACCGACGATGTGTCGCTGGTGGCGAGCGTGGGACGCGGCTTCCGTTGGCCGAACCTCGTGGAACGTTACTTCGATGGTCCGACGCCGGAAGGGTCGGCGTACCAGGTCGCCGCGCCGGATCTGCAGCCGGAAACGAGCGTCAACTTTGACCTCGGTGCCAAAGTGCGCATGGCGGGCATGAACCTCGAAGCGTTCATTTTCCAGAGCAAGATCACCGACGGCATTCAGACCGTACCAACCGGCGCCAAGCAGAGTGGGCTGCCCGTCTACCAGAACACGAACGTAGCCGCGCTCCGGACCGACGGCGCCGAGATCGCCGCGGACGTACCGTTGGGCAATGGTATGACGGCGGGCGTGAACTGGTCGACCGTCAAGACCAAGAACGTGCTCAACCCGACCGTGCCGGTGGGCGACACCTATTCGCAGAAGCTGAATCTGTCACTGGGCTGGCGCAGTGTGAGCGGCCGCTTCTGGGGAGAGTACGCCGTGCGTCACAACGGCGAACAGAAAGACATTCAGGTTGGTGCCAGTGCGATCGGGCCGGTGTTGCCGGCCTTCACGACGCAGCTCCTGCGCGCGGGCGTTCGCGGCTGGGCGGTGGGCAATGTCCGTCAGGACCTGTCGCTCACCGTGAACAACGTGACCAACGTGCTATACGCCGAGGCGGCGAACTCGACGTTCTTCCGTCCGGAGCCGGGTCGATCGGTGATGTTGTCGGTCGTCACGTCGTTCTAATCGAGCGGCAACGTGGCAGGGCGCTCACGCGCCAGTCAAACGACAAGCGCCGGGGGTCGTCGTTCACGACGCTCCCGGCGCTTGAGCATTTCAATACCGCTGAGACGAGTGGGGCTCGGTGTCTAGACCGCTGAGGATCGCTTAGGGCGCCTTTGCCGCGGCGCGCGCGGTGGCTACGCCATCAAGCCCCGCGTCGAGCCGCCGCACAAAGTCCGCCACGGTGCGCGCCGCCCGCACAAAAAATGCCGGCTCGATTCGGGAGAACTCATCACTCGGCTTGTGATAGTCCGGGTGATCCTCGACGCCAAAGTAAACCCACGGGATTTTCTTGTCGTTGAACGCGCCCTGGTCCGACTGATTCGTCCAGTTGTTCTGCCCAACACCGGAGTCGTGTCCGAGCAGGAGCTTCACCTCAGCGACCTTCGCCGTGGCCTCGACGAGCGGTCGCATCACAGGAAAGGGCGTCGCGCCAGCCGCATAGAGTTCGCCCTTCACGTTGCGCCCGACCATGTCGAGATTCACGTTGGCCATGATCTTCTCGAGCGGAACGGGGGGATGTTCCACAAACGCCCGCGCACCGCGTTCGCCGGATTCCTCGCCGTCAAACCAGGCGAAGATGATGCTGTTCTCGGGCGGGTGCGCCTTGACCCACGCTGCAATGGCGAGGAGCGCGGTGGTGCCGGAGGCGTTGTCGTCCGCGCCGTTGTAGATGGTATCGCCGTTCACGCCGGGCGAGCGCATGCCGACGTGATCATAGTGCGCCGACGCCACGATGTAGCGATCCGGATGAGCGGTGCCGCGCACGATCGCCACCATATTCACGCCGTTGGTCGCGGTGCCACCGCGGCCGGAGAAGGAAAACGGCTGGGCAAAGCTGTCCGCCGCGGGCACCAATCCGATGCGTATGATGGCACGCTGGAGCCAGGCGCGGGCGCGAGCCCCGCCGGGAGTGCCCACGCGACGCCCTTCCATGGAATCGGCAGAGAGCGCGGAGAGGTCGGCCACGAGGCGCGCAGAATCGAGCGCAGGAAGTGCTGGCGCGCGCTGCGCGTGGGCGGCGGCTGGGGAGCCGAGGAGGGCGAGGCTCAGGGCGACAGCACGCATGGCGCCCGGCGTGCGCACGGCTGAGCGCGGAACGATTCGAAGGGAGAGGGTCATGTGAGGGAAGCTATCACGGACCGGTGCGGAGTGCGATGTCGCCGAATCTGCGCTATGCTTCTGTCGCGGTGGACACGCCATGTGATGCCGCGCACCGCCGAGTTCCCACTCACACTGGAGTCTTCCTGTGTCCGTGTTCCGCGTCGCCCGACTCACTGTCATTCTCGCCACTATTGGCGCCGCTGGCGCCCCGGTGCGGCCGCTTGCTGCACAGCAACGCACGCCGGTAGCCGTGGGCTATGACTCGTCGCTCTTTCGCGCGCTCCAGTGGCGCAACGTCGGTCCGTTCCGCGGCGGTCGCGCGAATGCTGTTGCTGGCGTAGCCGCGCAGCCCTACGTGTACTACGCGGGTTACACGGGAGGTGGCGTTTGGAAGACCGATGACGCCGGCCACACGTGGCGCAACATTTCCGACGGATTCTTCCGCACGAGCTCGATTGGCGCGATTGCCGTGGCGGAGTCGGATGTGAACGTGCTGTATGTCGGCACGGGAGAGCACGCGATTCGCGGACAGTCGTCGAGCTTCGGCGACGGGGTATACAAGAGCACCGATGCGGGCAAAACGTGGAAGCACGTGGGCCTCGCGGCAACCAAGCAGATCTCGCAGGTACGCATTCATCCGCAAAACCCAGATGTGGTGTACGTGGCCGCGCAGGGGGACCGCTGGAAGGGGACGGCGGACCGCGGCATTTATCGCTCCACCGATGGCGGCAAGTCGTGGACGCTCGTGCTCAAGGGCGATAACGCCACGAGTGGCGCGAGTGATCTGTCGATGGACGCCACCAACCCGCGCATTCTCTACGCCGCCTTTTGGGATCACCAGCGTCTGCCGTGGCAGGTGCGCTCGGGCGGCCCAGGAAGCGGGCTCTGGAAGAGCACCGACGGCGGCGACACTTGGAAGCGGCTCACCGGCGGCGGGTTGCCCGCATTGATGGGCAAGATTGGCGTGGCGGTCTCGCCGGCGAATCCGGAACGTGTGTACGCGATTATCGAAGCCGAGAAGAGCGGCATGTACCGGTCCGACGATGCGGGCGCCACGTGGAAGTTGCTCTCGGAACAGCGCGATCTCGTCACGCGCAGCTGGTACTACATGAACGTGACGGCCGATCCGCAGAACGAAAACGTGGTCTACGCCATCAACGCGCCGATCATGAAGTCGATTGACGGCGGCGCAACCTTCACAACGCTCAACTCACTCCACGGCGACAACCACCAGTTGTGGGTGAACCCGCGCGACTCGCGCTACATGGTGAACGCCAACGACGGCGGCGCTGCCATCACGCTTGACGGCGCGAAAAGCTGGAGCACACAGGACAACCAACCGACGGCGCAGTTTTATCATGTGATCGTCGACGACGTCTACCCGTACCGGCTTTATAGCGGCCAGCAGGACAATACGTCCGTCATCATCAAGAGCCGCACCGACGGATTTGGCATCACGCCGGCCGATTGGACCGAAGGCCCCGGCTGCGAAAGCGCGAACATTGGCGTCGATCGCAAGACGCCGCGGTATGTATACGGCGGATGCTATCAGGGCATTCTCGACGAGTTGGATTCACAGACGGGGCTCCGCCGGCAGATCATGCCGTGGCCCGAGCTCAACCTCACTGAGCCGAGCGACCAGACGCGGTATCGGTTCAACTGGACGTCGCCGGCGGTGGTGTCGCGACACAGTGCGAACGTGGTGTATCACGGCGGCAACGTGCTGTTCCGTTCGCCGGACCGCGGTCGTACCTGGACACCCATCTCCCCCGACCTCACGCGCAACGACAAGAGCACCCAGGGTGTGGGCGGTGTGCCGTTCACCAACGAAGGCGCGGGCGGCGAAGTGTACGGCGCCATTGTGACCATCGCCGAATCGCCGCACGAGGCGAACACGATCTACGTGGGCACCGACGATGGACTCGTGCAGCTCACGCGCGACGGCGGCAAGACGTGGACCAATGTCACGCCCGCTGGGCTGGCTGTTGGTCTCTCGAACGAACTCGAGGTCTCGCCGCATGACCCAGCGACCGTCTACCTCGCGTACCGCTTAGATCGTCGCGGCGATTACGCGCCCTACGCCATGAAATCCACCGACTACGGCAAGACGTGGACGCGCATCAACACCGGACTGCGTGACGGCGAGCCCGTTCGTGTGATTCGCGAAGACCCCGAACGACGCGGCTTGCTCTACGCAGGCACGGAAACCGGCGCGTACCTCTCGTTTGATGCAGGGGCGCATTGGCAGTCGTTCTCGCAGAACCTGCCGGTGACGCCGGTGACGGGGCTGGAAGTGCGCCACGGCAACTTGTACGCCTCCACCGAAGGGCGCGCCTTCTGGGCGCTCGACGACCTGAGTCCCGTGCGTCAGCTCAGCGAAGAGATTGCCAAGCGCGACGTGCATCTCTTTACGCCGCGCCAGGCGTTGCTGGTGCCGGGCGGCGTGATGCCGATGCCTGGCATCGGCAAGAATCCCGCACCAGGGGCGACCGTCTATTTCTCGCTCGCCAAGGCGCCGGACTCATCCGCGACCACAACGCTTGAGTTCCTCGATGCGCGCGGCGTGGTACTGCGCAAATACGCCAAGGCCGCCGCCGCGCCGCCGGTGAAGGGACGCGGCCGCAGCGACAGCCCTGCGTTCAGTCCCAAGGCGGGACTCAACGCCTTCCAGTGGGATATTCGCAGCGAAGCACCCACGGCACTGCCCGGCAACATCACCGTGTGGGGCGGCGGCACGTCGGGCTATCAGTTGCCGCCGGGCCGTTATCAGGTTCGCCTGACCATCGGCACCTCGGTGCAGACGCAATCGTTCGACGTGCGCGCAGACCCGCGCTCGACCGCGACCGCCGCCGAGGTCGCGGCTCGTGACTCACTCTCCCGCGCCGTGCATGCGCGGTTGACCGACATTCACGACGCCCTTCTCCGAGTGCGGGACATCAAGGAGCAGGTCAATGCCTTCGTGGATCGCGCGAAGGACGCACCGACCGCCAAGGTCATCGCCGAAAAGGGCAATGCAATCGCTGGCACCTCTGACGCTCTCGACCCGCGCCTCTCCACCAAAGCGGCCAACGGGCAAGACGTGATCAACTACCGTAACGGCATGAACGCACAATACGCCTTCCTCCTCGGCAACATCGAAGGCAACGACGCGCTCACCCAGCCGATGCGCGAGCGCTTTGTGGAACTCGAAAAGAAGTGGGCGGCGTTACGGGCGGAAATTGATCGACTGGAAAACACCGACGTGGCCGCGTTCAACAAGCTGCTACAAGAGGCGCAGATCCAAGGCGTGATTGTGCCGAAGCCCAAGGTCGCGATGTAGTCGCCTGTGGTACGCACACAAAACGGGGAGCCCGCGTATCCGACGCGGGCTCCCCGTTTTGCTTGCCATACGATTCGCGCGACTTGAGCGCCGACGCTTTCACGGCGTCCAACAAGCGCCGTATTCCGGCTATGCCGTAAAGAAGTGCGGCACGAACCGCGAGGTGTTGCCCGTCACCCAGCCGTCCGATTCACGAATCCCCATTCCAGCGGCTTCTTGTCCAATTATCCAACTCCCTATCACCGGGCGCACGCCGTCGAACACTTGAATCGGAGCGAGCTGCTGGAACACAAAGCCCTCGGAGCCGTAGTTGCCGTGTCCTTCGAGGTGGTCCTGCATCGTATGCACGGTCACGTTCGCGCCTTCGCGCGAGAACAGTGGCTTCTTCACCCATTCGAACATGTCTCGTGGTTCGTCGAAGTACGCGGGGACGAGATACGGTGAGTCGGGAAAGAGTTCCCAGAGAATGGGAAGAATTCCCTTGTTGGAGAGAATCATTTTCCAGGGCGGCTCAATAAACATCGTGTCGCTCTGCGTCACAAATTCGCCGAACTGTTCCGAGAGCATCCACTCCCACGGGTAGAGTTTGAAGAGCGTCGCGATTTTTTCGTCGTTCCCACCGCGGAACTCGCGGTCCGTGGCGTTCCAACCAATGTCGGCGATGCTGACGAGCCGCGTGCCGAACCCCGCGTGCGAGGCCGTGTCGGCGAGATAGCCAACGGTCATGCCATCTTCGCGATCGTCCATGGCGGCAAAGTGTACGATGTGCCCCTCAGGTCCCGGCGTCGGCAGATAGGGGCCGAACGATCGCCACAGCTCCACGAGTCGTTCGTGAATCGAGTTGAACTGATCTTTGCCGGCGAACACGTCGTGCAGCCAGTCCCATTGAATAACGGCCGCCTCGAGCAGCGACGTCGGCGTATCGGCATTATACTCGAGCATCTTCGGCGGACTCACGCCATCGTAGGCCAGATCAAAGCGGCCGAAGACCGAGGGCGGCTCTTCTTTCCAACTCCGCTCAATCAGCGGCACCGCCGCCTCAGGAATGCGCAGCTCGGCGTAGCGTTTTTCGTCGATCACATGCTGCACCGCTTCGAGGCAGCGGGCGTGCAGGTCGTTGGTCGCGCGCTCGATGCGTTCGATTTCATCGGCATCGAACGTGTAGTACGTGCCCTCAGCCCAATAGGGAATCTCGTCCGGCGTGTGCCACGAGAGTCCGCGGGCCTCAACTTTTTTCTGCCAGTCGAGGCGCGGCGAGCAAGACAGTCGTTTCATTAGGAGCCCGCGCCGCTGGCGTGCGCGGCGCCTGAGCCGCCGAAGCCACCACGCACCGTACCGGCGCTGCCGCCAATCGCCCCGCCACCTCGATACGTGGGGCTATAGTGCTCGGCGCCAATCGCGGTCGGTCGCCCGCCACGCGAGAGATAGGTGCTGTATCCGCTGTTGTAGTAGAGCATCGGATACGGATAGACGTGCGGAAAGAACACGCCATCGTGATAGTAGCCGCGATGTTCGATGGCGTACTGACAGGCCTCCGCCGAATAGAACGACGGTTCGCAGGGATCCGGCGGCGGCGCGTGGCCGCAGGCCACAGCGACGAGTGACGGCACCAGCCCAAGCACCACATTGCGGGAACGCTTCAACGCTTGACCCTCGGGGGACGGGGACGAGTTTGCACGAGCAGGAGCGCATTACCGACTTCGCGCTCGCCGGTCGGATCGGTCGGCGAGTTCACCACGGTGCCCTGCACCCACATGGCGGTTGAGCCGCCGCCGTCAAAATTCAGCGCTTGCCACGCGCCAATATCCAGCAGGAGATCGGCGAGTTCGACGGTCGTCATGCCCACGCTCTTGGTGGAGCGCCCATCCACCGTCACAAGGTACAAGGTTGAGCTATCTCGGGAAAACCCAACCACCGTACGTGGATGACGGGCCATCGCGTTTCGCGCGATGGTGCCCTCTTCGGTGGCGGAGTTGGCGGCAATATTGACGCCGTCACGGAGGATGCGCGGCCAGCCGCCCGCGAGCTGCGCTAGCGGGGTTTGCGGGGGCAGTGGGGCCGCATGAAGCGACACGTAGACCGTCTCCCCTTCACCGACGCCGGCGATGTCCTTGGCGGTGGCACCGTAGCCCACCAATACCGCCCCCTGCACCGGAATCTCCCCGCCGGACACCGCGCGAACTGGGCCCTGACGCACGTAGACCGTGGTATCGCCACGGCGCGCCGCGAAGCGCAACGGCGCCTCGGTCACCGGTCGGATGGTGTCACGCGGCACGTTCGCGCCGGCACGGTAGGTGAAAAGTGCCGTCCCCTCGGGACCGGTCACCACGCCGTTGAGCGAAATGAGCGTGAACTTCGCGCGTGCGGTTCGGGCTGATCCTTCAAAAACAAATCGGTCGATCAAGGGGCGATTCGCGGAGTCGAGGCCGAACTGTGCGTGCACGTTATGAAAAGTGCCGAACGGAGACTCGGTGACCTTCACGCCTTTCCACCACTCACCGTCAATCACTTGATTGTTTTCGTTCTCGCCCGTTTTGAGGTCAAAGAAATCGGCGTTGACGGCAGCGAGCACCACATCACCGGGGTTTTGCGGGCGACGCGCCATGTCGGAGGTGCGCTCACGGGTGCGCAGTTGATCGTGCGCGCGCGCATGCCGCAGGGTGAGATCGGGGCGGCGCAGATCCACCGTCAGCACGTTGACAATCCACGGCCCGCCGAGGCGCACGAACCGGCTGTAGGTCACGCCGGGAGCCACCGTACGCCGAGAAATTGTGTCCGCCTGCTGCGCCTGTACGGGCCGAGCAACTCCCCAAAGGATTACGGAGGTAAGGGCTGCGGAAATTACTCTGCGCTGATAGCTCACGGCGGGCACGGTTAGGGTGGCATCACGGGCTCCTTTATTCTATTATGTATCTAATCCGTTACAAAGCGTCGAGCTTTTGGCGACGCGTGGCGGCCACCCACCCCGCAGTTGCAGCCCCCCACCTCCCTACCCCTATTCGGAGGCACCCGATGAAGTCCAGCTACAAAGCGTTGTTACTCGCGCTGTTGGCGATTGCCGGCAGTTCGAGGGCGCTCCTCGCTCAAAACACCATCACCCTCGAGGGTGTGGTAAAGTCTGAGGCCGGCCCACTCCAGGGCGCCCAGGTGACCGTGGTGAATGTCGCCACGCAGGAAACGGCCCGCGCCCTGTCGCGTGCCAGCGGTGAGTTCCGCGTGCTCGGCCTCTTTGCCGGTAACTACACCGTGACGGTGCGGATGATCGGCTACAAGCCGCTCTCCGAAACCGTCCAGCTCGTGATCGGCCAGCGCGCCCGTTTGGAGTTCCTGATGGAGAAGGGTGTTGCGGAGCTGTCCGCCACCACCGTCATGGGCGAGCGGGTGAAGCAGGTGGAAGTGCAGCGCCTGTCCGTATCAGCGCCGGTTCTCAAGGAAGAAATCGAGAACCTCCCGCTGAACTCGCGCGGCATCATGAACCTCGCCGGCATCGCCCCCGGCATCAAGACGTACGCGCCGCAGTCGGGCCGCACGTTGCCGACGTCGGGCGGCGCGCCGGATCTTCGCTTCTTCAACGTCTACATGGACGGCGTCGAAATGAAGAGCCTGTACAACGGCAACATCGTCGGCCTCGGCCAGACGGGTTCGCCGCTCCCGCAGGAAGCGCTGGAACAGTTCCGCGTGTTTGTGAACCCGTATGACGCCGAGTATTCGCGCGCGGGCTCGTATGTGATTAGCGCCGAAAGCCGCCGCGGCACCAACAAGTGGGAAGGCTCGGCGTTTGGCTTTTTCCAGAACAAGTCGCTCATCACCAAGAATGCGTTCCAGGCGGCACTGCCGAACTTCGGCCGTGAGCAGCTCGGCCTGAACATCCGTGGTCCGCTCATCAAGAACAAGCTCTTCCTTGCGGCCAGCTACGAGCTGGCGTCGACCGATTTCTACCTCGACGTGATTCCGACCAGCGGCGCCTGGACGACCTCGAAGTACAAGGGTTCGTTCCTCGCCCCCAACAAGAACCACACGCTGTTCACGCGCCTGACCTATGTGCAGGACGCGCAGACGACGTATGACGCGATGATCTCCGCCCGTTTCCTCAAGGGTGAAGGCAACTTCGGCGCCCGCGTATCGCAGGACGGCGGCATCTCGCAGGACTACAAGATCTACACGGCGCAGCTGCGCCAGCGGTATCTGGACAAGGGTGGCAACTTCGTGAATGAGGCCAGTCTTCAGCTCGTGAGCTGGGATCACAACGAAGCGCCGCTCAAGCCCGGCCCGCAGTTGACCTACCCGGGCATCGTCTTTGGGACGTCGGGCTTCCCGCTCATCCTGAACGAACTCCATTTGCGTGCGGTAGATCGCGCCACGTGGAACATCGACAATGCCTCCGGTTCGCACGTCATCAAGGCGGGCGTCGAAATCAGTCAGATCTCGGCCAGCCAGACGTTCCCGAACAACAAGGACGGTTCGTTCAACTTTCTGACGGACACGTCGACGCTCCCGAATACGGCGTCAATCGCGGTCGGCTTTACCGACCCGAACGGCATCAGCGATGCCAAGGCGAGCGCTACGGGCATCGTCACGGGGTTGTACATCAACGACGAATGGCGCCTGCAGGACAACCTGACGTTCAGCATTGGCATTCGCCACGATGCTGAGTTCAACACGATGAACAACAAGTACACGGTGCCGTGGGCCACCGATCCTGTGTTGCAGGCTATTCCGCAGTTCGCGGACTACCTGAACCTCGGCAACCGCAAGAACCAGCTCGGCAACTTCTCGCCGCGCTTTGCCTTCTCGTGGGATCCGCTGCGGAACAACAAGACGTTCGTTCGCGGTGGCTTCGGCATCATCTACGATCGCGTCACGAGCTTCATTGGGTTCCAGGAGCGCAAGAACTCGACGTGGCGGACGTACAACTTCACGTTCAACAACACGACCAATCTGCCGACGCTCGATCCGGCGGTGCTCAAGGCTCGCGTGTTGGCTGGCCAGTCGGGCTCGCCGGCGCCGATTTTGATCAAGCATGACATGAAGACGCCGCAGAACCAGCAGATGTCGCTGGGCGTCGGCCATCAGTTCACGAGCGAGTTCGGTGTGAACGTCGACTACGTGCGTCAGCATCTCACGAACCTCTACGTGCAGCGCAACCCGAACTACGTGAACAAGAACGCGTCCGGGCCGGTGCCGGTTGGAACGCGCATGCTGACGGCGAAGTACGGCGACATTATTCTGTGGGACGACATCGGCGTCGCCGACTACTCGGCGTTCCTCGTGTCGGCTACTTGGCAGCGCGGCAAGACCCGCGTGAACCTTGCCTACACCCTCGGCTGGTACGAAGGCAACTTCGACACGGCTGCTCTGCCGAACTTCGCCCTGCCGTTCCTGTTCAACTCGCAGCGCACGACCGGTGACGAGCGGCACCGCCTGGTGCTCTCGGAAGTCAGCCCGATTCCGTTCGGCTTTATGCTCTCCACGATCGCAACGATCGCGAGCCCGCGCCCGTACACGAGCATCGACGGCCGCGACATCAACGGCGACAACATCACCGGCGACGACTACACCGGTGGCACCACGTCGTCGACGGGTATCCGTACGGTTCGCCCGTCGGAGAAGTGGGACAACTGGTATCGCACGGTTGACGTCCGCCTCTCGCGTCCGCTCTGGACGATCGACGGAAAAAAGATCAGCTTCTCGGCTGAAATCTTCAATCTGTTCAACTGGAGCAGCAACCTCTCGTACGGCTCCACGCAGTTCACGGCTACGGGAACTGGCGTGGCATCGTACGGCGTGCCGACCGGTGCGTATGCGGCGCGGCAGGCGCAGGTGGGGATGCGGATCGATTGGTAAGGACTACCGCAGTGGGTTGACCGTTTGAGTAGAACAACAAGAACGGCGGGGCAGCGTTGAGCTGCTCCGCCGTTCTTGTTGTTTGGGTCTTATCGATCGCGACTGCGTTATCAGTCGTAGACGGTTGACCGTTTACCGTTGTCCGTTCATCGCGCGGCGGGCTTCAATTCCAGTACCACGCCTTCCAGCCCTGCCATCGGCACCTCAAGGCTCGTGATCCCAGCACCGAGCGTTCCGATGGTTCGTACACCGCTTGCATCGTGCCGCACGATCTTGGTGCCCACCCCCACGCCATACCGTGCACCATCGATGCGCACGCGCACTGCACCGGAATCATCGGTGATGCGCACCAGCGCTAGCGCGACGCGGCCGTCACGGGCCTTCCAAGCGGAAGAGAGCACCGCCGGAGAGGTCAGGTGCGCCTCCACCGGCCCGCCCCGCCGCGCGGCGTAAATCGAGATGCGCGAGAGGCGCACATCCACAGTCGGCACGTCGATGTCCGGCGCACGCAGAAAGGTCCCGTCGAGAAAGAAATCGCGCAGGCCATACCGGAGACGCGCGAGCTTCTCGAGATAATCCATCTCGGCGCGACGCTCCGTCAACTGTTCGGGCAAAAAGTTCGCGATAGTCGGCTGCATCCCCCACACGAACATCCGCGCCTGCTCCAAAAAGAACTGACCACGATAGGCACGGTCGAGCAGCGTGAGCGCATTCGCTGGACGAAGCTCCGCCGGCCACAGTTCGTCGTACGGAGGATAGGTCAGCGATCCGTATGTTCCGTACGTCACGGCGTACTGGTGATACACCGCCTGAAAGAGCGGCACCACTTCCCAACCGCTCGCGGGGTCGGCGTACCGCTCCTGACTCACTTGCAGCGTCAGAAAGGCATCGAGGTCAGGCAACCAACTTTCGCCACCGCCTTCGCCGGCAAAACCAAAGGGCAGCGTACCGCCGCGACGGCGCAGGTCCTTGGCGAGCAAACGGAAACCGTCCATCCAGTAGTGACCGCCACCCACGGGGTGCCCGTGGTCCGGATTCCAGCAGACCAAGCTGAGGACGGCTTGGTCCATATAGATGCCGTCGAGTCCGTACTGATGCATCACCGTGTCGGCGATGCCGGCGTACTTGTCGCGCCAGAACGAGGTGGAAATGTCCATAGTCGCGCACGGCTGCGGATCAAACACATTGTAGACCTCGGTGCGCACTTTCCCGTCGCGCTCACGCACCGCCCAGCGTTCGGCGTTCTCGCTTTTCCAACTCGGCGTGGGGAGACACCAGAGCCGCTGATTCATATAAACAATCGAATGCAAACCCTTCTGCTTAGCCGCGCGCACGGCCTTCGTGAATGGCTCCGCGCCTTCGCGCGGCGGCAGGTAGTCGGGGAAGCTCGTGTCGTAGGGGCCGTTGTGCCACCAATGCCAGAACACACTCACCGGCAGCTTGGCGTCGTTCTGTAGAAGGGCCGCGGGGGCGAGCACGGCGTCCGAGCGGCCGCGATTCCATTCCCAGATTCCGGTTTCACGCACCCACGCGGGGGTACGGCGTGTGGCGAGACGGCTCTCACGTGCCCAGTACTGTTTGGTGCCCCACGCGCGATATCGTTCTGCGGCGTTGAGCCAGTCGCCGTCGATGGCACCTACCAGCGCGTCATAGCTGGTGGCGTAGCTATCGTCGTGCCCAGGGTTCGACGGTAGATGTGTCATCTCAAAGCCCGCCGAACCACCGGGCTCTCCCCAGAGCGCGAACGACTTGCGGTACGCGAGCGTGTCGTTCGCCGCAAAGTACAGCCCACCGGTTGGCGGCGCGGTGAGCGAAATCTCCTGCAGTGAAAGCGCGCCTGGGTAGACCCACTCGATGCGACGTCCCGCAGGCCCAGAACCGGCCAACAACTTTCGCGGATCGCGCGCCATCTGCCCCATCCACTGCGGCACCACGAGTTGCTCGTGTTCGCCGAGTTTCGCGATGCCCGAGATCCGCGGAAAATGCACGACTTCCACGGGCAGTGCGCGCGTCCCCTCTACGCGAATGCGCCACGCGGATGTGCTGTCGGCGCGGAGTTGCACCGTGGCAATCACACGCAACGTTGCCGAGCGCGCGAACTGGTCCCAGGTCAGCTCAAGTCCGCGACTCCCGCTGAGGCGGCGCCACGAAAACCGTCCTGCCTGCGCGGCAGTGACCGGCGCGGCATCTGCAATGTCGAGCGACCAGAGCCCCGTCACGTCGCGGTCGCCACCGGCGAGCTGCCGCTGGTGCGAATCGGTAAGCGACTGCACATGCCCGTCGGTCGCCGAGAGCGCGAGTCGCAATCCTGGCGAGTCGAGCGCGGGGGCGCCCTGCTGCGCCGCCGCAGTGGACAGCGCGCCGACCATCAGCGCAACGATGGCGCGCGTGAGTACCCCCGCGCGCGCCCTCACTTGTAGATCAGGTATGGTTTGATTTTCTGTGCGAACAGTTTTTCATCAGCCGCCCAGCGTACGAGCAATGCGTCCACCGTGCCTTGATCGACGGCCATGCGGAGCTGGTCGGTGCCGCCGAGGCGATCAATGGACTTCTCGCGCCAGGTAAAATCCGCCTTGTGTCGTGCCTGAATCGCCGCGAGCATGCGGATGCCGAGTTCCACGGGGCGCACGACGTTACGGTCGGTGACGCGCACCTTGATCATCGGAATGGTTTGCCCGCCAAACTTGTAGCCCGCTTCGATGGCACGTGACGTGGAATCGAAGTGGACGCCTGGCAGTTTGCGCGCATTGAGTTCCGCGGCAATCGCACCGGCATCCGTGAGCCAACTCGCGCCGATCAGCGTAAACGGGTCGTCGGTGCCACGCCCTTCAGTGGCACTCGTGCCCTCAAAGAGCACCGTGCCTGGGTAGAGCAACGAGGCGTCGAGCGTGCGCAAGTTCGGCGACGGGTTCACCCACGGGATTCCCGTTTCGTCAAACCACTGCGAGCGCCGATAGTTCTGCATCGGCACCACCATCACCTTGGCGTCGATGAGTTTTTCGCCCACGAGGTACTTGAGCAGTTCGCCCGGCGTGAGGCCGTAACGCAACGCCACGGGGTGCTGCCCAACGAGCGAGGCAAACTTGGGATCGAGAATATTCCCTTCCACGCGGTCCGCGCGAATGGGGTCTGGGCGGTCGAGAATAATGATCGGCTTTTTTGCCGCCGCCGCCATGTTGGCGAGCGTCCACTGGAAGGTGTAGACGCGGGCGCCGACATCCTGAATGTCGTAGAGCAGCACATCGACATCCTTCAGCATCTCTGGGGTCGGCACCGACACATCGCCGAAGAGCGAATAAATGGGAACACCAGTCGCCGAATCCACCGTGGACGCGACCTTCTCCCCCGCCTTGGCCACACCACGCAGCCCGTGCTCCGGACCAAACAGCGCCGTGAGTTTCACGCCGGGAGCGCGGAAGAGCAGGTCGATGGTGCTTGTCCCCTTCCGATCACGTCCAGAATGATTGGTCAGGAGCCCAACCCGCTTGCCGCGGATGAGGTGCAGCGAGTCCTTGAGCAAAACCTCAATCCCCGGCACCACATTGCCCGTGGGCTGGCGGGCCCCCTGTGCGGGAGCGGCGCTGGGGAGGGTGGCAAGGAGCAGAATGAGAGCGGGGATGGTGCGTCGCATGATCGGCGTCCGTTGAGTCCGTGGGTACGGTGAGGGATCTTCAAAAACCGCTCTCGTATTGTATCACCCCCGTCCTCGCTGGGCTATCTTATTATCAATTCCCCCTGAGCCCGAGACCGGCATGCCCATTACGCGAGCCAACCTCCATCTCTCCACCGGCGACAGTGAGCGCCGAGTCGGCGCGCGTCACCAGCCGCCGGGTGACCACGTCGAGAGAAATCCAGGGATGCCGCTCGACCTCGACCTCGTGCTGGCGCAGCACGTCAATAAGAGCGCCGCCGAACGCCGGGCCTCCACCATTCCCACGCGCCGCACCGTAAAAAAACAGTGGCAGGCCGCGTGGCAGCTGCGCGCGATCACCCTCATTGACCTCACGACACTTTCCGGCGACGACACACCCGGCAATGTCCGTCGGCTCTGCGCGAAAGCCATGCATCCGCTGCGCCCCGATCTCCTTAAAGCGCTCGGCGCCGAATCACTGAACGTGACAACCGGCGCCGTGTGCGTCTATCACGCGCTCGTGCCAACGGCGGTAGACGCACTCAAGGGGAGCAACATTCCGGTCGCCGCTGTGAGTACGGGCTTTCCTGCCGGTCTCTCACCGTTCTCCACGCGCCTCGCCGAAGTGCGCGAAAGCGTCGCGGCGGGCGCAAAGGAAATCGACATTGTCATCACCCGCGCGCATGTGCTCACCGGTGACTGGAACGCGCTCTACGACGAAGTGCAACGATTCCGTGAAGCCTGCGGGCCCGCCCATATGAAAGCCATTCTCGCGACCGGCGATTTGGCCACGCTCACAAACGTGGCTCGCGCCTCGATGGTCGCCATGATGGCCGGAGCAGATTTCATTAAGACCAGCACCGGGAAAGAAGGAGTCAACGCGACCCTTCCCGTTTCGCTAGTGATGGTGCGCATGATTCGCGACTACTTCGAGCGCACGGGCTACGCGGTTGGCTACAAACCGGCGGGCGGCATTCGTACAGCGAAAAACGCACTGGAATATTTGTATCTCATCAAAGAAGAACTCGGCGACCGCTGGCTCCGCCCCGACTTGTTTCGCTTTGGTGCGAGTGGGCTCCTCACCGACATCGAGCGCCAGCTCGAGCACTTTACCACCGGGCGCTATGCTGCGGCCCACCGCCAGCCGATGGTATGAACACACCTCCTTCCGTTTCCGACATTTTCGCGTCCATGGACTACGGCCCATCGCCGGAGAGCGACAAGCCGGCACTCGCCTGGATTGCGGCGCACAACGCGACCTTCGGCCACTTCATCAACGGCGCGTGGACCAAACCCAAGGCCACGTTCAACGTGCACAACCCTGCCACGGCAACGGTCATAGCCAAAGTGTCGCAGGGCTCTGCCGCTGACGTAGACGCCGCGGTGGCCGCCGCCCGCAAAGCGCTCCCCGGCTGGCGTGCGCTGAGCGGCCACGCGCGTGCACGGCACCTGTATGCGCTCGCTCGCGCCATGCAGCGCAACGCACGCCTCTTCGCCGTGTTAGAGACGCTCGACAACGGCAAGAGTATTCGCGAAACGCGCGACATTGATATTCCGCTCGTTGCGAGGCATTTCTACCACCACGCAGGTTGGGCACAACTGCTCGAGACCGAATTCCCCGGACACACGGGCGCTGGCGTGGTGGGGCAGATCATTCCGTGGAATTTTCCGTTGCTGATGCTAGCGTGGAAAGTTGCCCCAGCTCTCGCGGCAGGATGCACCATCGTATTGAAGCCGGCAGAGTTCACACCGCTCACGGCGCTCGCATTTGCGGAGATCGCCGCCGAGGCGGGGCTGCCCGCTGGTGTACTCAACATCCTCACCGGCGACGGTGCCACCGGCGCAGCGCTTGTGGACCACAAAGGAGTGGACAAACTCGCCTTCACCGGCAGCACCGACGTCGGTCGCATCATTCGGAAGGCCACCGCGGGGAGCGGCAAAAAACTTTCGCTCGAACTCGGCGGCAAAAGTCCGTTCATTGTTTTTGAGGATGCCGATCTCGACAGCGTGGTCGAAGGCGTGGTGGACGCCATCTGGTTCAATCAAGGCCAGGTCTGCTGCGCGGGTTCGCGCTTGTTGATGCAAGAAGGGATCGCCGAGCGCCTCGTGGAAAAGCTGCGTGCGCGCATGGAGAAACTCCGCGTCGGTTCTCCGCTCGACAAAGCCGTGGATATGGGTGCGATTGTCGCACCGGTGCAGCTCGAACGCATTGCCGCGCTCGTTGAGCAGGGGAAGCAAGAAGGCTCCGAGTGCTGGCAGCCGAGCTGGGCGGTGCCGGAAAAAGGCTCGTTCTTTCCGCCAACGCTGTTCACGAACGTCGCTCCAAGCGCGACGATTGCGCAGGTGGAGATCTTCGGCCCCGTACTCGTGTCAATGACCTTCCGCACGCCCGACGAAGCGGTCGCACTGGCCAACAATACGCCCTTCGGACTCGCGGCGAGTGTGTGGAGCGACAATATCAATCTCGCACTCGATATCGCCCCAAAAATCAAAGCGGGCGTGGTGTGGGTGAACTGCACCAATCTCTTTGATGCGGCCGCTGGCTTTGGTGGCTATCGCGAATCAGGGTACGGACGCGAAGGTGGGCGCGAGGGGATGTGGGAGTATCTCAAGCCGTCAGCACCGCTGCGCGCTCCGGCAAAGGCTGCCGCAGCGAAAACCAAAGGCAAGGCAGTCGTCGCGGCCAAGAGCCGAGTTGTAACAGACGTCTCCGTGGGAGTCGACCGCACTTCCAAGCTGTTCATCGGCGGCAAACAAGCGCGCCCTGATTCCGGCTATTCGCTACCCGTCAAAGGATTCAACGGCGCAGTGATCGGCGAAGTGGGCGAAGGGAGCCGAAAGGATATTCGGAACGCTGTTGAAGCGGCGCGTGGCGCAGCTGGCTCGTGGGCACGCGCCTCAGGGCACAACCGCGCACAGATTCTCTACTACATCGCCGAAAATCTCTCGGCGCGCGCCGCCGAGTTTGGCACGCGTATTCGCGCGATGACGGGTGGCGACGGCGCCGCTGAGGTGGAGGCGAGCATTCGTCGCCTCTTCACCTACGCTGCGTGGGCCGACAAGTGGGACGGCCAGGTGCACCAAACGCCAATCCGCGGCGTCACGCTGGCCATGAACGAACCGCTCGGCGTCGTTGGCATTGCCGCGCCGGCCGTGTCACCGTTGCTCGGTTGGCTCTCGTACGTCGCACCGGCGATTGCCTGCGGCAACACGGTGGTCACCGTGCCGAGCGAGTCGCATCCGTTGGCCGTCACCGATTTCTATCAGGTGCTCGAGACGAGCGATGTCCCGGCTGGCGTGGTGAACATCGTCACCGGGCGCACCGACGAACTCGCCAAGACGCTCGCCGAACACGACGATGTGGACGCCATCTGGTTCAGCGGCAGTCGCGCTGGCGTCACCGCCTGCGAACTCGCCAGCATCGGCAACATGAAGCAGACGTGGTGCGAGTGGACGCCTCGCGACTGGGCCGACGTGGCCCAGGGCGAGGGTCGGGCATTCCTGCGTCACGCGACGCAGGTGAAGAACATATGGATTCCCTACGGGGAGTAGCTACGGTTTCCAAATTCTCGAACGAAGCCCCGACACGGGAATACGGAACGGATACTGCGCGCTTCCGGTCGTGGAAATCGCGCTGAACGGGTGATCTTTATCGATTTTCACTTCGACGGTTTCTGAAAATACCAGGAAGCCGTCAGCAATCACCGGCCCGTAATTCCAAATAATTCGGGCCGCAGCGTCCGGATAGCCCTGCTTGTGGTAGTACTCCTCGTTCCACTTCGCATGCGCCTGCTCCCCCGCCACCCAATCGGCGAGCAGGGCTTTGTCGGCGTCGCTCATTGGCACCTGCCGCACTTCCTGCCCGAAACGCTCAATCTGCATGGCCTTTTTCTGGCGCGCCCACGCGTCGGTAATCAGCGAGTCTTTGTGGTCAGCAATCCACTCGCGCTGCCAGCGCGCTTCGAGCCGCTGGGCCCAGTACGCGTCGATGCTCTTGTACAACGCATCGCCGGTGGACGTGCCGTCCACGATCTCTTTGGTGATGCCGCGTTTCCGTAGCATCTCCTCGAACATGCGCTGGCGCACGGCGAAGGTTGACCCCGCCCCCTGCGTTGCCCGCTGAAACGCCAACCCCGCCTCCCCTTTATCGAAGGCGTTGGTGCCGCGCGTCTTTTTGTAGAGGCGATAGGTATTCTCGTCCATCGCCGGCAGCACCACGTAATCGCGGGTGATTTCGAGCGTACTCTTGTACAGCGACACAGCGCCGAGCGCCGTGCCCGCGACCGTTTTGTCGAGGAGCTTGTCGGCCACCTTTCCGAGCGCCCAATCCACAGCAGCCTGATAGGCTTCGTCATCGCGCGCTTCGGCGGCGAGGGTGTAGAGCTTCACCACCGTGAGTGCATCAGCGGCAGTCTTGAGAGCGGCCGGAGAATCACCCAGCGCGAGTCCCACGGCGTCCTTGGTCATGCCGGTGCCAGTGGCGATCAAGCGCATCACGGAATCGCGCGAAAGTTTTGATGGGTCCTGCGCGTAGAGTGGCGCGGCTAAGAGGTACAGCGCCAGTACGGCGAGCAGCCGGAAACGAGCAGTCATAAACAGCCTCGCGTGAGGAGCGTTCAGGGGGGAGACTCTGGCTCCCTCCATACTGGCCCACCGTCGGCCACCGCGCAGTCAGAGGCTTCCTGACACAGCACCCCTCACGCGGTTACGACGCGCACAGTTCCTCACGCGCGGATGTCGCGTTATACCGCGAGGACGCTCTCCGCCACCGGCGCAAACTTGGCCGTAAAGTGCCGCAGTGCCGACGGCTGCTGCACGATCTTCACGCCGCGAATGTTGTGCTTCACCGAGTGCAGATAGATCAGCACCTCGCACACATAGTCCATATGGCTCTGCGTGTACACACGCCGCGGGAATGCCAATCGCACAAGCTCGAGCTCCGAGAACTTCTCCGTGGCATCCGGCTGCTTGCCGAACATCACCGATCCAATCTCACAGGCGCGGATGCCACCCACCGTGTAGAGCGCCACGCTCAGCGCCCAACCCGGATACTCACTTTGCGGAATGTGACTGAGCCAGCTCTTGGCGTCGAGGTAGAGCGCATGCCCACCAGCGGGTCGCACCGTGGGAATGCCAGCCGCCGTCATCCGCTCCGACAAATACTCAACCGTACGAATGCGATACCGGAGATAGTCTTCGCTCAGCGCCTCACGGAGCCCCACGGCAATCGCCTCGAGGTCGTACCCCGCCAGTCCGCCGTACGTGGGGAATCCTTCTGTGAGAATCAACGAGTTGCGGCACCGCTCGGCGAGCGCATCATCGTTCACGGCCAAAAAACCACCGATGTTCGCCATGCCGTCCTTCTTGGCGCTCATCGTGCAACCATCGGCCAAACGAAACATCTCCTGCGCAATCTGCATGGGCGTTTTGTCTTCGTAGCCGGGCTCACGCATCTTGATGAACATGGCGTTCTCGGCAAAACGGCAGGCGTCAATGATAAACGGCACGCCGAACTGTTTGCACAGCTCGCTCACGCCGCGCACGTTCGCCATGCTCACCGGCTGTCCGCCTTCGGAGTTGTTGGTGACGGTGCACATCACCATCGGAATCTGTCCGCGCTTTTCGCGGAGCGTCCGCTCCAGTGCGGCGAGATCCATGTTTCCCTTGAACGGATGCAACGTGGCCGGCTGGTGCCCCTCAGCAATCGGCAGATTCAGCGCCACGCCGCGGCGGGCTTCGATGTTCGCTCGCGTAGTGTCGAAGTGCGTGTTGTTGGGCACAATCACGCCCTCATCCACCATCGCCTGACTCAAAATGTGTTCAGCGGCGCGTCCTTGGTGCGTGGGGATCACATGCTTGAATCCTGTGATCTCGTGCACCGTCTGCTCAAAGGCAAAGAACGATCGCGCGCCGGCGTACGACTCATCGCCGCGCATCATCCCCGCCCACTGGTAGATGCTCATCGCACCCGTGCCACTGTCGGTGAGCAAGTCGATCAGCACATCCTCTGCGCGGATCTGAAAGGGATTGTAGTGCGCCACGCGAATCGCGTGCTCGCGTTCCGCCCGGCTCGTCTGCCGAATGGGCTCGACCGTCTTTATCCGGAACGGTTCGATGATTGTTTTGAATTCCATATGGCGAATATACCGCCACCCCCCAAACAATACAGTCGGCTAAATCCGCCTTCTGCGTCAGCTTACGCCGGAGGCTGAAATGGCGGATATTCGGGACATAGCTGGCGACCCACGTGGGTGCGCTGCGAAGGCGCCACTACCGGCCTGAGGCGACAAGAACCGATGAATAACCGAACGTACGTTCGTCCCATCCCCGCCGCGCCACCAGGCGTCAGCCGCCGCGACTTCCTTGCGGCCTCCGGTGCGGCCCTTGGCGCCGCGCTCCCGTTTGGGTCGTCGCTGCCGGCGTTCGGACGCGGACCCTCGGGTGCGTGGAGCCCAAACCCGCTGTCACGTGTAGCGCCCGACCGCATGGCCTGGTGGCGCGACGCCCGCTTTGGGATGTTCGTCCATTTCGGTCTCTACTCCATGCTCGGCGGCGAATGGGGTGGACGCACTGACTACGGCGAGTGGATTCGCAACAATGCTAAGATTCCCATTGATGAATACGAAAAACTGAAAGGCCGCTTCAACCCCGTGCAGTTCGACGCCGATCGCATCGCGCGTCTCGCCGCCGAAGCGGGGATGAAATACCTAGTGATGACCACCAAGCACCACGACGGCTTCAGTTTGTTCGACACCAAGCTCACCGACTGGAGCATCACGCACACGCCCTACAAAAAGGACATGATGCGCGTGGTGGCCGACGCCTGTCGCCGGCACGGCGTAAAACCGTGTTGGTATCACTCCATCATGGACTGGCATCACCCCGACTATCTGCCGCGCCGCGAGTGGGAAGCCGCCGGTCGCCCAGCCAGTGGCGCCGAGTTTAACCGTTTCGTGAAATACCTCCACGGCCAGGTGGAAGAGCTGCTCACCCACTACGGCGACATCGGCGTCATGTGGTTCGACGGCGAATGGGAAAGCACCTGGTCGCAGGACCTGGGCGGCGCACTCGCCGAACATGTTCGCAAACTCGCGCCGAACACGCTCATCAATAGTCGGGTGGCGCCGAGTAAGGCGAATGGTCTCGAGGCACAACTCTCCCGCCCCGCGCTCGGTGACTTTGGCACCCCCGAGCAGAAAGTACCGGACCGCGGACTCCCCGGCGTCGACTGGGAAAGCTGCATCACCATGAACCAGAACTGGGGCTACAACCGCGCCGACCACGACTTCAAGAGCGTACCCAAGCTCGTCGGGCTACTTGTGGAAACAGCGTCGAAGGGCGGTAATCTGCTGCTCAACATCGGCCCCACTGGCGAGGGCGCTGTGCCCGCGGAGAGCATCGAACGCCTCGGCGGGATTGGCCGATGGATGCGGGCGCACAGCGAATCCATCTACGGCACGCAGGCCTCGCCCTTTGACGGGGTGCCGTTCAAGGCCACGCGGCGGGATCGTCGGCTCTACGCGTTTCTTCCCGAGTGGCCGACGGAGCGCGAGCTGTTACTCCCCGGCGTTCGGTGGTCCGCGGAGCATGTGTGGATGCTCGGCGATAGCGGCCGGCGGCCGTTGAATGCGAAACTCGAGGACCGCGGTCTTGTGGTCACGCTGCCCGAGAAGCCAAGCGATGCGGTGTGCTCAGTACTCGCCGTGGAGCTGCCGATGGCCGTACCAGCGACTATCGAGAGCTGAGGGGCGCGCGTTACGCTCGTTCGTGCCGGTGCACGGACAACCGTGAAAGCCGTACCGGCCCTATCGACGAGCGGAGCGTCACCGAAAGCCCATGTGCCGTCACGGGTTCCATTCGGTGCAAACGCCGATGCCCAATTGTCGTACCGCTCGCAATCGGCCGCACGGTGTCGTTGATAATCGCCGACACGGTATGCGACTCTACGGTCTGCCCGTGCGCGATCGCCTCTTGCAAGCTCACCACATCGAACGTGACCGGCCGGCCGAACGTGACGATGAACTCAACGGAGTCATTCGGCCCGCGTGCCATGAAGTAGCTGTCGGGGTCACGATCCAGTGCCAGCGCAGGCCGGTAGGCGCGATCAGTCGGCGCACTCGCAGACGCGGTGGCACCAGCGGCGAGATCGTTCTCGAATAGCGCGCGCATTCGCTCGCCAAACTCGGAGAGCGCCCGCACATCGCGATCGTGCAACGTCCCACTGGTGCTCGGCGGCACATTGAGGAGCAGATTGGCGTTACGACCTACTGAGGAGAAATACAATTCCTCGAGGTTGTCCGCGCTACGGACCTTTTCGTTTTCGCTCTCGCGCCAAAACCAGCCCGGCCGAATAGACACATCGGCCTCCCCCGGTCGCCACACGGTACCGCTGGGAATGCCGTGCTGGAGCGCGCTGATAATCTGCGGACCATCGGCGCCTGGGTACGGCACCGCCTCAGGGTCCATAGCGCACCAGTTAGGATCGCCGGCCACGCCGCGCTCGTTGCCCATCCAGCGGATATCCGGCCCAGCGTCGCTGAACATCAGCGCATGTGGTTGCAAGCGGCGCACGGTGGCGTGCACGCGCGGCCAATCATATTGCTGCCGCTTGCCGTTGGGGCCCTCACCGTTGGCGCCATCGAACCAGACTTCGGTGAGCGGGCCGTAGCGGGTGAGGATTTCGGTGAGTTGCTGCTCGTAGAAATCGTTGTAGCGCGGCGAATCGCCGTAGCGTGGCTCGTGACGATCCCACGGAGAGAGATAGAGGCCCGCGCCGAGTCCGTCGGCGCGGCAGGCGTCGGTGAACTCGCGAACGACGTCGCCATCTCCGTTTCTCCATCCACTCGACTTCACCGAATGCGCGGTAGTTTCGGAGGGCCAGAGGCAGAAACCGTCGTGGTGCTTGGCGGTGAGCACCACGGCCTTGAAGCCCGCCGCCTTTGCCGCTCGCGTCCACTGCCGAGCGTCGAGATTCGTTGGCGCAAAGGAGCGGGGGTCTTCCTTGCCGTCTCCCCACTCGCGCCCGCTGAAGGTGTTGACGCCGAAGTGGAGGAAGAGCGCGCGTTCCTGGCGCTGCCAGCGGAGCTGATCTGGGGTAGGGACGGCGTTAACGACGCGACGCGACACGTCCTGGTCCGCACGCAACGCGCGCCCGACAACGACTGCGCCGATCGACGTCGCTGTGCGCAGGAAGGTTCGACGGTTTAGGGGCATGCCGAGCGGAGCCCTATTTCCCCGCTTTCGCGCCCACCGCAACGGGAGTCGGCGGCGCCGACCGCAGGGTATCCAGCATCTCGCGCACCGATTGGATCACAAGCTCCGGCCGGTCGCGCTGGATATAGTGGCCGCTGTGCTCGGCGAGGATCCAGCGTCCGCGCGTCGAGCGCGCGACGATCTCTTGGTGCATCGCGACCCACTCGCCGTGCATCGAGTCGGCGACGGCTTGCGTGATACCCGGGGCGCGCGGCACCACGTCGGCGGTGAGCGCGATGAGCGGGAGCGCACCGAACGGCTTCACGTCCCGCTTCACCTCGGCGTTGAAAGCCGAAAGACTGTTGATCAGTTCCGAGGTGTTCGCCATCGCGGCGTCAGTCGTGGTTCGCGCCGCGATGATCGCCGAGAGCGTGTCGGTGATCCGGGCCTTCGCGACGAGGCGGTCGATCCCGACGAAGTGCAGCGCGGGAAGGCTCCGTAAGACGAGGAACGCCCACGGAGGCACACCCGCTTTCATCCGGTCCATCTGATCTTCGTGCGATCCATCGACGAGGATCAATCCCGCGACTTCCGTTGGATAGTGTACCGCGTAATGGCGGATGATCGGCCCGCCGAGCGAGTGCCCGACGAAGAGGTACGGTCCAGGCTCGCCGGAGCGGGCTAGCAGGGTGTGCAGGTCAGTGATCGCCGCCGTCGGCGTTGGCCGACCGGGAACCGGATCGCTCCACCCCGTGCTGGCGCGGTCGTAAGAACAGGTGCGGCTGAGCGCCGAGAACTGTGGCTGCACAGAGTGCCACGATGAGAGGCCGAAGTCGCCCGCTCCAGCCTCGAGTATCACCGTCGGCGTGCCGCTACCCGTGCAGTAGAGGTGCATCGATCGCCCGGGCGCCACCTCGACCATGCGGCCGGGGGCTTTCCACCGCGCGTCGTCGCGCCGGTGGAGGATGCGGGCGTAGACCGCGGTACCGGTCAGCGCCAGAACGACACAGGCGGCGCCCCACTTGAAGAGCGTGAACATCACACGAACTAGCGATTTCATGCGCGAGCTCCCAAGAGGAACGAGTGTCGTGCTTCGATGTCTGCAGCGTGTTTTCCGTGACGCGCTGAAGCCTTGCAACGTCTATCGAGCTTATCTGCACAAACGTATAACTCGCTCCTACTGCACCGCGTTGATCATATCGAAGATCGGCAGATACATCGCGACCACCATGCCGCCCACCACCACGCCGAGGAACACGATCATCACCGGCTCGAGCAGCGAGAGCAACCCGCTCACCGCCGCGTCCACTTCTTCGTCATAGAAGTCGGCAATCTTCGAGAGCATTTCGTCCAAGCCGCCCGTCTGCTCACCCACGGCGATCATCGAGATCACCATGGGCGGAAAGACGTTGCTCTTGGCGAGCGGCGCCGAGATCGTATCGCCGCCAGCAATCGAACTGCGGCTCGCCATGATGGCGTCAGAAATCACGCGGTTGCCGGCCGTCTTCGAGGTAATCTCGAGCCCGTCGAGGATGCTGACGCCGGAGCTAATGAGTGTACCGAGCGTGCGCGTGAAACGGCTCACGGCGCTCTTGCGGAGCACGTCGCCGAGGACGGGGGCGTGTAGCATCAGGCGATCGATCATCAGCTGGCCATTGCTCGTGGTGTAATATTTTCGCACAGCCCACTGCGCGGCAAAGCCGCCAAGACCGAACGCCCACCAGTAGCCCTGCAGCAAGTTCGAGAGCCCGATCACCACGCGCGTCGGGAGCGGCAACGAGAGGCCCACGCTCGCGAACATGCTCTGGAACACCGGAATCACGAAAATGAGCAACACGACGATGGCAATCGCCGCCACGCTCATGATGACGCCAGGATAAATCATGGCGCCCTTCACTTTGCGCACGAGGGCATCGTTCTTTTCCATGAACGTCGCCAAGCGCATAAGAATCGTATCGAGAATACCGCCCGCCTCGCCGGCGGCCACCATGTTCACGTAGAGGTCGGTAAAGGCGTTCGGGTGCTTCGCGAGTGCGTCGGCCACCGTGTGGCCAGACTCCACGTCAAACACCACCTGCCGCGTGACCGCCGACAGCACCTTGTTCTCGGTTTGTTTACTCAGGATGTCCAACGCCTGCACCAGCGGCAAACCGGAGTTGATCATCGTCGAGAACTGACGCGTGAAAATCACGATGTCGCGCATGGAGATGGCGCCGGTGGTCTTCACCTTCGACTTCGACTGCTCCTCCACCTTCACCACCGTCAAGCGCAGCCGGCGGAGCTGTTGCACGACATCCTCACGATTCGCCGCATCAATCGTGGCGGTCTTGAGGTCACCCTTGGCGTCACGCGCCGTATAGGAATAGGTCGGCATTGCTTTCTCCGCTGTCCTCGGAATCTTCAGGCGCTCGGCTGGTGCCGCTCGCCCACACATTTTCGTTTTTAACTGATCACGGTCAACTGAAAACGGTCAACGGTCAACAAACCGCAGTACATCGTTGACCGTTTTCCGTCTTCGGTCCACTACCCCCCTACCGCCTCGGCGGCCCACCTTGCACCGGCATCTTCGGCCCCGTCGCATCCCGCGGTGACGTATCGCCTTCCATTGGCGCTCGGCCAATCATCCGCAAAAACTCGTTTGGATCGCCCGACACGCGCAGACACTCTTCCTCTGCCACCTCGCGCGCCATGTACAACTGATACAGCGAGTCGTTGAGCGTCTGCATGCCGTGCTTCTTGCCGCTCTGCATCGACGAATAAATCTGGTGAATCTTGTCGTCGCGAATCAACGCGCGAATGGCCTGCGTCACCACCAAAATTTCCGCCGCCATCGCGCGGCCCTTGCCGGCGCGCTTCGGGAGGAGCGTCTGCGTCACGATGCCTTCGAGCACGAACGCTAACTGCGAGCGCACTTGCGACTGCTGATGGCTGGGGAATACGTCAATAATGCGGTTGATCGCCTCGGCCGCCGAGTTCGTATGCAGCGTGGCAAAGGCCAAGTGGCCCGTCTCGGCGATGGTCAGCGCGGCCTGAATGGTCTCGAGGTCGCGCAATTCGCCAATGAGAATCACATCCGGATCTTCGCGCAACGCATACTTGAGCGCGCTCGAGAACGACTTGGTATCGCTCCCCACTTCGCGTTGGTTGATGATGCAGTTCTGATGCTTGTGAATGAACTCGATGGGGTCTTCGACCGTGATGATGTGACCGCGCCGCTCTTTGTTCACTTTGTCGATCAGCGCCGCCAGCGTAGTACTCTTGCCCGAGCCCGTGGGCCCCGTCACCAACACAAGCCCGCGCGGCTTTTCGGCCATCCGCACGATGGCGTTCGGCAACTGCAGGTCTTCGGCCGTCTTAATGTTGATCGGAATCTGGCGCATCACCATCGACACGCAGCCGCGCTGCTTGAAGCAGTTGCCGCGAAAGCGGGCAAGCCCCTGGATGCCGAACGAGAAATCGAGCTCATCCTCCATCTCGAAGCGCTTCTTCTGCTGCTCGGTGAGCACCGAGTACGCCACCTGGAGCGTGTCCTTGGGCGTCAGCACGAACTCGTTCGCCGAGCTGACGATCTCGCCGTCCACGCGCAGCTTGGCGCGTTCACCAGCGGTAATGTGCAGGTCAGACGCATTGCGCTCGATCATTTCTTCGAGCAACACACGCAGATTGACCTGGGACTGGGGGGCTGCCGGTACCGTCATGATTCGAGTCTATGGGGATAGAGGAACTTAGGCACTCGTCTCTCGGATGACTTGTTCGAGCGTCGTCACACCCTTCAGAACTTTCAGCCAGCCGTCCATGCGCAACGTCAGCATGCCGCCGTCCACCGCGCACTCACGAATTTCGGCGGCGCCCACATTCTGCAACACGAGCTTTCGCAGCGCCGGCGTCATGGTCATCACTTCGTACAAACCCTGACGCCCCTTGGTGCCGCTGCCACTGCACTGTTCGCACCCACGACCGCGGTAGAATGGCAGTTCGCCGATCGTCGTATCGAGCGACAAGTTCACCAAGAAGGGCGCCGCGTCCTTGGTGGCGTTCTTCTTGGCGCCATCGAGTGCGACCTCATTGAACCGCAGCTCGCGCAACGTCGTCGTACGCGTCACCTTGGCGGCATCGAGCTCGAGATCGTCCGGAGTGTACTTCTCTTTGCAATTGCCACACACGCGGCGCACAAGACGCTGCGCCAGCACCAGATTGAGCGCGGAGCTGACATTGAACGGCTCGAGCCCCATGTCCATCAAACGCGTTACCGTTTCCGGCGCCGAGTTGGTATGGAGCGTGGAGAGCACCATGTGCCCCGTGAGCGCGGCCTTGATGGCAATGCCGCCGGTCTCAAGATCGCGAATCTCACCCACCATGATGATGTTCGGGTCCTGCCGCAGAAACGCTTTGAGCGCTGCCGCGAACGTCATCCCGATTTCATTGCGCACGAGCACCTGATTGATGCCGTAGATGTTGTACTCCACGGGATCTTCGGCGGTCATGATGTTCGTGTCGATCGAGTTGACCTTCGACAGACACGAATACAGGGTGGTGGTTTTGCCCGAACCCGTGGGGCCAGTGACGAGCACCATCCCGTAGGGGTTCGACACCGCCTCCATGATTTCTTTTTCGGCGTGCGGCTCAATGCCGAACTTCTCGAGATCGAGCGTCAGGTTGCCCTTATCGAGAATTCGGAGCACGACCTTCTCGCCGAAAATCGTCGGCAGGGTGCTCACGCGGTAATCGATAACCTTCTTGCCCATCTTGAGCTTGATGCGCCCGTCCTGCGGCACGCGACGCTCGGCGATATTGAGCGCGCTCATAATCTTGAAGCGTGACACCAGCGCCGCCTGCATCTTCTTGGGCGGCTTCATGATTTCGGTGAGTTCACCATCAATGCGGTAGCGCACGCGAATGTCGTGCTCAAAGCATTCAAAGTGAATGTCGCTCGCGCCCTTCTTCACGGCATCGGTCAACAACGCGTTGATGAGCTTCACAACCGGCGCTTCATCCATCTGCGCGGCCAGCGCGGCGCTGTTGTCCTCTTCCTTGGTCGTCTCTACGACTTCGAGATCTTCCTCCGTCTCCATGTCCGCAATGTCGTCGAGCAACGACGACATCTGCGTGTCGGCTGCCTCGAAGATCTTCTCGAGCGCGTTGCGGAGCGTGAACTCTCCAGCAATCACGGGGAAGATGTCGTAGCGCGTGATGAACTTGAGGTCGTCGATCACCGCGAAGTTCGTGGGATCGGCCATCGCGACGGTCAGCGTGCGCCCGTCGCGCTTGAGCGGCAGCACCAAGTTTTTCAGCGCCAAGTCCGCCGGGATCATCTTCACGATCTTCGGGTCGAACTCGAACTTGGAGAGATCCACCGCCTGCATTTTGTACTGGCGCGCCAGCGTGCGGATGAGGTCGATTTCTTGAATCGCCCCAGCCTTCACGAGGTTGTAGCCCACACGCGACCCACTGGAGCGCTGTTCGAGTAGCGCCGCATCAAGTTGGTCGCGCGAAATCAGCCCCTCTTTGAGGAGGAGGTCGCCAATGCGTTCACCAGAGGTCGCTACGGGAGATGCCATCTGACTCTTAAGGCTCGCTGTCGGGCGTACGGGAGCCGGAGCCAGCACATCTATAGAGATAGTGCGTGCACTGGCCCGGATTTGTGAAGCTGTCCGGCGGCAAGAGTCGTGTCAAGGACGCGCGTCACGGTCGCACTCCACCGTGCCCCGCCCCCCTCCTTCGCGACTCTCCCGCACCCTCCTGACGGGGTGCCAGCGAAAACGTCACGAGCGGCTGAAGTCGCTCCGCCAGTCGAGCTCCGACCCCTCGTACCCGCCGCAGCCCTTCGATCGACCCGAATGGCCCTCGGACTGCCCGGTCCGCCACAATCGCCCGAGCCAGCGCGCTGTTTACATAGGGGAGGCGCTCGATGTCCGACACGCCGGCGATGTCCAGATCGACGCTCGGCCGAGCGGGCGAGAGCGGCACCACACCCCCCGAGGTGAAGGCCCGAATCTCGCTACGGCGGGCCTGATCGCGGGCTCGAATCGCCGACCCCGCACGCGCCTCAGCTTCCGCCGACCACTCTGCCGCCGTCCAGCGGGCGGAATCCTCTCGCGCCATGCGCCGGCGGTAGGCCGCCCGCGGGTCACGGTCGGCGGTGGATTCCGGGGGTTGGACTACAGCCGAGCCCCGTCGCCGGCTGGTTGAGGAGGCACCGGACTCGTCCGCTCCGGCGAACGGATTGGTGCGTCTGCGGCCGGACGCCCGAGCCGCGTCGCGGGACGTACCGACGGTGTCCGCCCCTCTCCGGCCGCGACCACCCGCTCGTGGGCGCCTCCCCCCGCCCGCCGCGACCGCCGAATCGACCGCCTCGATCTGACGAGCCAAGGCCTCGCCGCCTGACGCCAAAACAGGCGCCCGCTCGGCCTTCCATTCGCGCCAGCCTCGCGCGGTGACTCCCAGCGCGGCGAGGCTGGCCAGAAAAATCAGCGCTTTGCGCTCTCCCGGTGTCGGCATGGCACGAGCATACCGCGCAAGCGCCAACCCATTGTCACCAAAACCCCGCACGCGCCATCGCGCTAACGCACCAACGCCACCGCTACATCCCCCACCACCTTCAACGACTTCGCCGAGAGCTTGTCCATCGTGTCGTTGGTCGTGTGATGGTAGTTCGGCCCGCCCGAACGCGACTGCTCGTTGGGATACTCGAGGTCGATCACGTCAATCACGCGCAACCCGGCACGAATCAGCGGAATGTGATCGTCCGTGATCGTGTCGCCGACGCGTGGACTGAAGTACTCCTCGTAGCCCATCTCCTTGGCCTGCGCCCACACACGCTGCACCACTTCTGGCGCGGCCTTTATCGAATTCACCTCCTGAAGCATTCGCAGCTCTTTGTCGCCAATCATATCAAAGAGCACGCCGAACATTGGCGTGTAATCGGGCGACGGCAGATGCGTGGCGAAATACTCTGAGCCAATCAGCACGTCCACATCTGGCGGACCAAACTCGCCCCAGTCCTCGCCGTCTACGAAAAGCAGGTCCACGCCGACATTGGGCGGCAGACGCTTGAGTTCGTCGGCCAGCGCGAGGAACAAGCCAACACCGCTCGCGCCGTCATTCGCGCCGTCAAAAGGCTTCGTGCGATTGGATTCAATCGGGTCAGAGTCCGCCACGGGGCGCGTGTCCCAGTGCGTCACATACAACACGCGATTCTTTTCGTTAGGTCGAAAGCGCGCAAAGATATTGCGCATCGGCAACTTTCGTCCGTCGGCCGTGGTGTGCGTCCACGTTTGCTCCAGCACCGTATCGGCCGTGGCACGCAACCGTGCCACCATCCAATCACCGGCTTTGCGCGCAGCGTCGGTGCCGGGAATGCGTGGGCCAAACGCGACGTTCTGCCGCGCATAGCTCAGCGCAGAATCGGCGTTGAACTTGGTCGATGCGCTCGAGGATGACGCCTTGTCTCCGCCGCCGCACGCCGCCGAGAGGAGCGCGAGGAGTCCGAGGCCACGCGCGAGGGCTGTGTGTTTGGTCACCGCAGTTCTCCGGCATAAAAGGCAATTTGAAGCACCGCCGACAACACAATCTGCGTGATACGGCGGTTGAGGTTCGTGTCAAAGGTCACGATGTGGGCGCTCTGCAATGAGAACGTGAGGTTCTCGTCCACGCTCGTGTCTGCATTCAACGTAATGGCCCGACGGCCGTTGTCGGCGAGCCGACTGCGCGTGCCATTCGCCAAGTCGCTGATCAGCCAAGTGCTCGCCGCCTGCTGCTGCCAGCCGAACCGCGCGCGCAATGGGCTGCGCAGCTCCCACGCGGCGGGGAGCGGGAAAGTGCGCGAGAGGTCTGCTACAAACTCTCGGGTCTTGCTGTCAGCAATCGTGCCGGGGAGCGAGTCCAGTCGGTACGTCGTCCCCACAGTGACCGACCCGCGCAAATGTCCAGGCTCGGCGAACTCCACATTTGCCCCGAGCGGATAACTCAGCGTGCGCGACGTGCGCACATCACTGGGCGACCCCAGCACGGTACCCGGCATCAGCGAACGCTGCTTGGTGAGCGCGAGTCGCGCCGACCAGCCGATGGTCGTAATCCAATCCTCGAGCAGGCGCGGGTGCATGGTCGCGCGCAGGGTGATATCGGGAAGGGTGAGTTGCTCACCATCCACCACCGTCTCGCTCTGATCGGCGCGACGCAGCCAGTTGCGCGACGCCACGCGCCGCGTGGACGCATCGAGCGTCAGTCCCGCCGGCAAGCGCAAGCCGGTGTGCAACGCGATCTGCGCATTGCTCCCGGCCGTCGTCGCCATACGATCGTGATCGCGCAGGTAGCTGTCGAGCCCCGACAATCCAAACTGATAGCCCAATCCCGGCGTGAACGGCGTGCCGTCAAACGCGGAGGTGAGCGACCGATTGTACGTCACGTCGATCGGCAGCAGCGTATTGAACACACGCGCGCGATGCGCCGAGTCGGTGACCCAACTGGCCGCAATGCGCGCGAGGTCCACCTGCGCACCACTGTTGAGTTGTTGCAGCGCGGTAATGCGGCGCGGCAAACGATACACGCCAATGGAGTCTTGCTCGCGCAGAATGTTCGGCGAGTTCGGGTCACGCAGCAACCCATAACTCGTAATCAACTCCGCGCGCGGCCGCAGCCAGCCGCGCAACTGAGGCACAAAGCGATAATTGGAACTCACGTAGCGTTCGCGTTCGAGCCCTTGAATACCGAACAGCGAGGTCCGCTCCGCCGTGGCGGTGGCCGTGCGCAATGAGGTATCGCCAAAGGCACGAAGGTCGCGACTCGACGCCACTTCCCAGCGCGCGTCCAGTGCATCGAACGGACGAAGTTCCAGCGACGCCGAGTTGCGCCAGAGATTCGTGAGGCCGTTGACGGTGCGCGCGGTGTCCGTGAGGGCGTCGGCGGGCTTGGTAAAGCTGGACCGTGAATCGTCACCCTTGGCGTAGTTGGCACTCAACCGGAACGCCGCCGGCGACGCGCGATATTGGGCCCCGCGCAGTTCCTGCACCATTTCCGAATTCGCCATCCAGGCCGGCAACCCGGAGAGCGCCTGCTCCCACCAGCGCGGCATCGCGCGGCGCTCACTTTCACCGGCGCCCACGAGCCAGTCCACGCCCGCCGTGAACATGGCGCTGTGACCGCTCTGGAACTCCGACTGCTGCGTGCCCGTGTTCATCGCCGACGTCACGACAATGTTATTCACAATGGGCGCGAGCCAACCGCTTTCGAGCGGCGTCGCACGCCGAAGTGAGAGCGCGACCGTCGTCACATCGGCCCGCGGCGAACGGAGCCCCGCGATTTGATCGGCTTTGATATCGGAGCGCGTAATGAAGTTCTGCGTGTTGGCCGTCGACGAATGCGTCACGGTCATCGGCATCGACAAGCCAAGCCCCGGCGCCACGCGGTCGAGGCGCACGGTTGAACTCACGTCGAGCGTATTGTCGCTCACATTGGTCGGCACTTCGGCGAGTTGCCGGAAATTCGGATCGCGGTGCGAGAGCGCCATGTGCATGGTGCCCAAGTCTGCGGCCGCCACGTCAAAGCCCACGTGCCCGGCATACCCTGGCGTATTCACGACATTCGCGAGACGAATGTCGTCCACCCACACTTCGAGCGTGTCGCCGGCAAGAATGCGGCTCGCGCCGACGCCGCCGGAATCCACGCGCACAATGCCGACGGCGAGTTCCTGCACTGCCGCCAGATTGGGCGGACTCACCGCTGGGTCCACCGTGTACACGATATAGCCATCCGCACAGGCGGCACGCCGACGCGACGACTGACCGAGCGGTATGCCGCTCGCCACGATGAGCACCGAATCCACGCCCGTGCACGAAATGGAGTCGGGGCGATTTTGCAGATACGAGTTTTGCAGCTTCGCACGCAACGCAATGAGCTTATCGAAATCCACCCGCACTTCGGGGAGCCAAGTGGCTTGTCCGCTCCCCGAGTTCACGGGCGTGCGGTACGCATAGAAGTTGTCGGCGTCGCGTCCGATCTTCACATAGAACTGCAGTTCGCCGTTCTGCCCCCAGCCATTGCCGCGGCCACGCGCCCAGGCGCGCAGCTCCTTGTATTGCTGAAAATTCCGTGCGCCCTCAGGAAACCGATAATACGCTTCGGCGCGTTCGTACTTGCCGAGCTGAGTGGCCGTCAGCCGCAACGAGCGTTCGTTGATCACGAGACGCTGGTTCTGCACACCCGTCACCCGAATGTCTGCCTGATCGACGACGCCTGGCGGCGACTCATAGATCAGACCGCTCACGCTGTCTTTGTCCTGCGTGCCAATGGTGCTCGCGAGCACCGTGCCAAACGATGACCGCTCGCCACCAATGCCAGCCACCGAGCGGTCAGAGCGGCGTAGCCAGGGCGCGCCACGCAGCTTGAGTCCGGCAATCGGCGTCTGACTGAATGCGTTATCCGGCAGCGCCTCGCCCGAGATCATCGTCAGTCGCATCGCCCGCACACGGCGGACGAGCGGACCACCATTGATTGTGTCCATCGGCGCGGCAAACGGCAGACGCACGAACACCCAGCAGACACTGTGCGGCGTGCCCGCGGTATCTACCGGCGAACTGTCGCACCCGCCAACGCGTGAATACGCCTTGGAGTCGGACAGGTCCACGACGTAGCGGAACAACCGCTCTTGCTCGCGCTGCGCCGAATCAAAGTTGAGCACGGCGTCGTTATCAATATCCCATTCGTCGAGTCGCCCGTTGTGCACCGTGCAGTTGTTCTTGGTGTCACCAATTAGGGCGAGCCGCGTGTTGGTGCGAGAGCACACCGGGAAATTCACCAGCGTCCCTGCGCTGTCAGGCGACGCGAACAAGAGCCGCGGCACCACGTCGCCAGGGAGACCGTTGTCGTTCTTCTCCACGTTGAACGCGCGCGAGAACGGATCGCGCTCCGTCTGCAACGTGTCGCGACCATAGATCGCGCGCCCCGAGAAAATGGAATCCGCGTTGAATCCGCTCCCCGTCACGAGCAACTGGGTGGGGCCAATCGCCACCGTGTTCTCGGACACATCGCCCACGTCAAAGACAAACACCGGATTCTGCCGACGGCGCGCAGCGGCCGTGTCCACGCGCACCCAAAATTCAAGATTGTCTACGCGCGAGAGATCCGCCCCCGCCGCACCGAGCGACTGGCGAATCGAACGCCACCGTCGGCCGCTCGGCGCGCCAGAAATGTGCCACTGATATTTGTTCTTCACGTCGCGGTACGCGCCGCCCACCGACAGCGGGTACAGCGTCAGCCAGAGCACATTCTCCGGCGCTTGTAGGACGCCGTTGGTCACATTCACCAGCGGATCAATCTGACTCAGCGTCCAGGTGACCGGCGTGCCAAGCCCCGACGCGCCATTGTTCTGCCAAGCGAGTGTAGAGGCGCGTTGCAGGTCGAGCGTGAACGAACCACCCACGCGCGCCGCGAGCTTGCGACCGAGCGCAGGCTGACTCGAGTACTGCCAGTTGGGGTCGAGTAGCGTGAGGCTTGTCACGCCAGCATCGCCCTCAAATGCTTCGAGATACGCCTGCGACGACGCGCCGAACTGCGGCCGGCTCATCGCCACCTCTGCCTCCACACGCAACCGCGACGGCACCTTGGCATTCACACCCTTGAGCGCGCCGAGCGCCCGCGAGAGCCCCGGCGCGTCAAACGAAAACCCACTATTCAGCCCAGCAATAAACGATGACTGACTCTCATAGCCCAGCGTCGGTCGCGTCAGGTTGGTCCCCTGCCGCTGACCGATCGCCATAAAGTTTACATCGCCATTCCGAAATGGCAGCGACGACGCAAAGCCCACAATCGACGTCGGCGTACTCGGCGCAAACGTCGGATTTTCTTCGAAGCGCGCCGTCACGGTGCGTGGGCGCGCAAAAAGCGAATCGGGATGCAAAAAGGTGACGATGCCGATTTCGTATTCAATCGAATAATCACGATCGCGCTTGAGCGCACTGCCGTCGTCGAGCGTCAGATGCTCGGAGAACGGACGAATCTGACTCACACCCAAGGCGAGGGTGGAGTTGCCCGAACCACCGTCCGACTGATACGACAACCGCAGGCGATACACACTCTGCGGGTGCTGCGCCGAATACAAATACTCACTCGGCGCTGTATAAATCGCGTCGTTGGCTGGGTTCCCCGCTGGCTGCGCGAATCCCGCGCGCGCAAAAGGCTGCAGCGACGGAAACACCACAAAACGATCGGCCGCCACACGCGTACTGGCCGAAAGGCCAATGGCGGCGACGGGATCGCCAGGGCGCGGCCAGAGTCGGTTTTCTCCGTCGAAGGACGACGGATTGGAGAACTGCGCCAGCCCGTACAGTTGCAGAAAACTCGCGGCGTTGCCGGCGAGCGGCTTTTCCTGCGAGTAGGTAGCGCCGGTGAAGATGCCAAGCGAGACAGTTTCGCGCTGCACGTCGTCGCCCCCCACGCGGTACACCGAGCGAATTTCGCGCGCGAACGCGGCGTCACCGGGGCGCACATTCGGATCCCACAGCAGGCTCGCGTACTGCTCGCGCGCGGTGTACGACACATCGGGCGTGCCGCCTGTGGTGGTGAGCGTGGTGTCGCGGCCATTGAGGCGTACGGTGTAGGCCACCACAAGTCGCTCCGACGACGGCGAGAGCGGCTGCCGCAAAAACACCCAGAGCTGCGACGGGTCCACCACGTAATCGACGTTCTCGCGCAGGAGCTCGTACACCTGACCACGGCGCGACGAGGGATCGCCGATCAGACGGAACTGCGGGCCATTGGGGTTTGACGGCTGACCGCCGATCAACAGTCGGTAGAGCGCGACCTTTACCGGCCGCAATGAATCTGGGAGCGCGGCCGCCAACTGCCGGAGGCGACCCCCGTTGAGAATGTCGATGTTCGGGTAGCCGCCGAGTCGGCGCGGATCCACCGTAAAGAAGAATCGGCGCGCTTCCACTTCGTAGTCGCTCACGTCGCGCGTCACCGATTGACGCGACCCCGCAGCGCCAACGGTGTAGCGCCGGTCGCGCACAATATTCCCCGACTGCTGCGCCACAATGCCGCGCATACCGAGACGACCAAACTGCGCCACCGCCTGCACCCCGTAGTTCCCCTGCGGAATGCCACTGCTAATAAAGCGGCTGGCCGGCGCCTCAAACGCCACATTGCCGACGTCCACCCGCTGCAACCACTCGCCCTTTTTCCCCTCGTAATAGAGCGAGAGGTTGTTCGACGCGGTCACCATCTCGCGCTTGGAGTCGTAATCCATGTTCACGTGAATGCGGTCGGCCACCGTGCCGCCCGTTTTCACGTCGAACTGAAAGTTGAAATCCGGGCGGAAGCCGTTATTGCACCCCGTGGTACCGCTCACAAAGAAGCTCGTCACGCACCGTTCGTTGGTGGTGCGGTTGAGCTTGCTCTCCAAGCGCGCATTCAGCCGGAACCCGAGGTCAGAGCCCGGTCCGAACACCGATGCGGCCCCCGGGAGTGCCGGTTTGAGGGCACTGCGCCCCGCGGCGGAATCCGCGCGGAGCTTGAGGCTGTCCCCACGCGCCTTGACCGAATCCGCCCCCGCCTGAGCGCCCAAAAGGCGCGCGGCGACGACGAAAAGGAGGGCGAGGGAAAGGCGGAGGGGTGGCAGTGGGCGCACCAAAGCCCTGGTTCAGGGTATCTACCACCTTGCCTGAAGGTGGTCGCCGAGTGGAATATACGACTAGCTCAAGACGCTACAACCCTTTGTGGTATGCGGAGTTCCTGCCTTTTCGCGGCCTCCGCCCGCCCCCTGCCCTTCCCGCTTGAAAATCGTCACCAAGTACATCCTCAAAGAGCACGTGGGACCGCTGGTGTTCGCCCTCTCGGCGCTCACCTCGCTCCTTCTGTTGAATTACGTCGCCAAACGGTTTGGCGAGCTCGTCGGCAAGGGGCTGCCGGGGAACGTGATCGCGGAGTTTATGCTCCTGTCGATCCCGTTCACCATCGCCATGACCCTGCCGATGGCCGTGCTCGTGGCCACCCTCCACGCCTTTAGCCGGATGGCGGCCGAAAACGAGATTACGGCGTTCAAGGCCAGTGGGGTCTCGATGCGTCGGCTCATGGTGCCGGTGATTGTGGTGGCCAGTTTCCTGACGCTCGGCATGGTCGCGTTCAACGACCAAGTGCTCCCCGCCGCCAACCACCGGCTCAGTACGCTCTCCAACGACATCGCGCGCAAAAAGCCGACATTCGCACTGCGTGAGCAGGTGATCAACGAGGTCGTGGCTGGCCGCCTCTTTTTGCGGGCCGCGCACCTGACGCGCAGCTCCAGCCAGATGCGCGACGTCACCATTTTTGACTTGACCGACCCGCAGCGCCGACGCACTGTCCGCGCCGACAGCGGCACGCTCGCCCTGTCCAACGACGGGCGCGACCTGATGCTCACGCTGTACACGGGGAACGTGATTGAGCTCGCCCCGAACGAAACCCCCACGCGGTTGCAGCGCAATTTCTTCCGCATCAACCACGTGCGCGTCCGCGGCATTGGCAACAGCCTCGAACGCGATACCGTGGGCGGCGAGAAAGGCGACCGCGAAATGACCATATGTGAACTCGACCGCAAAGTGCGGCGCGCGGGATTCGTGCGCGACAGCGCGTTCGCGCAGCTCAAGCGGCTCGACCCCGCCGAATACAAAAAGACCCCGCGCCGCCCAATCTCGCGCGGTATGGGCAATGTGTACTGCGGCTTGGTCTACTGGTGGACCGATCTCCGCTTGGTGAAAACCGCGCACGCCGCCGCGATGGCTCAGAAACCAGCGCCGCCCGCTGACGACTCCAACACCCCACGCCCACTCCCCCCTTCGGCGGGAGTCCTTCAACTCACCCCCGAAGTGATGGGGGACGCCTCCACCCGTTCCGTCCTCGCCGAGCAAGTGAAGATCTCCATCGCGCAGGCGCAAGCGATGATCGACGGCAATCAGGTGGAAATCGAAAAGAAGTTTGCCATTTCGTTCGCGTGCGTGATTTTCGTGCTGCTCGGCGCCCCCGTCGCGCTGCGCTTTCCGCGCGGGGGCGTTGGCATGACCATCGGCGTGAGCCTCGGCGTGTTCGGCCTCTACTACGTCGGCCTGATTGCCGGCGAAGATCTCGCGCGGCGCGGTATGATCTCGGCGTTCTGGGCCATGTGGACGGCGAATATCATTTTCTTTCTCGCTGGAGCCGTGCTCACCGCTCGCCTCGGTCACGAGGGCACCACGAGCCGCGGCAGTGAGACCGGCGAGTGGTGGGGACGGTTGATGGACCGCGTGCGCCGTCGGGAGCGTGCCGCATGAAACGCCGCTTCGTCAAGCCGCTCGACAAATACGTCTTCACCGAGTTCCTGAAGATTCTCGCCGCCACGACGCTCGGCTTTCCGATTCTCGTGACGGTGGTGGACATCACCGAGAAGCTCGACAAGTACCTCGCCCGCAAGCTCACGCTCGCGCACATCATGGAAGCGTACGTGTACAACGTGCCGTACACGATGGGGCTCGTGCTCCCCGCCGCCGTGCTCTTTGCGACCGTGTTTGCGATTGGCGGCTTCACGCGCCATTCGGAGATCACGGCGGCCAAGGCGAGCGGCATCAGCTTTCACCGGTTCATCGCGCCCATCGCCTTTGGATCGGCGATCGCCACGGTACTCGGCCTGCTACTCGCTATTGTGACGCCCGATGCCAACCGGACGCGCGACGAACTCCTCGGCGAAAAACGCGCCGACATGGAAAGCCGCTTCAACTTTACCTTTGCTGCCGAAGCCAAGGAAGCGCGAACGTACACCATTACCAACGCCGACCGGAATCGTGGGCTCCTCGAAGGAGTAACCATCGAACGAAAGGGAACCGGCGAGGCCTATCCCTCGTACGTCATTAGTGGCCGCATCGCGAACTACTCCAAGCGGCGCCAGAACTGGACGCTGCATCAGGGCGCGCTGCACATCTTTGGCGACGATTCCTCGAACTTCACGATGGCCTTCGACTCTCTGCGCGATCAACATTTCAAGGAACTCCCCGCGTACTTGATGTCGAATCCGCGCGCCCCAGACGAAATGGGGTTCGCGGAGCTCAAGAATTACATCAAGGCCATGGAGCGCTCCGGCGGCGACGTGAAGCAACTGCGCGTCGAGCGCATGCTCAAGATCGCGATTCCCGTGACGTGCATGATCATCATGATCTTCGGCGCACCGCTGGCCACCAGCAATCAGCGTGGCGGAGCGGCGTACGGCATCGGCGTGAGCCTCGCCGTCACGGTGGTGTTCCTCATGTCGGTTCAGCTCACACAGGCCATTGGCGCCAAGGGAATCGTGATGCCTGAACTGGCGGCGTGGATTCCGTGCATCATCTTCGGGGTGGCGGGCACCGTGCTTCTCGCCCGCGTGCGCACGTGACCCAACCTCCCGTGACCTACCGCGAGACCGAGACCTTCCCCGTGTTCCAACGCGGGGGCATCCACTTCTTTCGCCGGATGTCGAAGTTCTCGCTGGGCTTTCTCTCCGGCGTTGGCCAGCGCGTGCTGTTCCTGCGCGAGCTGTGGCGCGCGCTGTCAGAGCCAAAAACATATTTGCCGCACGTCATTCCGCAGATGCGCGCGATCGGCGTGGATTCCGTGCCGCTCACGATCATGGTGGCGGCGTTCATTGGCGGCGTGATTTCGCTGCAGATTCGCTATCAGCTCTTCCCTGGCATTCAGCTGTCGATCGTTGGCCTCTCGGTGCGACAGATCGTCATTCTCGAGACCGGCCCACTGCTCACCGGACTCGTGCTCGCGGGGCGCGTCGGCGCCAAGATGACCGCGGAAATCGGCACGATGCGCGTCACGGAGCAGATTGACGCCCTCGAGACGTTGGCCTACGACCCCGTCGCATTCCTGATTGTGCCGCGCATTATCGCCGCCGTGTTGATGCTCCCGATTCTCGCGATTATTGCCGACCTGTTTGGTGTCTTTGCCGGCATGGGCGCCGCCGTATTTCTCACGGACGTCCAGATGTCGCAGTTCCTCGATGGTGTTCGACTAGGGTTCGACCAGTTCCAGGTGACATACAGCCTGATCAAAGCCACACTATTTGGCGCCGCCATCGCGTACCTCTGTACCTATGAGGGTTACGTGACCGAGGCCGGCGCCGAGGGCGTTGGCAAGAGCACGGCCAAGGCGGTCGTGATCTCGTCCGTGTGGATTCTCGTTCTCGATGCCTTTACCGCCGTTCTCCTCGCACCGTACCTGCAGTAATGAAACGACGCGACGAAGTACTCGTAGGCTTGACCGCGACCGTGGCGATTATCGCGCTGATGATCGGCTCCCTCTGGCTCGCCCGTGGCGGACTCCAAAAGGGGTATCCGCTGTTTGCCAAGTTCACCTGGGGCGCCGGCCTCAAAGAAGGACAGCCGGTGCTGCTGGCGGGCGTGAACGTGGGCTACGTGGAGTCGGTGGATCTCCGGTCAGACGGTCTGCTCATTGTGAAGATGCGCGTGCGCTCCAACTACCACGTGCCCGTGGGCTCCACGGCGACCATCGAGCCCAACGGCTTCTTTGGAGACCAGCTCGTGGCGCTGCACCCAACGCGTCCCAATCCGAAAACCTTCCAGCCCAATGACACGCTGCTCTCGGGCCGCCCCACGCCGCTCCTCGGCGACGTCCTGGCTCGCCTCGATACCGTGATGGGCCATGTGTCCGTGCTCACGCAGGGGCTCCGCAAGGAGCTTGTGGACAAGAACGGACTGGCCGACATCCACCAGACGGTCACCAACGCGTCCGCACTCCTCGACCAGCTCTCCGCCGTTGCCAAGCGCCAGAACGAGGAGCTCAGCCGCACGCAGGCCGCGCTTCGTCGCGTGGTCAATGCCGTGGATTCCGTGAAGGTGGATTCCACCATCAAGGCGCTGGCTGGCGCAGCCACGAGCGTCAAATCGCTGGCCTCCGATCTGCGTGAGACCACCGGCAAACTCAACGTCACGCTCGCCAAGCTCAACGACGGCGATGGCTCGGCGTCGAAGCTCCTCAACGACCCCAAGCTCTACAACGATGTGCGCTCGCTGGTCACGCGGCTCGATTCGCTGACGGCGGAGTTCAAGGCGAACCCGCGGAAGTTCATTAAGCTGAGCATCTTCTAGCGCAACCGCAGGACGCAGACGAAGAAACGCCCGGGCAGCTTTCGCTGCCCGGGCGTTTCTTCGTACGGCCTACGCGTGCTTTAGAACGTGTACTTCAGCGAGAACTGCATGCGGTAGCTGGACGCCGCATTCTGATCGCTGGCGAAGAAGAACGTCGGGCTGAAGGTGTACTTGGCCCGGGCACCGAGTCCGCCGGCACCGAGTCCGTCCTTCGTGATCATCGAGCCCGCTTCCTTCGACGAATACGAGAGCAGGTTCGTCGAGCCGAAGCCAGACGAGGGGTAGGAACCCCACGCGCGGTTGAGCAAGTTGGCGAAGTTGAACACGTCCCACTGGATCAGGAGGTTGTTCAGTTCCGTCTTCTCTGCACCCTTCCACAGCCCACCGATCAGTTTGCCAACGCGCTGGCGAACCGAGAGGTTGACCGTGTGGTGGAACGGTTCGGTGCAGCTGTTGCGCTTCATGATCGTGCCCACCTGAGTGGCCAGGCAGTGGTTGTTCTTGATGAACGAGTCGAGCGCATCCTGCTGCTGGGCAATGGTGACCGACCCGTTGGCCACGAAGATGATTTCGCTGGAGTCGCGCACGTTCTTCGGCACATAGATGTTGTCGTTGCCGATGCCGTCGCCGTTCATGTCGCCGCTCGACGAACCACCATACGTGTAGTGGAAGCGCTGGCCGCTCTCGCCGATGTAGATGAGCGAGATGTCCGTGCCCGTCGGCTGGAACGTGTACGACGAGTTGAACACAATACGGTGAGGCGTTTCGAAGATGGAGTGACCAAGATCCATCACGTTCTGCGCCACATTGCCGTACGACTTGCCGAACTGGTACTGCGACACGGTCGTGGACGACGTAAGGCTCTGCACGTCACGGGCGACCGTGTACGTATAGAACAGCGAGGCCTCGAAGTTGTCGGCGTAGCGGCGCGTGAGCCCGCCCGTCAACTGATACGAGTAATCCTTGCTCGAGTTGGTGATTTCATACACCTGCGTCTTGCTGTACCCGCCGCTCGTCGTGGCGGTGGTCGGGTTGTACGTGCCGCCCACGCGCACCTGGTTCAGCGGCGCCGGGCCGTACATCACGCGGCCGTAGCGATCCACACCCTGCGGACCAGACAACGCGATGTTCTGATAGAAGAGCTGATTCAAGCCCATCGAGTACAGCCCTTCGAACGTCGCCACGTAGCCGTTACCAAGGTCACGGTCGTAGCCGAGCGTGAAGCGCGAGCTCTGCGGGAACTTGAGATCCTTGGACGCGAGGTCGACTTCCGAACCCGCGGCGGCCGTGAGGCCGCTGCCGGCGCACGCCGTCGGCGGCGAGGACACGGCACCAGCGCTGAACACCGGCGGCTTGTTCGTGGTGTTGTTGCAGGTCAGCTGAGCGTAGCCCGAGAGACCGGAGTTCTGGTACTCGTTGGACATCCACACAAAGGCCGGCTGGCCAGTGAAGATGCCCCAGCCGCCGCGCAGCTGATTGCGACCGTCGCCCGTCACGTCCCAGTTGAAGCCGATACGCGGCGCGACCTGCCAGTTGCCACTCGGCAGCTGGGTGGTGTTGCGCTTGAGCGTGTCGAGAATGCTCTGATTGAGCGGCGGCGCATCGTCAAAGAACGACGCATCGGCGCGCAGACCGTAGCTCACCGTGAGGCGGTTGGTCGGCGTCCATTCGTCCTGCAGATAGAAGCTGTGCGTCCGCTGATGGAAGCGCACCGCACCGTCGGTGCCAGCCGCAGCCGGCACACCAACCTGATACGACGACGCGACCGGCGAACCGCCGCAGGTGGCGCAGGTGCCCGCGAGCGAGTCGAGCGAGTTGAACTGCCAGAAGCCGTAGCGGTTCTGACCAAACAAGTTGCGGACCTTGAACCACTGGTTCTGCGTGCCGATCGTGACGCGGTGATCGGCGCCCATCGGAATCACGAGATTTTCCGTGATTTCGTACACGTCCTGATCGAGCTGGTTCGCCTGCGACGAGCGCTCAGCGCCCGACACCAGGGAAACCGCCGTGGTCGTGCGGGCCTGCACCTGCGGGGTCGTGTTCGGAATGAACGTCACGCGCGCATCGCGAATGTGCGTCAGGCCGAGGTAGAGTTCGTTGTACGCGCCGTTATTGAACGCGCTCTTGAGCTGTGCCACCCACGCGCTCTTGTCGGACTTGAACGTGTAGCCGTTGTCGCTGAGGGCAAAGAGACCCGTCGAGCCGCGGCTGAACACGTCCTGTTCGGCGTGGCCGTAGTTCTCACGCAACGTAAGCGTGGAGTTGAACGGCAGGCCGTGGATGTCGATACGAGCGAAGAGGTTCTTGAGCGGGTTGATGTTCCCGCGGGCGTCGCCGTTGCCAGCCTTGATGCCGAGCGGCGAGAGCAGCCCCTGGAAGCGCGAGAGATCGGTGCCCGACGGGATCTGCGACACCGTGAAGGGTCCGCCCATGAACGGGCCCGTTGCCGGGTTGCCCTGTTCCTGGAACTCGGGGTTGATAAAGAAGAACACCTTGTTCTTGATGATCGGACCGCCGAGCGTCACACCGTACTGCGACTGACGATACCAGCCGAGGAACGACTGCTTGCGCGTCCACGACGAGTCGCGATAGTAGCCGTACATGCTGCCGGTGAACTGGTTGCCACCGCTCTTCGTCACGGCGTTCACGAGCAGGCCGGAGAAGTTGCCGTAGCGCACATCGTACGGCGAGAGCAACACCTGATACTGCTTGACCGACTCAATGCCGATCGACTTACCGCCAGCCTGACCGCCAGGCTGACCCGTGGACCCAAGACCGAACATATCCTTTTCGGTCGAGCCGTCGATCTGAATGTTGTTGTAGCGGTTGTTGGCGCCGGCGCCCGAAAGACCCGGGCCAGAGCTCGAAACCTGCGGCGTCAACGTCACGAAGTCCGTGAAGTTGCGGTTCAGCGTCGGAAGGCGACGCATCGCCGAATCGGTGATCGTCGTGCCGACGCCGGTCTTTGACTGCGTGATCACGGCGTCCGCCGTCACCACCACGTTGACTTCGGTCAGGAGCGCAGCCTGCGCCTTGAGCGAAATATCCACGCGCGTCGTCTGGCCAACCGTTACCGTCTGATCGCCGCGCGTCACCGGCGAAAAGCCGATGCGACGCACCGTCACCGCGTAGCCGGCGCCGACTTCGAGACCGAGGACGACATAACGTCCGTCGGGACTCGTTGCCGAGCCACGCACGATTCCAGTCTCCTTGTTGGTGACCTGAACCTGGGCGGCATCAACGGGATTCCCTGTAGCATCAGTCACGCGACCAGCGATCGTGCCGGTGGTGACCTGTGCGCTCACGCTAGTCGCAAACGTCGCCACTGCGACGAGCGCGACGAGCAGCGCGTTCCAACGAAACTTGACCATGATTTAATTACCTGCCGAAAGGGGTGGCTTTCCGTCGTTACAATTTACCCCTTTGGGCGCCGCGGTCAAACCTTATAAAGTAAAGGTCCAGTCACGCCCTGTCTGGCAGCGTAACTGGACCCTTTAGCATTACCTATCGGTACGGCGTTACGTCACAACGCCTTTTTCCCAACCGTTAGGTAGTACACGGGCACCCCCAAAGCGACCACGCCAAGCACCCCAAGAGTGCTCCACCGGCTATCGGGCTGGACCACGGCATTCCCCAGCAAATAGAGCACCGAGGCAATGAACAGCAGCGGCACAAACGGGTAGAGCGGCACCCGGAATGTGGGGGAGTAACTGGGTTTCCGCCTAAGACGGAAGATCGACGCCACCGCCAACAGATAAAACGGCAGAAAGGCGGTCACAAAAGCGTTCGCCAGCTGCTCAAAGGTCCAAAACAGGACGAAGGCCATGCCGAGTCCCGCCGTGAGCGCGATGGCCACATACGGCGTCTCGAACTTGGGGTGCACCTTGGCCACTTGCTTGAAAAACAGCCCGTCCTCGGCCATCGCAAAAAAGACCCGCGGACTCGTAAAGAGCACGGTATTGAGCGTGCCGAAGGTCGAGAGCATCACCGTAATGGACACAAACGCCACACCGGCCGGGCCAATCACCACTTGGGCCACATCGGCGGCGACGAGTTTGGAGTGCCGCATCGTTTCAATCGGGAGCACCGCCATGTAGGCGAGGTTCGCCGCCAGATAAATCGCAATCACGGCCAGCGTTCCACCAATCAGCGCCCGCGGCAGATTGCGGCCAGGGTTCATCACTTCGCCGGCGTTATAGCTCAAATCGGCCCAGCCGTCGAACGCCCAGAGCGTAGAGACCAGCGCCAGCCCAAACATCGGCAGCGTAAAACTCCCGCTCGGCACGGCGGGGGTGAAGTTGGACACGCCATTCATGGGCAGTCCAATGGCGAACGCCGCAATGATGATGAATAGCAACCCGCCATACTTGGCCGCGACCGTGACATTGCTCACCGTCGAGGCAAATCGCACCCCGACGTAGTTGAACGCCCCCGTGAGACCAATGGCCACCGCCGCCACCCACCGCACATGCCACATGTGCTCGTCAGCGCTGGGGTTGTAGCCGAGCACGCGGAAGAGATACTCAGAGAACGTGATGGCAATGGCGCCCAACGACGCCGCGCGGATCATCACCACCTGCCCCCAGCCAAACAGAAAGCCGGCGAGCCGCCCCCACCCATCGCGGCAAAACACGTACACACCACCGGTATACGGCAGCGCGCTTGCCACTTCGGCGAGCGTCAGCGCTCCGCAAATGGCGAAAATGCCGCCCGCCACCCAGACCGCGATCAGCGGGAGCGGGCCGGGAAGTTTGTCGGCAATGCCGGCGGGCAAGCGAAAGATGCCCGAGCCGATGGTCGAGCCAATAACGACGGCGAGCGCGCTCCAGATGCCCAGCCGGCGCTGCAGCTGCGCGCGGGGGGCGGTTTCCGAGGGGGACGTGGGCATCGGGGAATCGTACGGCACCGAACGCGCCGACGCGAGAGGGGCGCCGCGATTCTGCCACACCCCCAAATGGCGGATGGACGACCATCACCGTTGAGTTACACCCGACGTAAGGCGACCTTTCCAGCACAATGACACGACACCTCGCAGGCCACCGCAATGGCTGACGCAATGGCTGACGCAATCTTCTGGATCGCGACCGTCGCGATTGGACTTTCGCAACTTCTCATTCTGCGCTCGACCTGGCGCGGCATGCGGCAGGGGGTGGGCAGCACACACCCGGTACGAGAGTGGTCCTTTGCAATCGGGCCCGCGTTTGTACTCCTGTTGCTCCTCGCGGCCACCTACCAACAGATCCATCCCGAGGTCCTGCACCTGAAGGCCGTGACCCCAGCAGGGCCGCGCGCATGACCGGCAAACCGCTCGCACCGCTCCCGCCGCTCCCACCGCTCCCACCGCTCCCGCCGCCGGCCGACCGCTCTTTTAGCGCCGACCTGCTGTCGCTCACCAAGCCGCGCATCATCTCGCTGTTGCTGGTCACGACCGTCGCCCCGATGTACGTCGCGGGCTCTCCGAGTTGGCTGACCGTGCTCATCGTGACCGTGGGTGGCTACTTGATGGCCGGCGGGGCGAACGCCGTGAACATGTATTTTGACAGCGACATTGACGACGTGATGGTGCGCACCCGTCTCCGTCCGATTCCCAGCGGCCGCATGTCGCCGCGTGCGGTGATGGCGTTTGGCGTGGCCATCGCCACGGGCGCCACTTGGTTGCTCGCGCACTTTGTGAACGTGCTCACCGCGGCACTCGCGCTGGCGGGCTTCTATTTCTACGTCTTTATCTACACGCGCTGGCTCAAACGCAGTTCGCCCCAGAACATCGTCATTGGCGGCGCCGCAGGGGCCTTCCCGCCCCTCGTTGGATGGGCCGCCGTCACCGGACGCCTCGACCTCACCGCCGCCTATCTCTTTTTGATTGTGTTCTATTGGACGCCGCCGCATTTCTGGGCACTCGCGCTCAATAAACAGCGCGATTACGGCAATGCAGGCGTGCCGATGGCGCCGCTCGTGTGGGGCGAGCAACAGACCATCGTGCAGATGCTCTGGTACTCCGTGCTTCTGGTGGCGCTCACGGTGCTGCCGGTGTGCTTCGGCGCGTTCGGTATGGTCTACCTCGTGAGCGCACTCATCTTGGGCGCACTCTTTATGAAGGGCGCGCTTCACGTGTACGCGGAGCGGGTCACGGGGAACTGGGTGCGCGCGAGCTGGTGGCTCTACAAATACTCGCTGCTCTACCTCGCGTTGCTGTTCCTCGCGATGGCCGTGGATCGCCACCTGTAAACGAGCACGCCCACCCCGAGCATCGCCGTTCCCACCAGCGACATCGCGAGCGCTGAGACGTACGCGCTCACAATGCCCACCGCCGCGCACGCCACAAAAAACGCGGGCATCCACGGATAGCCGAGCACGCGGTACGGCCGAGCGAGCTCGGGCCGCGTGCGTCGCAACACGAACACGCTCGCCGCGCCGAGACCAAAGAAGATCCAGTCGGCAAAGACCACGCCTGAGAGCAGCGTGCCAATCTGACCGCGCGTCGCAAACAGCAGCACAAGACTCCAACCGCCAAGCAACATCAGCGCCACATGCGGTGAGCCAAAGCGCGGATGCACCTTCGCGGCCGACGCGAGGAACGCGCCATCTCGGCCCAACGCATAGAGCACGCGCGCGTTGGTGAGCAACGCCACATTCACAAAGCCGAAAATCGAGAGCATGGCGGCGATCGTGATGGCCGTGGCCCCGCGCGCGCCCACAAATCGCTGCGCCGCATCGGCGGCCACCGCTTGGCTCGCCGCCACGCCGTCGCGCCCAAGCGCCTTGAGATACACGAGATTCGCGCCGAGGTAGATCGCAATGACGAGCAGAATACCAATCGTGAGCGCGCGCGGCAGCGTACGGGCGGGGTCGCGAATCTCGCCCGCCACCATGTTCGTTTGCTGCCAGCCGCCAATGGTGAACAGCACCGCCACAAATGCCGCAGCAAGCCCACTCGCGAGCGGTGGCGCTGCTGGCGGCTGAGCAATAGGCGTCGGCGCTCCCGTCACCACAACGGCACCCACAATAATCAGCGTGGCGAGCGCGAAGATTTTTGAAATCGTAAAGACGTTCGCCGTGACCGTGCCAGGCTTCACGCCTAGATAGTTCGTGATTGTGAGGAGCGTGATCGTGATCGCCGCCACACCAAGGCGTCCACCAACGGCCTCGAGTGGTACGAAGCGCTCGAGATAGCCGGCAAAGCCCATCGCGACGGCAGCGATGGCACCGCTCGCGATCAGCAACAGTGTCATCCAGCCGAGCAGAAACGCCGGGAGTTTCCCGAACGCCTCGCGCACGTACACGTATGCTCCGCCCGCTTCGGGCATCATTGCGCCGAGTTCGGCGTAGGTGAGCGCACCCGCGAGCGCCACCACACCACCGAGCGTCCAGATGCCCAGCACCCACGCACCTGAGGGGAGTGCCCGCGCGGTTTCAGCAGGGGTGAAGAATATGCCGCTGCCAATGATGCCGCCCACCACGAGCAGCGACGCCGAGAAGAGCCCCAACTCCCTGCGCAACGAGCTCATGTGCGATGCTCCGCTGGAGGAACGACCGGACGGCGGACGACGATTCGCCTCGATGATGCGACACCGCGCATGCCGCGGTGGGACGACGTCAGACGACGATCAAATCGTGCTGCGTCACCTGCGGCGTGATGAGCAGGCCATCCTCACCGATGTAGCCGTTGACCTCGCTGCGCACGCCGATCTCGCCGGGAATGTAGACACCTGGCTCAATGGAAAAGCCGACGCCCGGAATGAGCAGTCGCGTTTCGCGCGTTTCGAGATTGTCGAGGTTTGGCCCCGAGCCATGAATGGCGCGCGCGTCGATGGAGTGTCCGGTGCGATGCGTGAAGTACGGACCAAAGCCCGCGCGTTCAATAACCGCGCGCGCCGCATCGTCGGCATCGGCGCCGCGAATGGGGGCGCCGGCGGCAATGCGATCGCGCACGAGCGTTTCGGCGGCCACGCGCGCGTCGCGAACGGCGGTCCATACGTCGAGTAACCGCGCCGAGGGCTCCCCAATGCAGCCCATCCACGTTTGATCGGCGTACGGGCAGTTGGGCTCCATCGCCCAGAGGTCAATGAGAATGGTGTCGCCCATCACGAGGGCGCGCGGCGCGGCGGCCGAGGGTTCGTAGTGCGGATTGGCCGCATTCGCCCCCGCCGACACATTGGGGCCGTGGTCGGTGGACAAGCCATGCGCTGCGAATTGTTCGCGCAACCAGAACATGAGATCGTGTTCGTGCAGCGGCGCGCCGGCACGCGCGGCCGCACCGGCGCGAGCAAAGGCCTCGTGCGCGAAGCTTGCAATCAACTCGGACGCACGCAGGTGCGCGGCGAGCTGCGGCGGCGTCCACACCGCAAAAAAGCGCGAAACGAGATCCGCCGAGGTGAGCACATCGGCGCCGGCGGCGCGCACCATTTCCAACACGCCAGCCGGCACACGATCCACGACCGGCACGGCATCGCCCGGTGAGTACTCCATCAGCACGCGCTTCCCCGCCACGAGCGACGCAAGATCGCTTTCGAAGGTGCGCCACGAGGCGTACACGCGGCGCTCCCACGCGGCGGGCCAATGCGACCATTGCAACTGCTCAATCGCGTGCGTGATCGCCACCGGCGTGCCATGCACCGGTACCCAGAGAAAGACGCGGCGCGACACCATCCCCGTGAGCCGCATGAACGACTGCGCGATGGGGTTGCACCCGCGAAAATCGTAGAGCAACCAGCCGTCCGCGCCGGCGTCGGCCACCGCGCTCTGAATGTCAGCGAGTGTGTCGGGAGTGAGCACGCGTGTCTCCTTTGACGCTCAGCGAGCGCCGATTGGGCGCCATTCCGCGCGCCATTCACAGGTGCCTTCACCCCGACTCACGCACCGCACCTGGTCCACCGCCCCGACCCCTCCGACCAGCAACTGCATCAGTTCACGCAGCGCCGACTCGTAGTAGGCGCAGCCTGCTTGGCGCGGCGCCGCATCGAGGGTCACCGAACCGCGCACGTCGAGCAGGATGGTCGAGCCCACGCGCCGCACGGTGCCCGCGAGATACCGCACGCAGACGCGTCGCGCGTGACGCAACGCAATGGGGCGCGAGAGGAGCGCCGGCAGTGAGAGCATCAAGCGGCGCGTGATCGGCGAGATCGTACGATACGACTGGCGCGCCAACAGCCGACCGGCCTCCCGAAACACCGCCTCCGCGTCGGGACGGCGTCCAATGAGGGTGGCAAGCGCCACCGCCTCATCAAACGTCGCGCGTTGATTCCGCTTGACCGCATCGCTGTACCGCCGGATTTGCGCCAACACCGTGTCGCTCAGCCCGAGCCGCTTGTTGCGGAGCTCGTGCACGAACTCGGTGTCCAACTCGCCCGTGGGCAGGTCCACCGTGCGGACCGCTTCGAGCAGACTCAGCGGCAGAAGCGGATCGACGGTTACGGGAGGCATCAGGGCGGCAATGGGCGAGGGAAGCTGGCTCCGAGCAAATTACAGTGGGGAGAGCGACGCGACCAGCGGCACACTAACTTTCGCTCGGGTGCTATCGTACATGTGCGCCTCCCTCGGACGCGCACGCTCGAAAGAGTTGGACGACAGACGGGAGTCTCGTATCGACCACGCTATCATGACTCGGCTTCTCGCGGGCGCTTTCGTCGCAGCGCTTTTTGCCGCGCGCGGACGCGTGACGGGCTCGCTCGACGTCACCGGTCAGTGGGCCGCGTTTGCCGTCGGTACGCTTGCCACGGCGGCCGGGTGGGGATTCGCCATGACGCTCGTTGCGTACTTTGTTGCGGCGGACGCCCTCACGCGGTGGAAAGCCGAAGAAAAACGGCTCCGCACTGCGGGTATCACCCCGCACATCGAGACGCGGGACGGCGTGCAAGTGCTCATCAACGGAGGGATGTTCGTGCTGTGCGCGATGCTCGCGGCGCAGCACGCGAACTCCCGCTGGGTGCTGGCCGCGATCGGTGCGCTTGCGGCCGCGTCGGCCGACACGTGGGCCACCGAAATCGGAACATTCTGGGGCGGACGGCCCTCCTCGATTTTGTCAGGACGGCCACTCGCAGTCGGCATGTCGGGAGGCGTCACCTTCGCGGGATCGCTCGGCGGCATCGGAGGCGCGCTGTTGGTCGCGGTAGTCGGCGCGTGGTCGTGTGGGCTCCGTGACTGGGCCACCATTGTCATCTTCACCGCGGCGGGCACGATCGGCATGCTGGCGGACTCACTCGTCGGCGCGGCACTGCAAGCCAAGCGCTACTGCGACCGCTGCCGCGAATGGACGGAGCGGCGCGTGCATCCGTGCGGGTATCGAACCAAACATGCGGCGGGGTTCTACTGGATGACCAACGACCTCGTGAACTTCATTGCCACCCTGAGCGGCGCCGCGTCGAGTGTCCTACTCGCCCGTTGGCTCTTGCCCATGCTGTCCGCATGACGACGCCCATCGATGCCGCCACCTTCCGCCGCACCCTGGGCGCGTTTGCGACGGGCGTGACCATTGTCACCGTGCGCGATGCCGCCGGCGAGGACCACGGTATGACGGTCAGTGCCTTTTCCTCGCTGAGTCTCAGCCCGCCGCTCGTGCTCGTGTGCATCGATCATGCGGCCACGTTTGCCCCGCAGGTCGCGGAGGCGCACCACATTGGCGTGAGCGTCCTCGGCGACACGCAGCAGGCGCTCTCCCAGCAATTCGCACAGTCCGGCGCGGTGCGGTTCGAAGGCGTGGACGTAGTGCGCGGCCTGACCGGAGTGCCGCTAGTGGTGGGCGCCATCGCCCAACTCGAAGGACGGATTACCGCACGACACGACGAAGGCGATCACACCATCATCATCGCGGAAATCGTGGCTGCCGCCTCGACCAACGGCGCACCGTTGCTCTACTATCGTGGGCAGTACCGTCGCCTCGCCGCCGAGTAGCGCGCTTACACCTTTCAGTCCCCCATGCCGATGAGCGAACTCGAACTGGATCGCGAGCGCGTCATTCAAACACTGTGCGCGCACTATGCAAACGATCACCTGTCCACACAGGAGCTCGAGGTGCGCTTTGACAGCGCCTACAAGGCCGAGAGCCGCGCCGAGTTGCAGCGCTTGGTCGTGAGTCTGCCCGCGTTGCCCGACACGGTGCCACCGCCGGAGCCGCTGCACGGCATGCTGTTCACCGGGGATACCCAAGTGCCGGAACGCCGCCATGTGGTGGTGATGTCGGAACTCAATAAGCGCGGCATGTGGGTGCCGCCACGCCGCACGGTGGTACGCACCGTGATGGGTTCGGTCCGGTTCGACCTCCGGGAAGCGCGCCTTGCCCCCGGCATCACCGAGTTCGACGTCACGGTGGTCATGGGCGAGGTGAAGTTTCTCGTGCCGCCGGGCGTGGCCGTCGAATGCGATGGCAACGCGTTTATGGGCGTGTTCGACGATCAGCAGTCGGGGCCGGTGGACCCCCAGGCGCCCGTGGTCCGTATTACAGGCATGGCCGTGATGGGTGTCGTCGAGGTGAAGACGCGGCTCCCGCGCGAGAGCGCGCTCGAAGCATGGCGCCAGCGGATGCTCGGGCGCGGCTCGTCGCGTTCCTAGCCCCCGGTCAGCGCGAGCCGCCCACCACCAGCACGCCCGCGATCAGGCCGCGCCGTACTTGGCGTCGTACCGCGCGATGCTTTCGGTGATGACCTGCATCGCCACGTCGCTCTTTTCCCAGCCGAGGATCTCGACGCGCTTTCCCTCGAGATCTTTGTAGATCTGGAAGAAATGCTCCACTTCTTTGAGGAAGTGCTGTGCGATGTCGGCGATGTCGAAAAACTCCTCGCTGTGCGGGTCGTGGGCCGGCACTGCGAGGATTTTGTCGTCGGGCTCCCCTTTGTCGAGCATCTTGAGCACGCCAATCGGGCGCACGTCGATCAGGCAGCCCGTAAAGGTCGGCTCATTGATGCGGACCAACACATCGAGCGGGTCGCCATCCTCGTGCAGCGTGCGGGGAATGAGCCCGTAGTCGCTCGGGTAGTTGACCGCGGAGTACAGCACGCGGTCGAGCTTGAACAGCCCGCTCTCTTTGTCGAGTTCGTACTTGTTGCGGCTCCCGCCGGGAATCTCGATGACGGCGGTGACGACTTCGGGGGGATTCTCCCCCGGGGAGAGTTCGTGCCAGTAGTGGATCATACGATGAACGGTACACGCACCAGCGGCGGCGCGAAACGGTGACGCTAGTTCTTCCGCAGGTCGCGGATGGCGCGTACCACCTGTGCCATAAAGCCTGGGCGACGCGATTCTTTGGGCGCCGGCTCGCTCGCCGGCACGTACACGCCACCGCTCCAGCGACCGCCGGGCCGCTCGGTGGTCCGGTACGCGGCCTCTTGATGGTCCGTCCAGAAATTTGCCATGCGTCAGTCCTCCATCTCAAAGAGGTATTCGAGCTTGGTCAGCTCCAGCATCTGCTGCACCCCGAGCGAGGCGCGGCGCAGTCGCACGGCCACCATCCGCTCCCTTGCGCGCTTCTGAAGCAACACCAGCACCCCGAGCCCACTGGCGTCGATTTCGACGGTCCCGGTGAGATCGACAACGATGCGCGTGGCATTTGCCACGAGTATGCGCTCTAAGTGCTCAAGCGAGGCGCGACGAAACTCGAGCCGCGTGTCGGCGACGAGTCGTGACGGCGCGTTCAGGGTAACGTGCTGAAGTTCTGTTGATAGCATCGATCAAGCTCCTGGGGTGGCAAAACCGTGCGATGTACACCCAGATGCTGTGCGAGAACCATGCCATCTCAGCCAAGTTTATAACTCGTTGTCTACAAAGAAGTTACACTGCTATCACATTATGATGCTTCCCGCGCATTGCACGCGGCGCTGGTTCCATCGCATCTTGCGCGACGGTGTCTATTTTCTTGCTGTTTCAACGCGAGCACGAATCGTCACATCGCCTGCGTTTGTGTATTCTTGCTGAACAGAAGCGTTCAAAGTGTGGATTGGTGTGATTTCCCGGCCGACTCATATCGGTGCCTCCCCGCGGGAACGTGCGCCGAAGCGCCGAGCGGCGGTTGAAGAACGCCTGCCGGACGGTGCCAACGCCGTATGCCCGTGCTAACGTATTGATGACGTGCCCTTCCGCCTTGGAGCCTGCACCACAATGAGTGACATCGACGTTCTGCTCACCGAAAATCGGTCGTTCCCGCCGTCAGCGGAATTCAGCGCTACGGCTCATATCAACGCACCGGATGTCGTGGCCGAAGCCGAGCGTGACCCTGAGGCGTTCTGGGCACGGATGGCGGACGAACTCGAGTGGATCACACCATACCAGCGCGTCCTCGATTGGAAGCCGCCGCACGCACAGTGGTTTACGGGCGGACAGTTGAACGTCAGTGCCAACTGCCTCGACCGTCACGTGCGGGGGCCGAACCGGAACCGCGCGGCCATCATCTGGGAAGGTGAACCGGGCGACACGCGCACCCTCACCTACTGGGACCTGTACCGCGATGTTCAGAAGTTCGCGAATGTCCTCAAGTCACTCGGGGTGCGCAAAGGTGATCGGGTGGGGATCTACCTGCCGCTCGTGCCAGAAGCGGCCATCGCGATGCTGGCGTGCGCGCGGATTGGCGCCATTCACAGCGTGGTGTTCGGTGGGTTCTCGCCGGAATCGCTGAGCGACCGCATGAACGACGCGAGGGCCAAGGTCATCATCACGGCAGACGGCGGCTATCGCCGTGGCCAGGTGGTGCCGCTCAAACGCAACACGGACAAGGCGCTGGAGAGCACGACGACCGTCGAGCATGTGATCGTCGTGCAACGGCGTCCGGGCGGACTCGGCGACGAATCGTTTGCCGACATGCAGGAGGGGCGCGACCACTGGTACCATCGTCTGATGCAGCACGCCGCGCAGACATGCGAGCCGGAACCGATGGACGCCGAAGATGTGCTCTTCATTCTATATACGTCTGGCACCACCGGTAAACCGAAGGGGATTGTCCACTCGACGGCCGGCTATCTCACCGGTGTCACCGCGACCACGAAGCTCGTCTTTGACCTCAAGCCATCGGATGTGTTTTGGTGCACCGCCGATGTGGGTTGGATTACTGGCCACTCCTATTTGGTGTACGGCCCGCTCTCCAATGGCGCGACGTGCGTGATGTACGAGGGCGCGCCTGACTGGCCCGAGCGCGACCGGTTCTGGGACATCTGCGAGCGACGCGGCGTGACGATTCTCTACACCGCCCCAACGGCGATTCGCGCGTTCATGAAGTGGGGCGACGAGTGGCCGGCCAAACACGATCTCTCGCAGCTCCGCCTGCTCGGCACGGTCGGTGAGCCGATTAACCCAGAAGCGTGGATGTGGTATCACCACAAGATTGGCGGCGCGCGTTGCCCGATTGTGGATACGTGGTGGCAAACGGAGACGGGAGCGATCGTCATTTCGCCGTTGCCGGGGCTCACGGCCACTAAACCGGGAAGCGCGACGATGCCCCTGCCGGGCTACACGGCGGCGCTGCTCGACTCACTCGGCGAAGTCATTGCGAAGGGCGGCGGGCTGCTCGCGCTCACCAAGCCGTGGCCATCGATGCTCCGCACCATCTGGGAAGACGACGCGCGGTATGTGCAGACGTATTTCTCGAAGTGGGAGGGGCGCCCAGATCTGTATTTTCCAGGCGACGGCGCCAAGCGCGACGATGACGGCTTCTACTGGATTCTTGGGCGCGTGGACGACGTGCTCAATGTGGCCGGCCATCGCATTGGCACCATGGAAGTGGAGAGTGCGCTGGTGGAGCATCCCTCGGTGGCTGAGGCGGCGGTCGTCGGCAAAACGCACGAGGTAAAGGGCCAAGCGATTGCCGCGTTCGTGACGCTGCGCGAAGGGTTCCATAAATCGACGGAACTGCGCGACGACCTGCGCGAGTTCGTGGCGCAGAAGATCGGCGCGCTGGCGCGGCCGGACGACATCATCTTTAGCGCCGATCTCCCCAAGACGCGCTCAGGGAAGATCATGCGACGATTGCTGCGCGATATTGCCGAAGGGCGGGCGCTGGGGGACACGACGACGTTGGCGGATCCGTCGGTGGTGGCGTCGTTGAAGGAGCAGTACGAAGACAAGGAGTGACCTCTACAGCCGTTCACGGTTAACGGTAAACGGTTAACCGTTAACCGCTTACCACGCAGGCCTTCCGGCCATCGTATCCGAGTATCCGAGTATCCGAGTATCCGAATACGCCCCTGTATCGTCATTAGAGACCATGTTCGATAAACTGCTCCCCGAGTCCCTGTTCCCCCGCAAGCTTCCGCCGGCGTCTGATCGCCGGTTGCGGCTGGCGCACGCGCGTGCGGAAGAAGCGATCGCGCGGGCGCACGTTGAGAATGCGCTGACATTCGTCGACACGCTCGCCGAGGCCATGACATTTGACCGGGCGATCGACACGTATGTTCGCGTGATGGGCGTGCCGGAGCCGATGGCGAGCACGATTGTCACGCGGGTGCTCGTGGTACTGGGGCAGGAGCTCCTGCCAGCGCGGCGCGCGGTAGAGCCGCAACCCGAAGGGATGCGGCCCAAACTGCGGCTGGCCGACGCGTCGAACCGCGCGGGGTCTACGAAGCAGGCGTAGCCGCTCGGGCGAGCCGCGCGGCTCGCCCGAGCCAAGTGCGTCGGCTACGCGGCGTCTGCGCGGTACTCGCGCCAGTCGAGCAAGGCGAGCGCAAAGAGCGCGCAGGTGATGAGGGCACTCACCACGCAGTAGCGGCAGATGGCGTGCAGCTCAAAGACCTCGAAGTAGGTCAGGAACCCCGAGAACGCCACGCCAAAGCCGGTGAGCGCCAGCAGAAGCGCGCTTGGCGCACGCGACTCTATCCAGCGATCGAGCGTGCCGGCGGTAGCCACCGCGAAGGTGCTCAGGTAGAAGCCGAGCCCCCACACGGCAATCGGGAAACCGAAGAGCGTGGACCATTTACTGGTCTGCACGATTTCGCACTCGCCGGTGCCACACGCGAGATGGCCGATGTAGCCGAGCTTGTAGAGCGTGAGGTAGAGCGCGAGGAAGGCGCCCGCGAGTGCGAGCGCCGACACGGCCATCCGCTTACTCACTTCTTGGCGTCCGTCTTTTTAGCGTCCGCCTTCGGGGCGAGTCCCTTCCGCGCGAGTTCGTCGTCGACGAGCGCTTTGAACTTGTCGTACGGCAGATCGCCACTGTACAGCTTGTCGCCAATAATGAACGTCGGGGTGCCATCCACGCGGCGCGCCTGCGCTTCGGCGGCGTTCCCCTTGATGCGCGGGATCATGCGCTGCGAGTCGTAGCACTCCTCAAACTTCTTGACGTCGAGGCCGAGTTCCTTGGCGTAGCCGACCATCGCACCCTTCGGCTTTGTGGTGGCCGCGGTATTCCATTCGGTCTGGCCGGCAAAGATGCGGTCATGCATGGCCAGAAACTGATTTTGTTCGTTGGCGCACGCGGCGGCGTTCGAGGCTGCCCAAGTGTTCTTGTGCATGGGGAGCGGAAAATCGTAGAAGCGGATAGCCACCGTGCCGGGCTCAATGAGGCGCTGACGAATGTCCGGCTCGCTCACCTGCGCAAAGGAGCCGCAGAGCGGGCATTCGAAGTCGGCAAACTCAATCACCTGCACCGGCGCGTCTTCGCGGCCGACGAGGTAACTCTGCGCCTTGGCGATCGGGATGGTGTCGTCGAACTTGATGACCTGCGACTGCGAGGCGCTGGTGACGAGGTAGCCGATCACGCCGACGCCCACCACGGCGATGCCGACGAGAATCCCCACAAACGACTGGTTCTTGGTCTTCTGCACGGACTTCTTCGCCACGTATTCCTCTCAGTCAGTTGGGCAGATGCTGCTGGCGGCGCCGGATCGGCGCCTTGGTTTGTTCTGGGTGGAAGCTAGCGCCACTGAGAGCCGCGTGACAGGTTGCACCCGTCTCCCGTGACCGACTCCCTTCGCATTCCTGTGGGCCCCGGCGCCCTGCATGTCGCCCGCTTCGGCTTTGGCGATCGGGCCGTCGTCTTTGTACACGGGTTTGGGACGTCGAGTTTCCTCTGGCGCGCGGTCGCGCCGGCGCTGCCGCTGGGCCAAGTCACCGCGTACGCAGTGGATCTCTTCGGCCACGGCGAGTCGGATCGCGCCGCAGAGGCCGACTACGGCATCACCGCGCAGGCGGCGTATCTCGATCAGGCGCTCACGGTGCTGCGCGTCTCGAGCGCGGATGTCGTGGCACTCGACGTGGGATGTGCGGTGGCGCTGGCGCTGGCCGCCCGACGCCCCGCGCGCGTTCGCTCACTCGTGCTGATCAACCCCGTGGACCCCGCGGCACCTCGCGCCGACGACTTGGCGCTCCTGCAGCGGTTGGCGGCCCGCAACCTGTTTGACGCTTCGCGAGGACAAATGGGCGCACGGCTCCTGCTCGCACCGCTGCTCGAGCAGGGGGTGACGGATGCCGCGCACATGCCTGAGGCGCTCGTCCTCCGCTACCTCGCGCCGTTCGTTGGGAGCGAAGGGACGCGGCAACTCCTGGCCATCGCCCGGGCGATCAACGACCGCGCCCTGCGGGGCGTAGAATGGGAGCGGGTGAGCGCCCCGACGTTGGTGATTCGGGGCGAACGGGACCCTTGGGTGCCAGAGGCGGTGTCCTCCCAGCTGGCGGCTCGACTCCCAGACGGCACGCTGCGTCGGATTCCTCAGGCATCGCGTCTGGTGCCTGAAGATGCACCCGAGGAACTCGCGGCCCTACTGGTTGAGTGGGTTACTCAACGCCAAAAGGATACCGAGTAACCCTAGGATTCGGGCCTCGGATTGGTTATTTTTATCAGGATAGCTTTAAACCTTAAGCCCGTATAAATGAGCCATAAGAAGACAATCAGAGCCCCGCGCCGTGCGAGTGTCGAACCGACGCCCATGGACCAGGCTCGGGACGAGTTGTTTCAGCACATCATGCGGTGCGACGTTCAGGGTTCCGACCCCGAGCACCAGAAGGAATGGTTCGACGAGACAATGGCATACATGGCCGAGCGGTATTTTGAACTTGCCGCCACGGACCTCGCCGGTCTCCGCACGCTGGGCGAGCGGTTCGCACAGCCTGCCAAGACGAACCAAGCGATTTCGGCGTAGCAACGGTTTTAGAAACGGGGATGCCAACTGGCTTCCCCGTTTTTCGTTCGCCGCGACGCTTCTGGGTTTCCACCGCCGACGGCGTCCCCCGCCGGGATTCGCCGCGCCGCGCCCGTACCCGAGTGCGTTATCGCGCGCTGTTCCGCGCACGTCGTAGCACCATCCCGACGCGCACGCCGCCACCAAGCCCCAGTTCAACGGCTGGGCGCCACCCGCCGCGCACGGGTCCTTCGATGCCAGCCACCAGCAGCAGATAGCCCTGCGCCCGCTCGCGCTCGGACCACCGGAGCGATACGCCGCCCCCGCCGTAGTAGCCCCACGGAAGTTCGCCAAAAGGGTCGAGCAGAAAACGTGTGGTGGCGTCGACGCGAGCTGAGCTGCTCGCGCGACCGTTGTTCCAATCGCCTCCGGCCGCGGCATCAACGGCGATGCGTGCGTAGTAGCCGGCGCTCAGGATGAACCCCGCACCCAGTTCGAGCGCCGGTGCGCCACGCACCAGAAGGTCGGCTCTGAGCTCCGGTTGGAAGTCGGCGCCAATGGTCGGCGCCTGCTGCGCGAGAGCCGTACCGGCGAAACTGAGGAGAGCCAGCAGCGCCAGCAGCGATACTCCCACACGCGGCGCTCGCCTCGCACCCCCTGTGACGCGCCTACCCACGGGCCCGCGCCCGATGCAACGCCCAGGTGTAGTCGATAACGGAATAGACGGACGCCACGCCGATGAGGGCCAAGGACCAGGGGACCAGCGCGGGGCGCAAGAAGACGAAGGCGAGGGTCGCCAACTGGAGCACCGTGACCACCTTGCCGCTCTGCCGCGCGACGAACGTCACTTTGCGCAAACTCGGCATCACGCGCGCGGTGAGGAACCCTACGGCGGTCATGAAGTCGCGGAGAATGAAGATGGCATACTGCCAGGTCCCGATCACATCGTCGAAGAGCAGCGAGCAGACGGCGGCGAACACGAAGAAGCGGTCGGCGACGGGGTCGATGAGCGCCCCCCACCGGCTCGTGGTGCCGCGGGTGCGCGCGATGTAGCCGTCGAGGAAATCGGTCACACCGGCGGCCGCGATAAGCGCGAGACGCACGTCGGTGTCCTTCCACAAGACGAACGCGGCGGCGAACGCCAGTCGCGAGAGCGAGATGACGTTCGGGAGCGTCGCGAGCGAGTCGCCCTTCTTCATAGTGCGTTGAAGCTAGACGGCGGCGGACGCGCTTGCCAGCGTTGCACGCGCGCTCTAGCTTCGCCCGTAGTCCCTCCTGCCCCGGATCTACGCCCATGGCTGACGTCACCGACCTGCTGCGGCATGTCGCCATTTTCAAGGATCTCGACGACGGCGAACTCGCCCGCGTCGCCGAGGTATGTCGCCCGCAAGAGTATGTAAGCGGCGAGTATGTCTTCCGTGAGGGGGAGCCTGGCAATCGGCTGTACTTGATAGTGCTGGGGGAGGTGCGCATCAGCCGCAACATTCCCGGCAGCGGAGAGGAAGCGCTGGCGGTGCTCAAGGCGGGCGCCCTATTTGGCGAGATGTCGGTGTTCGACCGCAGCGAGCGCTCCACCGATGCGATCTCCAATGGCGGCACCCGCTGCCTCACGATCTCGCGACCGGACTTTGAACTGCTGCTCGACTTCAATCGCGAACTCGCGCACAAAGTGCTCTGGTCGTGCGTGCGCGTCCTCTCGATGCGCCTGCGATCGACGAACGACTCACTGCGTTCGTTCCTCGCGATGAGCATGTTCTAGCCTCTCGCCCTCCGCGAGGCCACCGCATGACCCAACCGCTCGGCGTGCCCCTCCTCGTCCACCGCACCGCAGACTTCCGCGGCGTGGCGGCCGCGTTGTTGCGCGACGCCTCGGCGCTCTCCGGCTTGATGTTGAGTGCGGCCGGAGCGGCGGGGCTTTCCACGGCGGAGCCACCGCTCGTGCGCACGCTACCGCGCGACGGCGTGGCCGCCGTGTTGCTGCTCGACATTGGGCACGTCACCGTACACACGGTACCCGCACGCGAGCTGCTCCTGCTCGACTTGCTGCTGCCGCAGGGACGCGATCCCCAGAAGGCGGTGGACGTCTTTGCCCGTCGTTTGGGAGTGGCAGAGGCTCGGCCTGGTCGACTGGAACGCGGGTGAGTCGTCCGGCGCTGGCGTACGTCGCGCTTCTGGTGATCGGCGCCGCCTGGAATGTGATCGAGGGCAGTCGTGCCGCGCAGTCACTCAAGCTTACGCGGCTGCATCGCACGCTCGCCGCGCTCGTGGCGTTCTTGACCGTGCCGGCATTGCTCGTCTGGGTGGCGGCGCACGCCGCGGAAACCGCGCGTGCTGTGCACATCATCCACCCGCTGCTCGCGGTGGTCGCACTCCTCGCGTTGCTGTTGGCGATTACGGCGGCGGTGACGCGACGCACGCACTGGCTGGTGGCGCTGCCGGTGGCGGCGTGGAACGCCGTGGTGCTCTGTACGGCGTCTGTCACCATTGCTGGAGCGCGCACGGCATTGCCGTGGGAACTGCAGGCTGTGGCCGTGGCGCACGCGAGTGCACTGGCGCATTGGCTTGGACCGATCACGCTTGTCGGTGCGTGGCTCGCCCCGATGCCCCTGGTGATCGGCGCGGCGAGCGATGCCGGCGCGATGCGGCGCGCGGCGCAGTACGTGCTGGCGGTGTGCGCGGCGGCGGTCGTGACGGTGGTGGCACTCGCCTATCCACCCGCACTCGAGGCCACCGCGAGCTATGCGCCGTTTGGTGCTACACGCCCTGAGTCACCGAGCGCGAGTCCGTTCGTCACCGCGCTCTCGATTCTCCCGGAAGTGCGCGCGGTCCCGTCGGCCACGGCGTTGCGCGCCGACCTTGAGCTCGCGGACACGCTCGGCGTTGGCGCGCTATTTGTGCGTGTTGCCAAGGGCGGAGGCACGGCGGCCGCCCTCGACTCGTTGCAACGGGCGTTGGAGCCCGCACGTCGCGACTCCACGCTGTTGATGGTGTCGATTGCTCCTGCGGAGCGCGACGTGGAAGCGGTCATGCGTCGGCTCCGTCCGGACTATCTCGTGCTCCGCGACGTTCGCACCGTTGCCGACGCTCGCGAGGCCGCGACGTTGGCGCATCGCCTACGGCCGGCGACGCACGTGGCGTTACTGGTGCGCGGCGACAACGCGAGCGACGCGGCGATGGTGACGGACGCTGGGGGATTCGGCATTGACGCCGTCTTGCTCTCGCTCACGCCCAGCGTGCGCGGCGCGCGGCGCGATGCGGACGGACTTGCCGCCCTCGACGGTTGGATGGCGCGCGCCACATTGCCGCGCGAGTACTGGGTGCTCGCGGAAGGTGCACCGCTCACCTTTGGGGAGTCGGCGCAGCGGCGACTCCTTCACCACGTGTTGGCGTGGGCGGCGGCGCGCGCTGGGGTGCGGGGGGTCGTCGTGGCGCAGGCGGGCGACTACGACCGCGTCACAGGACTCCGCGCTGCGAATGGACGCTGGCGTCCTGCGGTCGCCGATCTGCAACAGCTCATTCTCTCGTTGTCCGAACCCTTCATCTCCCCCACGCCATGACGCCGGCGATCCAGCTCTTCACCGCCGAAACCCTCACGTTTCTGCGCGCCCTCAAACGCAACAACCGTCGCGAATGGTTTGAGGAAAATCGCCCGCGCTACGAACGTGCCGTCCTCACACCGCTCCGGGCCCTCGCCGAAGAACTCGACGTGCGCTTTGCCACGCTGGCGCCGGAGTTTGTGGGCGACCGCAAGCGTTCGCTCTTCCGCATTCATCGCGATGTGCGCTTTAGCAAAGACAAATCCCCGTACAAAACTCACGCCGCGCTCTGGGTCTTCCACCGATCGCCGGGACGCGGCGTGGGCAAGGAAATCGATGGCGGCGCGGGATTTTACTTTCACATCGAGCCGGGCGCGTCCATGGTGGCAGCGGGACTCTGGATGCCGCCGCGCCACCTCCTCACCAAAGTGCGCGAACATTTCGATGCCGACCTCAAAGGCTGGGAGCGTGCCGTGCTCGCCCCTGCCTTCCGCAAACGCTTCGGCGGTCTGACCGACGACGAGCCGGGCGTGTTGCTCAAACGGTTGCCGCGCGGCTACGAGGAAGGGCACGCCGCCGAACGATGGCTGCGCTTCAACTCGTTTACGGTGGGCCGCAGCTATTCCGACAAGGACGTGCTATCACCGCGCGTGGTGGACACGGCCATGAAGGACTACACCGCGATGCTCCCGATGGTGCGCTGGCTCAACCGAGCGCTCGGATTCCTGCCGGCGTCATCACGATAGCGGTTCGCGCCCACGAGCACCGTGCGCGGGACGCGACCCGGCGTGGTCTCAGCCGCCGCGCCCGCGCACGATTCCTTCAATACGCCGAGCCGGATCAAACCAGCGTCGCGCTGCAGCACGCATATCGCGTGCGGTCACGTGCCGGATGCGCGTTTCGTAGTCCGCGAGCTCCTTGAGCGAATGGCCAAAGAGCCACGCGTCGGCCATATCGCCAGCCACGGCGCCGCCGCTCTCCCGATGAATGGCCCACGATCCAAGCGCATACCGTTTGGCATGCGTGAGCTCGTCGTCGGTGACGTCTGCTTCACAAAAGCGCGCGAACTGCGCAAGCAAACCGTCGCGCGCCGCCATTTCCTTTTCCGGCGACATCGCGATGTACGCGGCGAATGCACCAGCTCGGTAGCGCGGCACGGCGGAGGCCATCACGGTGTAGGCGAGCGACTGCCGTTCGCGGAGCTCCGAAAAGAAACGACCGCCGAGGCCGCTGGCGACGCCGGCGAGCATCGCGGCGTCGAATCGGGATTCATCACCGCGCGAGGCGCCCGGAAAGAGCATCGCCAGCGCGCTCTGCGACTTGTCGCGGGGATCAGCACGTTCCACCGCGGCCGTTGGCCAAGGCGGCGGCGCTGTTGTGTTCCCTGTAGCGGGCGAAAGCGACCCAAAGTACCGAGCGACCATCGAGGCCACATCGTCAGGATCCGCATCGGCCACACACACGAGTACACCGGGCGCTTCGAGCGCCTGCGCCGCGTGCCAGCGATGCAGCGCGTCGGAATCAATAGCACGCACGCTCTCTGCGGTCCCCAACACGGACCGTCCGTAGGAATCCCCTTCCCACGCGGCGCTTGTGGCGAGCGCGATCGGCCAGCGGTACATGTCGTCGCGCAACGACGCGATGTTGGCCAGCGCCACCGCACGTTCAGACTCCAGTGCCGACGCACCATAGGACGGACGCTGTACCACATCCGCCAGCAACTCGGCGGCCTCCTCGAGTCGGCGCGCCGGCACGGAGATGGTCCACTGAAAGCCGTCAGCGTTCGCGGCCGCCGATAACACGCCGCCCAAATATTCACTATCCTCGGCAATCCGCTCGGCGGTCCGTCGTGCGGTTCCCTTCAGTGACGTGCGCGCCATCAGCGTGGTGATGCCGCTATTGGCCGCCGTTTCGTCGGTCGCGCCGCCGCGCACGAACCACCCGAAGTAGCCGATGGAGCCCGGATGCCGCTGCACGAGCAAGGGCACGCCGCTCGCGGTGCGGAAGATGTGGACGCCTGCTTCTTCGCGCTCAAACACCCAGCCGCGTGCGCCGGGCACCGGCGTGGGAGACGGCGGCCGACCAATCGCGCTCAGCGACTCGGGCGTTTGCGCATTCAGTTGGCCAAGCATGTCGGCGGCGCTCGAGGCAAAGGCGGATGCCGCGGACGGGCGGTACGCAACGACGGCCGCGCGCTCGGGCGCGAGCCAGCGTTGGGCCACGTCGGTCACAGCGGCGGCATCCACCGCCAGCATGCGCTCGACGTAGTCGGAGCCCATCTGCCAATCGCCGAGCAGTTCCCACGCGGCGAGGTGATTGGCTTGCCCTTCCATCGTCTCACAGCGCCGGAGCCACGCGGCCTCGAGCACGCGACGCGCACGTAACACTTCGTGCGCCGTCACATCGCCGTCGCGCACGCGCCGCACTTGATCCCACGCGGCGCCGAGTGCGGCAACGCTGCTGTCGGCGCGCGCGGCAGCGTGCACAATGAAGACGCCGAGATCGGTGGGCGTGTAGTTGTTGGCGGAGATGGAGGACGCGAGGCGGCGCTCGCGCACCGCGCGGTACAACCGCGATGCGCGTCCGCCGCCGAGCAACGTGGCAAGGACGTCGAGGGCCGGGGTGTCCGGGTGATCGGTGCCTGGCGTGCGCCAGCCCATCAACAGTTCCGCTTGGGCGACGTCACCGTGAAACTCGTGGTACCGAAATGCCTCGACGGACGCGGTTGGCTCGTCCGCGCCAGGCGTGCGCCGCACGACACCGTCTGGAATCCGGCCATAGTGCTGCTCCACCAGCGCGATGGCCTCGGCGGGATCCACATCGCCGACGACCGCGAGCACGGTGTTGGACGGGCGATAGTAGTTGCGATAAAACCGCACCAAGTCATCGCGGGTAAAAGCGCGGAGCGCGTCCTCACGCCCCATGCGCCACCGGCGAATGCGATGCACGTCGTGCAGTTTTTCGAACAGCGTCTCCGTGGCCAGCGACGCGGGGTTGTCGTGTTTGCGCTTGACCTCTTCGATAATCACTTCGAGTTCGCGCGCGAGTTCGCCGGCATCAATCACCGAGTTCGCGTAGGCGTCGGCTTGCACCGCAATCCCCGCCGCGAGCCCCGAGGACGGCAGCACCGTGTAATAGTGCGTGTGATCGTAGATCGTGCCGGCGTTGAGATAGCCGCCGCTCGCTTTGGTTTCGCGCGCGATTTGTCCCACGCCGCGCGTGGGGGTCCCCTTGAAGTACATATGTTCGAGGACGTGCGCGATGCCGACCTGCGCGTCGGTTTCGTCGAAGTAGCCGGCCTTGACGTAGGTCACGATTGCCACGACCGGCGCGCGCCGATCGCGGCGCACGAGCACGCGCAATCCGTTGGCGAGCGTCGTGCGGTGCACCGAGTCCGGCGCGATGACACTGTCCAGCAGGCGGGGGGCCGGCTTTGTCATCGCTGCAACGATCCTCGTCGCAGCGCGATCCATCCCACCAACCATGCCCCGGCTCCGTATCCTACCACGAGCCAGAACTTCGACAGATCAATCGGTTGGCCACTGTACAGTGCGCCGCGCGTTTGATCGAGCGCCTGAGCCGGCGGCAACACGCGCGCCAACACCGCCACCCAGCTCGGCACCGCGTCATTGGCCGTCGCGGAGAGTTGCTGCGTAATGGTCGCCGCGAGATACGACACCATCAGCACGCCACCGTCAAACCGCGTGAGTGCACCGAGGGCAAGGCCGATGCCGCCGAGCAACACCCACGTGAGTGCCGCCGCCTGCACGGCGCCCCACACCGACACGTGCGTGGTCGCAAGGCCCCACCCCCAGGCCAACACGCCAAACAGTGCCACGAATGCCGCGCCATGCAGCAGCATCGCCTGCAAGTAATAGCGATCCATGGCCACCGGCTTGGAGAACAGAAAACGGAAATGTCCTTTCTGCCGATCTCCAGAGAGCAACCCGACGACGGCGAAATACGCGCCGAGCGGAAGGAAGTTCGTGATGGTGTTCAGAAACATTTGCTTCGCGAAATTCTGCCCGTCGGGCGAGGTCCAGAAGTTTGGCCCCGCGTTGTGGGTCATGCCAAAGCGCGGGATGGCGGCGAGCATCAGCACGAGAAAAAATGGCAGCGCGCCGCGCTGCATCAGGTAGTCGCCCACCTGATAACGCGCATACCGTGCGATCCTGAACGGGCTCATGCGGGGGTCCCCACGGCAGAATGAAAGGCCCGCTCCAGCGCACTCTCACTCGGCACCAGTGCGGTCACGAGCGTTCCCTCGGCGATGGCCGCGGTGAGGGCCGTATTTAACTCGAGCACGCTGATGATCGGCACCACAATCTCGCCGTTGCCCTCCAGCGCGGCGCCGGGGAGCCGCGCCAACAAGGCGTCTGCGCCCGCGGCAACACGAATACGGAAGGCCATGCGGTCGGGGGTCACGCCCCCGCCCTTCACTTCAACGATGCGCTGAATGCGCCCCTTGTCGATAATGGCCACACGATCAGCGAGCCGTTCGAGTTCATCGAGATTGTGCGAGGCGATAATGATCGTGCGGTCGGGCCGCCGCAGCTGGATGACGAGATCACGAAACTTTTGCGTCCACACGGGATCGAGCCCGTGCGTGGGTTCGTCAAAAATGACCACCCGTGCATCGAGCAGCAGCGCTTGCGCGAGTCCGAGGCGCTGAAAGTTTCCCTTGGAGAGCGCCTTGAGCCGCTTGCCGCGATGCTCACCAATGGCGAGCGCCTCGACCACGCGATCCACTTCGGCGTCGAGCCGATCGGCCGACACGCCGGAGAGGACCGCGAGACGGTACAATGCGGAGTTGAGGGTCCAGTACGGCGGCAGCGCCATTAGTTCGGGCAGGTAACTCACGCCGGAGCGCTCGACATAGCGCCGCGGGGCGAGCCCGTCGATGGTGATGGTGCCGCGCGTCGGTTGGAGAAAACCGAGCATCAGCGCGAGCAACGTGCTTTTGCCCGCGCCGTTGGGGCCCGCGATACCGAGGATTTCTCCCGCGCCAATCTCGAGCGTCACGTCCTGCACGGCGTGCACTGGTTTGCCGAACGGCGAGCGATACGTCTTGGCGACGTCCCGGAGGACGATCATGAGGCTCCTCTGGGAGACGAAGGGCGAGCGCGCGTCAGCTGACGATCCGCAGGAGGCCGGCGTCGGCGCAGTCGCGGACAAAACTTTCGGTCGTAGTGGTGGAAATCAAATGTCCGGTCAGCGACAACCCACGTCGCGATTCGTTCTGCATGTACTCCTCGATGGTTTGACCGCTGGACATCGAGTGCTCGCGGAGCTGCTCGACGATCTCGTCCCACGAGCCGTCGTAGCTGCGTCCATCGCGCCCCACCACGTGATGCACGACGGCCTGCTTTTGCTCACCGAGGTCGGCCAGCAGCGCGCCGAACAGCTCGAGCTGCCCGCGCGCCTCCTGTTCGTCGGCGTTTTCGGCGGCCCGTTCGATTTCACTCAGCATCTCGTCAATTGCGTCCTGATCGCCCGTGAGTTCGGCAAGCCGCTCGTCCCAAATTTTGAGCGACGGGTCGTTGTCCGAGAGATGATACGTGCTTTTGCGCAGTTCCACGAGTCGCCAGATCCCTAACTCGTCCCAGTGATCCTCCGGCAACGTGCGCTCAAAGTGGTACAACGCCGTGTCGAAATCACCGCGGTCGAACAGGAGGTTCCCGAGATAAATGCGGGCCTCGCTGAATTCGGGGTCGATCTGTAGCACCCGACGAAGCGCATCGATGGCAACATCATCATTGCCGAGGCGGTGCTCAACATAGCCGATCATCGCTCGGCCTTCGACGTGATCCGGTTCTTGCTGTATCGCCACGTTGAGAAACTGTTTGGCCTCTTCCATCATGCCGTCACGGAAGAGCGCGCGACCGACCTGTAGCATCAGCTCGACATCGTCCTGATAGCCAAGTTCCAGAATGCGCTGGAAGGCTTTGCTGGCGCCGCTGGTCTGACCGAACTTGAGCAGCGTCTCCCCGAGGCCGGCGAGCGCGTCTTCGTGATCGGGATCGAGCACGAGCGATTCCTCGAAACTCCGACGCGCCCACGCGAACTCGTCGCGCGCGAGACGCGCATAGCCGACGCCGACGTGGAGCTCTACCGCATTGGGGTAGAGGGCAAGCCCTTCGCGGAGCGTTGAGAGCGCTTCGTCGTAGTTGCCCTCGTTATACAGCTCATGCGCGCGCTCGTCATACTCTTCGGAACTGAGAAACGGAGAGGGCATTGCCGGACCGACCTCCAGCTCAGAGTAGTAATGAGCAACCTAACAACAGGTGCAGGGGACTTTCAATACACCAACCCTCACGCCGACCGTGCCCCCAGTTCCACCGCGATGGCAGCGGCCAACGACGCATTGGCCTCGAGGAGGGCTAGGTTGGCTTGCAACGACCGGCCCCCAGTGGCCCGTTCGACTGCGGCGAGCAAAAATGGGGTGACCTGCGCGCCACGGATTCCGGCCGCTCGCGCCTCGGCGAGCGCGGCCGTCACGGCAGCATCCACCTCACGACCATCCAGCGCCTCACGCGCCGGTGGTGCCTGCACCACCAGCAAGGCAGACGGTCGCCCGAGCGCAATCTGCGCCTGGAACGTATCGGCAATCCGCGCCACGCTCGTTGTGGAAGCGGACAACGCGAGTCCTGTGTGGCGGGTAAAAAACCCCGGAAACTCATCGGTCTCGTAGCCGATGACGGTCACGCCGAGCGTTTCGAGCCGCTCCACGGTGGCCGGAAGGTCGAGGATGGACTTGGCGCCCGCGCAAACCGTGATGACCGGCGACCGTGACAGCTCGAGCAGGTCGGCCGATTCGTCGAAGGGCGCCTCGCGGTGCACCCCTCCGATGCCGCCCGTCGCGAACACGCGGAGCTGCGCTTCGGTGCAAAGTGCGAGCGTGGCCGCAACGGTTGTTGCACCGTCGGCACCCGTGGCGACGGCCCAAGGGAGGTCGCGGGCGGACACCTTTTGCACACCATCTCGGCAGAGAAAGCGCTCGAGATCAGCGCCGTCGAGGCCGATGGTCGGCACGCCGCGCACGACGGCCGTTATCGCTGGCACCGCGCCGCGTACGGCAACTGCGGTGCGCATACGCTCGTCCGCCTGCCGATTGGCGGGCTCGGGCAACCCCTGCGCGAGCACGGAGCTTTCGAGCGCCACCACGGGCGCGCCGCTCTGACGGGCGGCGGCGACGGCCTCGGAGAGGCGCACGATGGGTGGGATAGGACTCACGCTAGGTCGAGAGGGACGGCGTGGCGTTCCGAACCCGGAACGCGATGCCGTCGGCTGATCAGGCGTTGTCGAACTCTTCGGCCTTTCGCGTGCCCACCAGTTCGCGCTCGCGCGCGTCGGGGTCGAAGACGGCCAGCAACTTCACGGTCTCGCCGGCATAGACGTCGAACGATTTCCCGACGCCGCGCTTGACGACGATTTCGTGGCCGTCTTCAAAGCGCATCACGACGTTGGGATAATCAGTGTTGACGTACTGCTTGCGAAGTTTTTCCGGGGTCGGCGGCATAGGACTCTGGTGAAGGGGAGGCGTAGTCGAATGTTACGCGCGTCGACGAGACGAGGCCAGTCGCGGCCACGTCGGATGCGCCGGCCGCGCCATCAGGTGGACGCGACCTGCTTGCGGCGGAACAGGTAGAGCACCGCGCCGACCGCGAGCGTGCCCCCAACGGCGCGCATTTCCTCGGCCGTCGCGCTCCGCAACAGGAACAGGATGACGAGCACGCTCAGCCACGGCACCACGGCGCCGCCGGGCACGCGGAAGGGGACGCCGACTTCCTGCACGTTGCGCCGGCGCAGCTCAAAGGCGGCCACGCTACACAGGCCGTACAACAGCAGTGCCGAAATGTTCGAGAGCACCGCCAGCGACTGAAAACTTCCCGACAGTGCCAGGAGCGTCACTGCCACGGCATGGGCGTAAATGGCGTTGGCCGGGACATGCGTGCGGGCGTCCACTTTCGCGAAGAAGGCCGGCAGATATCCGTCGCGAGCAAACGCAAAGAGCGCGCGCGGCATGGCGAGCATCATGCCCGTGAGGTAGCCGAACATCGACACCGCGGCGCCGATCATCAGCAGGAACCCACCGACGGGCCCAAGCGCGACGCGCGCGGCGGCGGCGAGCGGCGCATCCGTGTGCGTGGGGAGCGACGCGCCGAGCACGCCCTGCGCCACCACCTGCACCACGACGTAGAGCAGCGTAATCGCAATCATCGCCAATGCGATCGCACGCGGCACCGTACGCGCAGGATCACGCACTTCGCCGCTCGGCACCAGCGCGCTTTCGATGCCTGAGAATGCAAAGACGAGGACGATGGAGGTCCGCCCGATATCCGCAACCGAGGGCATGGCCGGCCACACTAGATTCGCCGACGTCATCACGAAGGCGCCCGACACCACGAACACCAGCAACGGCAGCAACTTGGCGACGGTGGCGATTTCAATGAGGCGCGCGCCCTGCTGTACGCCGCGCGAGTTGATAAAGGCAAAGAGTGCAAAAACGCTCACGATCATCACGACGCGCGCCACGCCAATGCCAATGCCCGGCACGAGCGCGTTGAGCGCCTGCGCAAAAAGGCTGGCGACCGCGGCGTGCGCGATGGTGCCGAGCATCCAGAGCAGCACGTTACTGAGGTAGCCCACGAAGGGGCCGAAGACGCGCCCCACATACATGTAGGGGCCACCCGTGAGGGCGACGCGGCTTCCCGCCTCCGCAAAGCACATCACGATGAGTCCAAAGGCCACGGCGCACACGAGATATGCGAGTGGCGCGGCAGCACCCAGCGTGGCCGCGACGATGGCCGGGACCACAAAAATGCCCCCGCCGACGGTGACGTTTACGATGCTCGCCGCGAGGGGGCGTACCCCCAGCGATCGCTGGAGCGCGCGCTCGCCCGACGGGCCCGACGGAATGGGTGTGGTGTCTTGATCTGGCACGCGGCGCTCTTGTTGGGAGAGGAGCAGCAAAGGTATCCTCTTGAACAGCAGGATGCACCGCGTCCATGCTCTCACGCTTTTCGGAGTCTTTCCCATGCGCCCACTGTCTGCCTGTCTTTTGTTTGCGCTCGTCGCGACCGCGCACCTCGACGCGCAATCCACCACGACTTCGAACACGACAGCCGTCACGCCCAGCGCCGCGACCGCCACCAGTACTCCGACGGAACACGTCGTCGCCACGCCATCCGCCAATGTTGCCGAGCCAATCGCGACGCGCCCAGCGGGTCCGTCGCTCGCCAGCGAACGCATTGGACTCACGGAAGCGGCGCCGGCGCTGACGCCGCCAGCTCCGCGCCGCACCGACACGTCGCGCAATCGCGCGCTGATGATCGTCGGTGGGGCGGCGCTCGTCGTGGGCGCGGTGATCCGCGGGACGCCCGGCACGTTGGTGATGTTGGGCGGAGCCGTGACCGGCTTGTACGGGCTGTACAAATTCCTCGAGTGATTGACCATCGCCCGCTTCCCCGCCTCCCCGAGCGCCTCGCGCTGGTACTCGGCGGCGGCGGGCTTAAGGGCTTCGCCCACATCGGCGTGTTTCAGGCGCTCGAGGAACGCGGCGTGCGCCCGTCACTGGTGTCGGGGACGAGCATCGGTGCGCTGATCGCGGCTGCATACGCGGGCGGCATGCCCGTGGCAGAGATGAAGAAGCACGCGTTGAGCCTCTCGCGCAAAGATTTATTTCGCATTGATCACATGCACATGGTGACGCGTCGCATGCTGTCACCGTCGCTGTATCTCGAGGCGCCGCTGCAGGACGTGATTGACGCCATCGTGCCGGCCACGACGTTTCGGCAACTCGACATCCCGCTCCTCGTGAATACGGTGGATATTGAGCGAGGGTCGCAGGTGGTGTGGGGGCTGCCTGGCCTGCAAGACGTGTCGGTCGCGGACGCCGTGTATGCGTCGTGCGCACTCCCAGGATTCTTTCCGCCGCGCACCATAAAGGGGCATACCTGTGTGGACGGCGGTGTGATGGACAACCTCCCCGTCGGCGTGTCTATGCAGGGAATGGATGCGATGATCGGCGTAGACGTTGGAAGCACGAGTCTGGCAGCGGCGCGGCGGATTAAAGAAAAAGGATTCGCGGCCATCTACATGCGCGCGGCGCAGACCATGATGAAGTCGCTGCAGACCTCGCAGCTCGCCAATTGGGCGGGGCCGCCACTGCTACTCGTGCGCCCCGCCGTGTGGCACTTCAACTGGTTTAACTTCACGCACACCGAGCGCATCATCCAACTCGGATACGAGGCTGCGCACGACGCCCTCGACCGTGCCGGGGAATCGCTGCTGGCAACCGGCGGTGTCTACCCGATCCGCCGCTTGGAGCTGAGCGTAGACCGTGAGCGTTGCATTGGATGCCGCCTGTGCGCCGTCATGGCACCGGACATCATGGAAATGGACGTCTCGGGAAAAGCACGCGTCGTCACCCCCGATGTGGAATGGTCGCGAGCCGACGGCGATTTTGTGCACCAGTGCCCGACCGACGCCATTGGCGTCACCGTCGTCGAAGGCGACCTCCGCCGCACCACCATGGAGTTCCAGACCCTCGACCCCCACCCCGACGCCGACTGACGCGCGGCGCTGGCGGCGGTCGGAACGGCGCCTGTCGAACGGGTCGACGGGCTCCGCCGTATTGACGGAGGACGGACTGGACGCCATGTACTTGTGATCTCAATGAGCCCGCCTTTTTTGGAGGACGTGATGCGATCGATGCTCTCCCGCGTATGGCCCCTACTCCTCGCCGCCCCACTCGCGGCGCAATCGGCCAAACGGCCGATGACCTTCCTAGATGTTCAGGACATGCGACAGGCCAGCGCACCCGCCGTGAGTCCCGATGGCAAATGGGGGCTCTATACGATCTCCACGCCGGACTGGAAGCAGGCGCGTCGGCAGTCGGACGTCTATTTGGTAAGCCTGCAGGACGGGTTGCCCTCCACGCGGCAGCTCACCTTTAGCAAGGACAAAGACGAACTCTCGCCGCGGTGGGCGCCGGACGGAGGCTTTGTGTTCGCCTCCAACCGTGACACGCCAACGGCGGCGGGCGCGGCCGCACCGGCCGCAGGTCGCGGTGGTGGCGCAGGAGCGGGCGGCGCGGGCGGCGGCAATCAGCTGTACTACATGCGCGCCGACGGCGGCGAAGCACGGAAGATCACCGACGCCACGGGCGGCGTAGGACAGTTCCAGTTTACCCGCGACGGCAAATGGTTGCTCTTTACCGGCGGTCGCGCCGAGACGCAGCAACTGTGGGCCGTTCCCGGCGGCGCGCTCGACGCACCAGCCGTGCAACTCACGCGTCACCCGACGCCGGTGGGTCAGTGGCAGCTCTCGAAGGACGGCACCAAGCTGTTCTTCCTCGCGCCCGACACCACGCTCACCGACGAACGCCGCCGCACGGATGCCCACTTCGGCGTGATGATCCGCAACGCCGAAACGCCGCGCGTGCACCTGTGGATGCTCGACCTCGCGTCGCGCGCCACCAAGCGGCTCACGAGCGACTCGTCGTATAGCGTCACCGGCATCACGATGTCTGACGACGCCAAGTGGGTGGGGTTCAACGCCACGCGCGATGACCGCTTCTACCGCGGCACCACCGACGAGCGCGACGCGAGCGAGCTCTACCTGCTCGACGTCGGCACCGGCAAGGTCGAACGGCTCACGAACAACGTGGACATCGGCGAGAGCGCCCTCAGCTTCTCCCCCGACGGGCAGACCATCGCCTTCAGCGCCGAAGACGACTTCAAAATGATGAAGAACCGCAAGCTCTATGTGCGCCCCATTGGCGGCGGCACATGGCGCAAGCTTGGCATGGGCTGGGACGGCAATGTGAACGCCGGCTGGTGGAGTGCGGATTCCAAGACGGTCTATTTCAACGAAGGATGGCGTGCCACCGCCCAGCTCTTCTCGGTGGATGTGGCGAGCGGCAAAGTCACACAGCTCACCGACCTGCGCGCGTCGATCTCCGTCAACCGCGATGAGACGAGCGGCGCCCTGCTCATCAACTACACGGACCCCAGCACTCCGCCGTCATCGTACACGGCACCGCTCGCCCAGATCGGCAACAAGAGCGCGTGGGTGCGACTCACCAAGCCCAATCCGCAGGCCGACGGCTTTGCACTCGGCGAAGAAGAAGAGACCTGCTGGAAAAGCGCCGACGGTGCGCAGGCCTGCGGCGTGCTCCTCAAGCCGGTTGGCTACCAGAAGGGCACGCGCTACCCGCTGATCGTGGCGATTCACGGCGGTCCGGCCGCGGCCGATATGCTCACGTTCAACGGCGGGTACGGCGCCCAGATCTATGCGGGTGCTGGTTATGCCGTGCTCATGCCGAACTATCGGAACTCCACGCAATACGGCGAAAAGTTCAAGACCGAAAGCCAGGGTGACTACTTCACCAAGGGCTACAACGACATTATGACTGGCGTGGATCAGCTCATCAAGGATGGCCTGGTTGACGGCAATCAGCTCGGCGCCCTCGGTTGGAGCGCCGGCGGTCACTGGTCGAACTGGATCCTCACGCACACCACGCGCTTCAAGGCCATCAGCACCGGCGCGGGCACCATGAACTGGCTCTCGATGTACGCCGAGAGCGATGTGCAGCGCGTGCGGCAGTGGTATATGGGCGACAAGCTTCCGTACGACGACTTCGATCATTGGTTTGCGCAGTCGCCCATCAAGTACATCAAGAACGCCAAGACCCCCACGATGATCCACGTCGTGCAGGGCGACCCGCGCGTGCCGCGTCCGCAGAGCGAAGAACTCCACATGGCGCTCAAGAAGCTCGGCGTCCCCACCGAGTTCTATGTGTACCCCGGCAACACGCACGGCATTCCTGAGGCGCGCGACCAGTATACGAAATCCATGGCCGAGTTCACCTGGATGGAGAAGTGGGTCCGCGGCAAGCCGGCCAAGTTTGAATGGAAGGACTTGCTCAAGACGCTCGAGACCAACACTGGCCCAAAGATGTGATGGTCAGAGGAGGCCGGAGGGGTGTTTCCCCTCCGGCCTCCTCTCGCATTACATTTCAGGTAGCCTGATCGGCGCCGATGGCTCCGGTCAGTGGCTCAGGCCATCACCCGCCCGCACCTATTCCTCTTGCGGGCAATGCACATACGGCCAATGACATCCAAGAATTCGTTCGGTTCGCGCGCGTCCCTCGTAGTGGACGGGCAGTCCTACGTCATCTATCGCCTCGACGCCCTCGCGTCGCTGGCCGGCAACACGGTCGCCACGCTGCCATTTTCGCTCAAGATTCTCCTCGAGAATCTGCTGCGGAACGAAGATGGCGGCTTCGTAAAGGCCGCCGACGTGCAGTCGATGGCCTCGTGGAATGTGAAAGCGACCAAGGACAAGGAAATCGCCTTCCGCACGTCGCGCGTCCTGCTGCAGGACTTCACCGGCGTGCCCTGCGTGGTGGACCTCGCCGCGATGCGCGACGCCCTCGCGGCACTCGGCGGCGACCCGGCCAAAATCAATCCGCTGCAGCCGGTGGATTTGGTGATTGACCACTCGGTGCAGGTGGACGAATACGGCACCGATGCGGCATTCATGATCAACGTGAACCTCGAGTACGAGCGCAACTTTGAGCGCTATCAGTTTCTCCGCTGGGGTCAGACGGCGCTCAAGAACTTCCGCGCCGTTCCGCCGGGCACGGGCATTTGCCATCAGGTGAATCTCGAGTACCTCGGGCAGGTGGTGTTTGTCGGTGACGAAGGCGGCGAAAAAGCAGCGTATTGCGACTCGCTCGTCGGCACCGATTCGCACACCACGATGATCAACGGCCTCGGCGTCCTCGGCTGGGGCGTGGGCGGCATCGAAGCCGAGGCGGCGATGCTCGGCCAGCCGGTGTCGATGCTCATTCCTGATGTCATCGGCTTCAAGCTCACCGGAAAGCTCCCGACGGGCGCTACGGCCACGGATCTCGTGCTCACCTGCACGGAACTGCTTCGCAAGAAGAAAGTCGTCGGCAAGTTCGTGGAATACTTTGGCGACGGACTCGGCGGCCTCTCGCTCGCCGACCGCGCCACCATCGCCAACATGGCGCCCGAGTACGGCGCGACGATGGGCTTCTTCCCGGTGGACGCCGAAACGCTCAAGTATCTGCGCCTCTCCGGGCGCACCGAGCATCAGGTGCAGTTGGTGGAGGCGTACTGCAAGGCACAGGGGCTGTTCCGCGCGCCCGGCATGCCCGACCCCGTCTACACCGACACGCTCGAACTCGATCTCTCGACCGTGGTACCGAGTCTCGCCGGCCCCAAGCGGCCGCAGGACCGGATTCCGCTCACGAGCGTGAAAGCCAACTACGGTGCGTCGTTGCAGGCGCACGTGGAGCAGCAGGCGCAGGCCGCGGCGAGTAAAGGACAGCCCGCGCCGGTGTCAAAGGCGCAGCACATGTCGCACCGCGGCAAAGATTTTGATCTCGTCGATGGCGCAGTAGTCATTGCCGCGATCACCTCGTGCACCAACACCTCGAACCCGAGCGTGATGCTCGCGGCGGGCCTGGTCGCACAGAAAGCAGTCGCCAAGGGACTCACGAGCAAGCCGTGGGTGAAAACGTCACTCGCCCCCGGCTCCAAAGTGGCCAAGGATTACTTCGACAAAGCCGGCGTGCAACCCGCGCTCGACGCACTCGGATTCCAGATTGCCGGTTACGGCTGCACCACCTGTATTGGCAACTCTGGCCCGCTCCCCGAAGTGATCAGCAAGGGAATCGACGACGGCAAGTTGACGGTGGCGGCCGTGCTCAGCGGCAACCGCAACTTCGAAGGGCGCGTCAATCCGCAGACGCGCTTCAACTATCTCGCGTCGCCGCCTCTGGTGGTGGCGTACGCGCTCGCTGGACGCATGGACATTGATTTTGCGTCGGAGCCGATCGGCACCGGCACCGATGGCACGCCGGTGTTCCTCAAGGATATTTGGCCCTCGTCCAAGGAAGTCGAGGACGTCGTGCTCTCGAGCGTGAAGCGCGAGTACTTCGTCAAGCAATACGCCGACGTCTTTGCCGGCGACGAACAGTGGCGCGCGATTCCCGTCCCCACAGGCGCGCGCTACACGTGGGACGACAAGTCCACCTACGTCAAGCATCCGCCGTACTTCGAAGGGATGACCATGACACCGCCGGGCGTGCAGCCGATTGCCAATGCGCGCGTGCTCGGCATGTTCGCCGATTCGATCACGACCGACCACATTTCGCCGGCAGGTTCGATTGCCGACAAGTCGCCGGCTGGTGTGTGGCTCAAAGCGCTCGGCGTCGACAAAAAGGATTTCAACTCGTACGGCGCGCGCCGCGGCAACCACGAAGTGATGATGCGCGGCACCTTTGCGAATATCCGCCTCAAGAATGAACTGACGCCGGGCATGGAAGGCTGGTGGACGCGCACCGCGCCCGACGCCGAGCCGACGAGTTTCTTTGAGGCGAGCGAAGCGTACAAGAAGAGCGGCACGCCGCTGGTGATCATTGCCGGCAAGGAATACGGCACTGGCTCGAGCCGCGACTGGGCAGCCAAGGGCACGATGCTCCTCGGCGTCCGCGCGGTGATCGCTGAGACGTTCGAGCGTATTCATCGCTCCAACCTCGTGGGGATGGGCGTGGTGCCGTGCGAATTTGTGAATGGCGAAACACGTCAGTCGCTTGGACTCACCGGATTTGAGACGATCACGCTCGAGGGACTGAGCGACACAATGTCTCCGCGCGCGACGATCACCGTAAAGGCCGTCGGCGCCGACGGCGTCACCAAGACGTTCCAGGTGCGCAGTCGCATCGACACGCCGGAAGAACTGAACTACTACAAGAACGGCGGCATCCTGCCGTACGTGTTGCGCAACCTCGCGCGGTAGCCGGTCACCGCGCGCAACGTCGGAGACATCGTACATGACGCGGACTGTCGTGTTGGTGAATCCGGCTGCAGGACGAGGACGCGGCGCTCGCCTGTTTCCACGGGTGAGCGCCGCGTTCAATTCGGTGGGCGTGTCGGACGTGCGTCGCACGCGCGCCGCGGGAGAAGAGCACCGCGATGTGCAAGACGCGCTCCAACAAGGCGCCGACACACTCGTGATAGTTGGCGGCGACGGCACCTGGAGTAAATGCGCCGCAGCAGTGGCGGAGGCACGCGCATCGGTCGCCATGGCATTCGTGGACGGCGGCACGGGCAATGATTTCGCCAAGAACCTCCCCGCCCCGTCGCGCAATCCAGAGGCGATGGCGCGGCTCGTCACCGGCGCGCACACCGTGTGGAACGCCGACATGGGACGCGTGGAACATGAGGGTGGTGGCGACTGGTTCCTGAATGTGGCCGGCTTTGGCTTTGACGTCGCGGTACTCGAAGACATTGTGCGCGGCGGGCGGCTGACTGGGCCGTCGGTGTATATCGTCGCGGCACTGCGGCAGCTCCTCCGCTATCCGGGGCTGACGTTCTCCGACGCCGCACCGGCGCGACGTGCCATGATGCTTGTGCTCTCCAACGGGATGAACTTTGGCGGCGCATTCCGCATTGCGCCCACCGCGCAAATCACCGACGGCCTGCTCGACGCAGTCGAGATTGGCGACATCCGCGGATTGGCACGCATTCCGCTCTTTGCGCGCGCCCTGCGCGGTGCGCACGTGCGGCATCCGCTCGTCCGCAGCACGCGCGCGTCAGAGTTTGCGTTCACCTTTGACCACGCGCCGAGTTACGAAATCGACGGCGAGTGGCGCCAATCCGCGTCGCGCGAGGTGCAGGTGCGGTGCGTGCCGCAGCTGTTGCGCGTCATCTGCGGTTCCCCCCCGCGCCTTGAGGACAAGCACGATCGTTCGGTGAGGACTTAGGGAACCGCCTCAACGGCAAACTCCGCCGAGCGCCATCCGTCTGCACTTGGTACCGCGCTGAGTCGCACCAGCACCAGCCGCCGTCCGCCGCGCCACTCGAGATCCACCACAAACTCGATTTCGGTGCGTTCTCCAGCGGCGACCGCCGCTGAGGGCAAGCGATCGAATCCCGCCGAAAAATCCGTGGCGGTGCGTGACAACCGAATCACCTCGGCGCGTAACGCGGCGTCGCCACCACTGCTGGGCATTGCATTCAGTTCGCTCCACCGATGCTGGTTGAGCTGCGTCACGAACTCGCGCGCGAGGCGGCGCGCGTCAGTCACCGTTGGGAGCGACCGCGCGGCGGGAGCGATCGGCTCCGATGCGCGCGCCACGGGCGCAGGTGCGGCAGCCGGCGGCGTCAACGCGGGCGCCGCGTTCGGTGGCTGGGGCTGCTCTGAGTTCCGCGTCGAGTTTGGGAGCGTTGTGCTGCCGGCGGCACGTCCGTCCGGCGTCGCAGTCACGACTGCACGAGATGGGGACTGATCCACGGGCACTGCATTGCCGGCGCGCAGCCCGCCGGTATCACGTCGCGTATTCGCAATGGGCGCACCCAACTTCCCGGGTCCGTCCGCCACGCCATCGCGCGACGCCGTCGACGCGCTCGCCGCGCCACCTTCGGCGGCACTCACCGGCGAGTCTGCTGGCGCGCGCCACTGCCAAGCCACGGCGGCCGCGATCACAACGATGCCTGCAATGAGCATCGTCAATCGCGCACGCGACGGCGTCGTGACCGTTGGAGCCTGCGGTGCCGCGATCGCGGCGGGTGCCATGGGCTCCGTTGGGGCAGACCGCGCGAGCAACGAAGCGCGCGGATGCGCCAGCGCTGCCATGAGCGCCGTCGTCGCTTTTTCGTTCGGCGACAACCGGCGGAACGCACGCTCCACCTCGCGCAACGACGGAAATCGCTCCTCCGCCGTTTTGCCCAGCATGCGCTGCACCATCTGGTCGATGTCTTCCGGTACCTCCGGGCGTAACCCGCGCATCGATGGCGCCGGGTCGTTCAAATGCGCGCGCAATAACTCACGCGCCGTTCCCGTGAACGGCAGGCGACCTGTGAGCGCCTCAAACGCGAGCACGCCGAGCGCGTACTGATCGGTCGCGGCGGTCAGCGCGTCGCCGGTGCGTTGTTCCGGACTCATATACGCCCACGTTCCAACCACCATCCCCGTTTCGGTAATGCGCGGCGCCCCATCGCGACGCGCAATGCCAAAGTCGGATACGACGGCGTGCCCATCGGCATCGAGGAGCACGTTCGCCGGCTTCACATCGCGATGAATGACGCCGCGCTCGTGCGCGTGTTGCAGCCCGTCCGCCACCTGCGCCAGCATCAGGCCGGCGACGTCGAGCGACTGCACACCATCCTCGCGCAGCACCACATCGAGGCTCCGCCCATCGACGTACTGCATAACGATGGCCTGCGTCGACTCACCCGACCGCACCGCATACACCGTCACCACGTGCGGGTGCTGCAGCGCCGCCACCGTACGCGCCTCGCGCAGAAAGCGCTCCGCCATTTCAGGGTCGGCGGCGATTTCCGGCAGCAGCGCTTTGATCGCCACGCGACGCTGCAAGGCAGGATCGAACGCCTGATACACCACCGCCATTCCACCGCGGCCAAGCTCGCGATCCAACTCGTACTCGCCGTGAAACAAACGCTCGAGTTTCTCGCGCACGGGATCGCTCTCGCTGGCCAGCGCCGCCGTGGCACCACAGCGCGAACAAAACGACGAGACCGGGCCCAGCACGGCACCGCACAGTCGACAGCGACGTTCCACGCGTTGGGTGGTGTCCGTCATTCGACGCTGGCTCCGCCGCGGCAATCCAACATCACGAAATGCGGCGGAGCGCCTCGCGCGCCCGCTCGCGCTCGCCCCAACTCGGCACCATCATTTTGCCGGCGGCCATGCACTTCGTGTCCGGTGCGGTGGACTGCGGGGAGCCCATGGGGAGCCAGGCCAACACACACCGCATGACGGCCTCGGAATCCGAGGCGCTCCAGCCCAGCGCGGCGCCCGCCACAACTGGAGCGTGAGCCATCGGGCTTGGCGTGGGCACTCCACGCTCGTCGACCGAAGCTGCCCCTGTGCTCGCTACCGGCGAGGTATCAGCCATACCCGTGCACTCCGCCAGCGCCGCTTTGGCCATTGTGAGCGCTTGAGAGGTTTTGGCACGCACCGTATGCTGGCGTACCTCCCCGCGGTACATCGCATGCACGGCCGCCTCTACGTCCTTGACGAGCTGCTCGAGGATGCTGTTTGGGTTTGGGGTCATTGGACTGGAACTCCGCGCGGTAGGCGATGGTTGAACTAAAGTTGCGGTCGGCTCCGCACAGCGCAATCTTCCGCGCACCCCCCGACGCTCCCTGAGAGGAACACCGATGCTCGCACGATTCGCTCGCCACACCGGAATGGCCCTCGTCCTCTCCGCAACCGTCGCGGGAGCACAAGCCGCACCGGCACAACCGGAGCCCGGCCCCAAAGTCGGTGACATGGCGCCTGATTTCACGCTCAGTGGCGCGACCAGTGCCGGCGTGCTCGCCAGCCCCGTGTCGCTCTCGAAGTTTAAGGGGCAGACGGTGATTATCGCCTTCTTCCCCAAGGCGCGCACCACGGGCTGCACCGCGCAAATGACCACCTACCGCGATCAGTGGGCCACGCTGTTCAACGGCGGCAAGAGCGTCACGGTGATCGCCATCAGCATGGACGCCGACACGACGCAGGCCAACTGGGCCAAGGAAGCCAACCTGCCCATGACCTTCGCCAGCGATCCCAAAGGCGATGCCGGCAGATCCTACGGCGCATATCCCTGGCGCGAAGGGATGGAGAACCGGTTGCTGTACGTGGTGGCACCTGACGGGCGCATTGCCTACACGGCCAAACCATTCAAGCCACTGTCTGCCGACGCCTACACCGAACTCGGCGCGGCCGTCAAGAAAAGTGCGGGGATCAAGTGATCACCACCAAGCTCGCCGCGCTAAGCATCGCCGGCCTCGTCGCGATGGCACTGTTCGTGTCGCGCGCCGACGCGCAGGAGGCGCCGAAGGTCGGCGAACTCGCGCCGGACTTCTCGCTGCAAGGCGCCACCAAAGCTGGCGTCACCGCCAAACAACTCCGCCTCTCCGATTTTCGCGGACAGGTCGTCGTCCTGGCCTTCTTTCCCAAGGCGCGGACCAAGGGCTGAACGGTTCAAATGGAGGCGTACCGTGATCAGTACGCCACACTGTTCCACAACGGCAAAGGGGTGGCCGTCATCGGCATTAGCACCGATGCGGACACCGTGCTCGCCAACTGGGCGCGCGAAAAGAACTTTCCGGTGTACTTCGCGAGCGACGACAAAGTCGAGGTCGGCAAGCTCTATGATGCCAAGATTCCCCTCGTCAACTACGAACGCCGCAAACTGTTCGTGATTGGCCCCGACGGGCGAGTCGCGCACATTATGGATCCGTTCCGGGAGATTTCCCCGGCGGCCTACACAGAGCTCGCCGAGGCCGTGAACAAGGCGCTTCCGCCGGGTACCAAGTGACAGCCTAATGGGGCGCGCTATCTTTATAGCATGACTCGCGCCCCATTTACTGTTGCACTCATTCAGGACGCCGTGACTGGCGATCCCACGCAGACGCTCGCCTCCACCATTGTCCGCATCCGCGAAGCCGCGGCCAATGGCGCGCAAATCATCTGCCTGAAAGAGCTGTTCAACGCACCGTACTTCTGCAAAACACTCAAGCAGGAGTACTTCGACCTCGCCGAGCCCATTCCGGGGCAAACCATTGAGTTCCTGCGCGCACTCGCCGCAGAACTCGAAGTGGTGCTCGTGGTGCCGATGTACGAAAAACAGGCGCCGGGGGTGTATCGCAACTCCGCCGCCGTCATCGACGCCGACGGCACGCTCCTCGGCGTCTACCGCAAAATGCACATCCCGCACGACCCGATGTTCGAGGAGAAGTACTACTTCGCACCGGGCGATGCGACCTCCGATGGCCCCGACAGCGCCGCGGGCTTCAAGGTGTGGAAGACGCGATACGCCACCATCGGGGTGCTCATCTGCTGGGACCAGTGGTACCCAGAAGCCGCACGCATCACTGCATTGCTCGGCGCCGACGTGCTTTTGTATCCCACGGCCATCGGCTGGCATCCCGCCGAAAAGGCCGAGTGGGGCGCCGCACAGGTGGACGCCTGGCGCACGGCACAGCGCGCGCACGCGATTGCCAACGGTGTGTTTGTGGCCGCCACCAACCGGGTCGGCTTTGAACCCGAACCCGGCACCGACGGACTCGAGTTCTTTGGCCATTCGTTTGTGTGCGATCCGTACGGTCGCGTCGTCGCGGAGGCCGATACCGCACCGGCCATCGTGATGGCCAAGTGCGATCCCGCGCTCATCGAGTACACGCGCCGCAACTGGCCCTTCCTCCGCGACCGGCGCATCGACGCATACGGTCCCATCCTCAAGCGCTGGCTCGGCGCGTGAGCACCGGAACGGTGCGCTGGCCAGCCGAGTGGGAGCGGCACGACGCGACGTGGATTGCGTGGCCGCACCACGAGCCCGACTGGCCGGGGAAGTTCGCGCCCATCCCGTGGGTCTACGCCGAAATCGTGCGCGCACTCGCAGCGCACGAACGTGTGGAGATTGTGTGTCACGACCCCACCGTACTCAAGGACGCGACGCACTGCCTCGCCGCACACGGCGTAGACACCTCCCGCGTGCGGTTGCACCGCGCCCGCACCGACCGCGTGTGGATGCGCGACTCCGCCCCCACCGTGGTCTTTGACGGTCCCACCCCTACCCTCGTCAACTGGGGCTTCAACGCCTGGGCCAAGTACGACAACTACGCCGACGATGCCCGCATGGGTCAGGTGATGGCCGAAGCCACGGGCCTTGTACGCCACGAGCCCATGCGCCCCGACGGCGGCGGCCGTGTGATGCTCGAAGGCGGTGGCATCGAAACCGATGGACGCGGCACTATCCTCGTCACCGAGGAATGGCTCCTTACCGACGAACAGGTGCGCAACCCGGGACTTGGCCGCGCCGACTACGAGGCCATCTTCGCGCGCGAACTCGGCTGCTCCAAAACCCTCTGGCTCGGCGAAGGCTGTGTTGGTGATGACACGCACGGACACGTGGACGACATCGCACGCTTTGTTGCGCCTGGCGTGGTGGTGCTCGCATACGAGAGCGACCCCACCGACGACAATCACCGCCGCTCCGCCGACAATCTCCACCGCCTCGCCTCCGCCACGGATGCCACCGGCGCCCCGATTCGCACGGTGACGTTGCCATATCCGCGCGCCGTGATGATGGACGGCCAACGCCTACCGGCGAGCTACGCGAATTTTTACATCGCCAACGGCTCCGTCATTGTCCCCACGTTCAACGACCCCAACGATCGTGTGGCACTCCACACGCTCGCCGAGCTTTTTCCGGGACGCGAAATCGTCGGCATTCACGCGGTCGATCTCGTCTGGGGGCTCGGCACCCTGCACTGCCTGTCGCAGCAACAACCCGCCGCACCCCGCTGACGCAGTGCTGATGCCCCGCACCGGGTCAGTTTCGCTCCGCCTTTCCATCCTGCACATTGCAGTGTCGGCAGCCTGCCGCGTTCCTCCCCCTTCGTGTCCGACGTGAACCGAGCGCCCTTCTTGTCCGTGAACCTGTTCTCCCAGCACTCCATTCGCGGCCGCCTGATCACCGCAATGGGCGCGCTGTTGCTCCTGCTCGCCGTGGCCGGTGCATTGGGGCGTCTCTCGCTGGTCGCCCTTTCCGATAAGAGCGCCCGCGCCATGACCGACGTGCAGCAGGAGGCGCAGTCCGCGGCCCTCCTCACGTCGAGCGTCGTGCAGCAGCTGGCGGCGGGCGAGCGCTATCTGCAATCCGCTGACTCCGGTGCCCTTGAGGCGTTTCGCCGTGACGGTGTGGCGGCTCACAGCGCGCAACAGTCACTGCGCGCCAACCGCACGCTCCTAGCCAGCGATGGTGCGCTCCTGACCACCATTGACGGGCGACTCGCACAGCTTGAATCACTCCAAGACAGCGCGTTCCATCTCAAAGCGCTGCATCGTGACGCCGATGCGGTACGCACGATGACGGAGATTCGCCCCGTAGAGGCGGCACTGCTCGACGACGTGCAACAACTCGGCCTCCTCCGCGCCAAACGGCTCGAGAGCACCATCAGCACCCTCCGCAACGACGCCATTCGACGCGCCGCCGCGCTCCTCGCGGTGATCGCCGCGGCGATGCTGCTCGGGCTCGCCATTGTCTCGTGGACGTCGCGCGCCGTGTCCACACCACTGGCCCAGCTCGTGGCACACGCCAGCGCGCTGGCCAGCGGCCGACTCGACGTGCGCACCACCACCGAACTCCCCGACGAGTTCCGCGCCCTCGGCGTCGCCATGAACACGACCGCCGATTCGCTCGAACGCATTGTCGGTGCCGCACAAAGCACGGCGGTGAGCGTCACCACGTCCGCCCACGAACTGGCCAACGCCGCTGAGCAGATTTCGCTCGCTGCGGGGCAGACGGCCACCGCGATGTCGGACGTCACCGAAGGCGCCGAACAGCAGGTGTATGCGCTCCGCGGCGTGGATGACGCCCTCCACGTGATGCGCGGCCGCGCCGACGCCGTGCGCGCGGGCGCCGCCGAAGTGAAAACACTCGCCGACGACATCGAACGCTCCGCGCAAGAAAAACGCGCCGAGCTGCGACGCGCCCTCGGGCTCCTCGACGGCATTCGCACCTCCGTCGAACGCGCCTCCGCCGAAGTGCGCGAACTCACCAGCACCGCCGACAACATCAACCGCTTTGTGGCCACCGTCAGCCGTATCGCGGAGCAAACGAATCTGCTCGCGCTCAATGCCGCCATCGAAGCGGCGCGCGCGGGCGTTGCCGGTCGCGGCTTTGCCGTGGTCGCCGATGAAGTGCGCAAGCTCGCCGAACAAGCACAGACCGCCGCCGATGACGTGGTCGAACTCACCGCCGTCGTGATGGCGCGCGTTGGGAGCACCACGACGGCCATGCGCGATGGCTCGTCGCGCGTTGGGGAGATCGAAACCCTCTCGCGCGAAATCGACGCCGCCCTCTCGGCTATCGCGCTCGCCGCCGAACACACGCTGCGCGCCGCTGCCGACGTCACCATCGCCGCCGACGAAAATGTCTCCGCCGTGCTCGAAGCCAGCGGCGGCATTCAGCAGGCCACCCACACCGCCGAAAACCACGCCGCCGCCGCGCAGCAGGTCAGCGCGAGCACCGAAGAACAGAGCGCGGCCTGCGAAGAAATGAGCTCCGCCTCCGCCTCGCTGCTCGACGGCGCCAGTAAACTGCGCGACCTCGTCGCCGGCCTCCGGCAGCGCTGACCGATGGGCAAACCCGCAGTGCTGCTTCTCAGCGGCGGCCTCGACTCCACCACGCTCCTCGCATTGGCCACGCGCGATGGCTGGTCGGTAAATGCGCTCACCTTTCGCTACGGCCAACGGCACGGCGTCGAAATCGAACGCGCGCGCGCCCTCGCCGAGCACTATCACGTGGCTCGGCACGTGATCGCGGATATTGACCTGCGACAGTTCGGCGGCTCCGCACTGACCGCGGACATTGCCGTCCCCAAGGATCGCGATGCCTCCGCGATGGGCGAGGGCATTCCGGTGACGTACGTGCCGGCCCGCAACACCATCTTCATGTCGTTCGCGCTCGCCTGGGCCGAAACGCTCAACGCGCAAGACATTTTCATTGGCGTGAATGCGCTCGACTACAGCGGCTACCCCGACTGCCGCCCCGAGTACATCCACGCGTTCGAATCAATGGCCAACCTCGCCACGCGCGCCGGCGTCGAAGGCACGGCGCGACTCCACATTCGCACGCCGCTCATTGACCTCACCAAGCGCGAAATCATTGCTCTCGGTCTCTCGCTCGGCGTGGACTACGGCATGACCACCAGTTGTTACGACCCCGCGCCCAACGGAGCGGCGTGCGGCCACTGTGATGCCTGCCAGCTCCGGCGACGAGGCTTCGAGCAGGCCGGCGTGGCGGACCCCACGCCATACGCGCCGTGACCTACACCGTAAAGGAGTGCTTCTACACCCTGCAGGGTGAAGGAGCACACACCGGACGCCCCGCGGTGTTTCTCCGTTTTTCGGGATGCAATCTGTGGACGGGGCGCGAGGAAGATCGCGCGAGCGCCGTCTGCAAATTCTGCGATACCGACTTTGTTGGCGTCGGACCAGACGGCGGTAAGTTCGCGTCCGCTGCGGAACTCGCCGCGTTGGTGGCAAGCCGCTGGCCGGCGAGTGACGGCGGCGCCCACCGCTACGTGGTGTGCACCGGCGGCGAGCCCTTGCTGCAACTCGACGCGCCTCTCTTGGACGCCCTGCACGCGCGCGGCTTTGCGGTGGCGGTCGAAACCAACGGCACCCAACCTGCGCCGAGCGGCATCGACTGGATTTGCGTGAGCCCCAAAATCGGCGCGCCGTTCGTCCTCACGCGCGGTGACGAGCTGAAACTCGTCTTCCCGCAGGAAGGAGGCGACCCGGTACCCTTTGAACAGCTGGCCTTCACCCATTTCTTCCTGCAGCCCATGGACGGGCCGAACGGCGCCGCCAACACGGCGAGCGCCGTCGCCTACTGCCTCGCGCACCCGCGCTGGCGGCTCTCGGCGCAAACTCACAAGCAGATTGGAGTGCGGTAATGACGGCGATCGCCGAGGCCTTCTGCGAGTTCACGGTGGCCGCCTCCCGGCGCCTCACGGGGGTCCCTAGCGACCATCCGTGCGCTCGGATGCACGGGCACACCTTTCTGGTGCGGGTGGTGGCACGGGGCCCGATAGACCCCACCACGGGCTTTGTGGTGGATTTTGCCGACATCCAGCGAGACTGGGCACCGCTGCAGGAGGCGCTGGATCACCGATACCTGAACAACGTGCCAGGGCTCGAAAACCCCACCTCTGAGGTGCTGAGCCGCTGGATCTGGGAGCGGCTCGCCCCCACACTTCCCGCCCTCTGGGCCATTGAGGTCCGGGAAACGGGCAATTCTGGGGTAGTTTTTCGGGGCTGAAAGGGTTCCGCGGGGGGGTAAAAATGGGTAGGTTTGGTGATTCTATGACCAGCCGACGACTCCTCCTTGCCGTTTTCCTGACCGCCGCCGCGTCCGTTGCGGGGGCTCAGGGGTCTTCGGCTAAGCCAAAGGCGTCGGTCAAGGCGGTGTCCAGCAAGACATCGGCAGCGCGCAAAACGGTCATCAAGAAGCGCACTCTGGCAGCGCTGGAAGATCGCGGATCCAACCCGCGTGGCCCGTTCGCCAAGGTGTCGACTGAGCAGCGGGACTCGCTCGGCGAACACGCCCGTCAGCTGCTCGGCACCCGCTATAAGTGGGCCGGTGCCAACCCGGCGCGTGGGCTCGACTGCAGTGGCTTCGTGAAGTACGTCTTTGCCAAGCTCGGCGTCGACCTGCCGCATTCGGCCAAGGAGCTCGCCAAGCTGGGCGGCTCCATCACCAAGGACACCGCGGACATGCAGCCCGGCGACCTTTTGGTGTTCGGCAAGGGCAAGCGGATCTCCCACGTTGGCATCTACATCGGCGACGGCATCATGATCCACGCCTCAAGCTCCAACAAGAGCGTCGTTGAGACCCCGGTCAACAAGTACCGTCCCGCCGGCGGACTGCAGTGGAAGGGCGTGCGGCGCGTGCTGTCGGTTCCCGGCACGGGCGATGACGGCGAAGGCCCCGAGAACGCGCCGGCCAACCGGTAACGTTCCGGAACAGAAGCAACCTGCGGCGCGAGAGATCGCGCCGTTCGTGTTTAACTGAACTTCGCGCCCCCTAGCAGAAGCGCTCGATTTTTCGCAGGATTCAGCAGTTGTCTCCCGAACATTCCTCAGGAGTTGCAATGCGCTTCCGCCACCTCGCCCTCGGGGCCATTTGTGTGGGGCTCGCCGTGTCCGCCACGGCCGCCCGCGCCCAACAACGGCCCGTCAAGACGCTCACGCTCGAGCAGTACCTCGACTGGGAAGACGTCCAGAATCCACAGCTCTCGCCGGACGGCTCGCAGGTCATCTTTACGCGACGCTGGATCGACAAAATGAACGACAAGTGGGAATCGTCGCTCTGGATTATGAACGCCGACGGTTCGCACCCGCGCGCCCTCACGACCGGCTCCGACGTAAAGTGGTCGCCCGACGGCAAGCGCATTGCCTACATCGCCAAGGGCGAACCCAACGGCGCGCAGATCTTCACGCGCTGGATGGACGCCGAAGGCGCCGTGTCGCAGCTCTCGCACCTCACCGAATCGCCCGCCAATCTCGAATGGGCGCCCGACGGCAAGTCGATTGCCTTCACGATGCCCGTGCCCGTCAAGCAGGAATGGCGCATCCCCATGCCCGCAGCGCCCAAAGGCGCCAAGTGGGTCGAAGCACCAAAGGTCGTGAGCAAACTCAACTACCGCTCCGACCGCATCGGCTACACCGATGAATCATTCCGGCACATCTTCGTGCTCCCCGCCGACGGCGGCACGCCGCGTCAGATCACCGACGGCGACTGGAACCACAGCGGCGCCAGCTTCTCCGCCGACGGTAAGACGCTCATTTTCTCGTCGCTGCGCATCGCCGACCCGGAGCACGCCTTCCGCAAGTCCGCGATCTACGCCGCCAACCTCGAGACGGGCGACATCAAGGCCATCACCGGCTCCAAGGGCACCAACGGCAATGCCGCGTACTCGCCCGACGGCAAGCTCATTGCCTACATGTCGGCCGATTCCGTCAACCACTCCGCGTACGCCGAGTCGAAGCTCTGGGTGATGAACGCCGATGGCAGCAGTGCGCACGCCATCTCGGGCAATCTCGATCGCCCGATCAGCGGCCTGCTCTGGGCGCCGGACAACAGCGGCGTCTATTTCAGCGCCGAGAGCGAAGGCTCCAAGAACTTCATGTTCGCGAGCACGGCCGGTGCGGTGCGCACCGTCACGAGCGGCAAGCAGGTCATCACGGTGAGTGATGTCGGCGCCAACGGCATGGCCGTGGGCGTGCGCTCCACGTCGCTCAAGCCGAATGACGTCGTGACGTTCGCGGTGCCAAAGAGCGGCGCGGCCGCCACGACATACACCCAGCTGACCGCGGTCAATGATGACGTGCTCGCCGGCAAGACGCTCGGCGAGACCGAAGAAGTGTGGTACACGTCCAAGGACGGGATGAAGATTCAGGGCTGGATCGTGAAGCCGCCGAACTTCGACAAGACCAAAAAGTATCCGCTGATGCTCGACATTCACGGCGGACCGCAGGCGATGTACAACGTGGCGTTCAATTATTCGCGCCAGGACCACGTGGCCAACGGCTATGTGATGCTGTACACCAACCCGCGCGGCAGCACCGGCTACGGCGTGAAGTTCACGAATGAGATCATGAATGCGTATCCCGACAAGGACTTCGACGACCTGATGGCTGGCGTCGACACCGTGATCGGACGCGGCTACATCGACAGCAAGAATCTCTTTGTGTACGGCTGCTCCGGCGGCGGCGTACTTACCGCGTGGACGGTCGGCCACACCAACCGTTTTGCGGCCGCGAGCTCCAACTGCCCGGTGATCAACTGGATGAGCTTCGTTGGCGAAACCGACGGCGCCGGCTGGTATCAGAACTTTGACAAGCCGTTCTGGGAAGATCCGAGCGAGTACCTCAAGCGTTCGCCGATCATGTACGTGGGCAATGTGAAGACGCCGACGATGCTGATGACCGGCGTCCTCGACCTGCGCACGCCCATTCCGCAGACGGAAGAGTTCTACCGGGCGCTCAAGTTGCGCGGCGTACCGACCGCCATGATTCGCATGAACAACGAGTTCCACGGCACGAGCTCCACGCCGTCGAATTTCCTGCGCACGCAGCTGTATCTACGAAGCTGGTTCGACAAGTACTCGACCAAGCCGGCCAAGACCGCGTCCGAGTGAGCGGCGTTCGTCGTCGCGCCCTCGCGGGCGCATGGATCGTGGGCTGCGCCGCCGTTCCCTTGCTGGGGACGGCGGCGCAGCCGCGTACAGGCCGTTCGGACTGTGTCGTGAAGCTCGTCAATGACGGGGACACCTTCCGCTGCACGGACGGGCGGAGGGTGCGCCTTCTGCAGGTGGACGCGCCGGAAAAGGATCAGGCTCCCTTTGGCGCCGCCGCGCGCGCCGCGCTCGTGCGGCTCGCTCCCCCAGGCGCTCGGGTGGAGCTTGAGTACGACACCCGCCGGCAGGACCAGTACGGGCGCACCCTCGCCTTTGTGTGGCTCGCTGATGGCCGCATGGCCAACGAGGAGCTCGCCCGTCAGGGAGCGGTGGTGGTGCTCGTGTATAAGCCGAATGTGCGGTATGTGGAGCGCATCGAGGCGGCGGTGGCGGCCGCACGGAAAGCTCGGATTGGCGTGTGGGCGGATCGTGGACTGACCTGCGAGCCTCGCCTCCACCGCCAAAAACGCTGCTGACCCCCCAAAGTAACCCCCGTCGGCCTCCCCCTCTGGACCCCCCTAAGACTTGCCTAAAACGGCGCGGGAGCCAAAGTTAGAGCATTCGTTACCTCATGCCGGCTATGCCGTCCTAGAGAAACGGAGCCCGGCCTAGCCACCTCTAGGCCGTACACACTCGCAACACGAGGTACAACCTTATGGTAGGACGTTTCGTCAACCGGCTGTTCGCGCTCGCCGCGTTCTGTGCGGCAGCGACCAGCGCAGCGGCACAGGCGGGTCAGATCGCCGGGCGCGTCTCGGAAGTCGACGGCGGCAAGGGCGCGGTGGGTGTGCGCATTCAGGCCGTGTCCGGACTCAAGATTGCCGCCGTCGTTCAGACGGGCGACAACGGTAACTATCGCATCGCCAACCTCGCGCCCGGCACCTACGCCGTGGTTGCGCAGCGCATTGGCTTCCAGGCCAAGCGCAGTGAAGGCATCGTCGTCAAGGCCGGTGCCACGACAACGGCCAACTTTGCGCTTGAAGCGGCGGTCACGTCCCTCAACGAAGTGGTCACCACGGCAACGCGCGGCGCAGCTGAGGAAAAAGTCCTCGATGCGCCGGCTTCAATTTCGGTGGTCTCCTCGGAGCAGATGAGCAATCGTCCGGCCTCGACGATCGCTGGTCAAATGAAAAGCGTGCCGGGCCTCTCCGTGTCGCAGGGCGGCCTCGTGCAGTCGAACATCGTGTCGCGCGGCTTCAACAACGCGTTCTCGACCGCGATGCTCATGCTGCAGGATTATCGCAACGCCGGCGTCCCGTCGCTCCGCGTGAACATTCCCTTCCTGTTCACCGGCACCAACGAAGACGTCGAGCGCGTCGAAGTGCTCAACGGCCCCGCCTCGGCGCTCTACGGCGCCAACTCGGCGAACGGCGTGCTTCACATCATCACCAAGTCGCCCTTCAACTCGCAGGGCACGACGATGACGGTCGACGGCGGCACGCAGTCGCTGCTCCGCGGCGCGTTGCGTCACGCCGGTGTGTTCGCCGACTCGTGGGGCTACAAGCTCTCCGGCGAATACTTCTCCGGCACCGACTTCAAGTACACCGATCCGAACGAACCGCTCGTCTTCCCGACGATCGCCGGCTCGCCGCGCTCCGGTCAAGCGGCCGCGCGCGACTACAACATCCGTCGCTGGTCGTCGGAAGCGCGCCTCGATTACAAGCCGAGCCAGGATTTTGAAAACATCCTCACCGGCGGCATCACCAACATCGGCAGCGCCGTGGAACTCACGGGCGCGTTCGGTGCGTCGCAGATCAAGAACTGGTCCTACTCGTCGTTGCAGGACCGCGTGCGCTACAAGAAGTTCTTCGCGCAGGTGTTCTTGAACACCAACAACTCCGGTAACCAGAACGCGACCGACGCCAACGGCACGTTCTATATGCGCACCGGCATCCCCGTGGTCGACAAGTCCACGGTGCTGTCCGCGCAGCTGCAGCAGGGCTTTGAGCTCGGCGGCAATAAGTACACGATGGGCGTGGACTACATCTCGACGCACCCGCGCTCCGAAGGCTCGATCTTCGGCCGCAACGAAGGCAGCACCGACATTCTCGAAGAAGGTGCGTACCTCCAGAGCACCACGCCGCTCACCTCGAAGCTCGACTTCGTGTGGGCCGGCCGCGCCGATTACACGGACCGTTTGAGCGGCGTCCAGTTCTCCCCGCGCGTGGCGTTTATGTACAAGCGCACGCCGACCGAGAACTATCGCTTCTCCTTCAGCCGCGCCTTCAACTCGCCGGCCAGCTTCTCGTACTTCCTCGATCAGATTTCCAACCCCAATCAGGCGCCGGGCTTTGCCCTCCGCGCGATTGGTAACCCGGCCAAGGAAGGCTGGCAGTTCAGCCGCGGCTGCGACGCCACGATCAACTCCGGTCTCTGCATGCACTCGCCGTGGGTGGCGCAGGGCCCGACGACGAACGTTTCGTCCACGGCCGCTAACGCCTTCCCGGGCTTCATGGCCGCGCTGCCGACGATCATCGCCGGCTTGCCGACGCTGAGCGCCGCACAGAAGGCCGCATTGCTTGGCTTGCTCGGACCGCAGTCGGCCGGCGGCCTGGGCACGTTGCTCAACTCGCTCCGCCCGACCGACGCCCAGGTGGGCTCGGTGCTCCGCCTTGGCTCCACGCAGGTGCAGGTTGCTGACGTCAAGGATCTGCAGCCGCTGCAGGCCTCGTTCAACAACACGTGGGAGTTCGGCTACAAGACCATCATCGCCGACAAGCTCCGCATCTCGCTCGACCTGTGGTATCAGCTCCGCGGCGACGTGGGCGTGCCGATTACCCAGGCCAACCCGCTCGTGTTCTATGATCCGGCCAAGCTTGGCGCCTACCTCGGCACCTCGATTGCCACTGGTTTGATTCAGGCCGGCGTTCCGGTCGCGGTTGCGTCGGCCACGGCCGCTCAGGCCGCTGCCGCACTCGTGCCGCTGATGGCCGCGCTCCCGCAGGGTGCGCTCTCCTTCACGAACACCAAGCTCGCGCCCGACCAGACGATCATCGCCACCTACCAGAACGGCAGCGGCGAAGTGGATGTCCGCGGTATCGACCTCGCCGTGGATTATCAGTCCGACGAACACTGGCTCTACTCGGCCACCATGTCGCACACCGGCCAGATCGCGTTCCCGACGGTGGGCGGCCCGACCAACCCGCTGATGTCGAACTCGCCGAAGTGGCGTGCGACCGGTTCGGTGCACTACATGGACGAGCCCAATGGCTGGTCGTGGGACGGCACGGTGCGTTACACCGACGCCTTCCCGGTCAACTCCGGCGTGTTCAGCACGCTCGGCTGGCCGCCGGTCTACCAGCCGGTTCCGGCGTCGACGCAGTTCGACCTCGGCGCCACGTGGAAGCTGCCGATTGGCCAGCGCATCGCGTGGTCGCTCAACGTCACGAACCTGCTCAACACCCCGGCGCCGACCTTTGCCGGCACGCCGAACATTGGCCGCATGCTCGTCACGCGCGTCAAGTACGACTTCTAGAACACAGGCAACACCAGCGTTTGACGGCGGGGGGCGGCGAAAGCTGCCCCCCGCCGTGCATTTTATAGCTGTGCCACACCCCTCCATCCTGCCATCGACGCCGAGCGTGATCGCCCATCGCGGCGACTCCGCCAATGTCCCCGAAGACACCATTGAGTCGCTGCGCGCCGGCCTCGCGCTCGGCGCGGACGGCATTGAGTTTGACGTGCGCCTCTCGCAAGACGGCCACGTCATGGTCATTCACGATCCGAGCGTGGATCGCACCACCAATGGCACGGGTGAGGTGCGCGCGATGACGCGCGAGCAGTTGCAGCAGCTCGACGCCGGGTACCGATTCACGCGCAACGACGGGCTCACCTTTCCGTGGCGCGACCGCCGCGTGCGCATGCCGACACTCGACTTTGTACTCGAGTGTTTTCCGCACGAGCGGCTTATTCTCGAGCTCAAAACAGCCGAGGCCTCCGCCGAAACCCTCCGGTTGTTGCAGCACCATGGTGCGCGTGACCGATGCCTCGTGGGGTCGTTCCACGAGGAGGCGCTCGCCCCGTTTCGCGCGGCTGGTTTTGCCACCGGCGCCACGAAGGCCGATGTGATTCGGCTCTATCAGCGGATATGGAGGCGTATCCAGCCGCGTGCGCTTCCCTACGATGCGCTGATGATCACGCCGCGCTATCGCTCGGTCCTTCCCGTTCCTGTGGGACGCTTTGTGCGGATGGCCGCCGCGTGCGGCGTGCCGACCCACGTGTGGACCATTGATGACCCAGCGCAGGCGCAGCGGCTGTGGGCGATGGGCGTGCACGGGATTATGTCCAACAACCCCGCCACCATTTTGCGGGCGGCAGGGCGGGAACCGAACCGGGACCCCAGCCCATTAGATTGAGAGCATGGAAACACGTTCCGGGCGGGCTCGTGACCCGCTGCCCTCGGCCGCTCCCGCCGCACCCCAAACAACCCCTCCGGTGACTCAGCCCGGCGCAGTGCCCAAGAAAAAGAAAGTCAACTACACGAACGCGTGGGCCGAGGCTCGCGAGCTCATGTGGAAGCATCGGGTCACGCTCTCGATTGGACTCGGGCTCATGCTCATCAACCGCTTAGCAGGATTTGTGCTGCCGGCGTCGTCCAAGTGGTTGATCGACAAAGTCATTGGCGAAAAACGCGGCGAGTTGCTCGTGCCGCTCGCTATTGGCGCGGGGCTGGCCACGCTGGTGCAGGCGGCCTCCAGCTTTGGGCTGTCACAAGTGATCAGCGTGGCCGGCCAGCGCGCGATTACCGACCTCCGACGCCGCGTGCAAGAGCGCGTGATGCGCTTGCCGGTGAGTTTCTTTGACTCCACGCAAAGCGGCATTCTCATTAGCCGCGTGATGACCGACGCCGAGGGCGTGCGCAATCTCGTGGGCACGGGGATCATTCAGTTGGTGGGCGGCATCGTGACGGCCAGCATCGCACTCGGCGGCCTGTTCTGGCTCAACTGGAAGCTGACCACTGCGACGCTGTGCATTTTGTCGCTGTTCGGCGGCGTGATGGCGTATGCGTTCAACAAGTTGCGCCCGATCTTCCGCGAGCGCGGAAAAATCGCGGCTGAAATTTCCGGTCGCCTCGGCCAGGCGCTCGGTGGTGCTCGCGTGGTGAAGGTGTACACCGCCGAAAAGCGCGAAGAGATTGTGTTCACCAAAGGCGCGCACCGGCTGTTTCGTAACATTGCCGGTACCATTACTGGCACCTCGGCCGTCACCGCCTTTTCGACGGTGATCATCGGCGGCGTGGGCGTGCTCATGATTACGATTGGCGGACGCGACATTCTCGCCGGTCACATGACGCTCGGCGATTTTGTGGTGTACGTGTTCTTGGTGGGGCTCGTCACCTTCCCCGTGGTACAGATGGCCGCAATTGGCACGCAGATGAGCGAGGCCTTAGCCGGGCTCGACCGCATCCGCGAGATTATGACCACGCCAACCGAAGACGCGGACGATGCCAACCTCGAGCCGCTCGCGAGCGCCGACGGCGACATCGTGTTTGATCATGTGTGGTTTGAGTACCGCGAAGGCATTCCGGTGCTCAAGGACGTGACGTTTGTGGCCAAAGAAGGCACGACCACGGCGCTCGTCGGCTCCAGCGGCTCGGGCAAGAGCACGTTGATCTCGCTCATCATGGCGTTCAATCGCGCCGGCAAGGGGCGTATTCTCGTGGCCGGACGCGATCTCGCGGGCGTACGGTTGCGCGATTACCGGCGCAATCTCGGCGTGGTGCTGCAGGACAACTTTCTCTTTGACGGCACGATCGCCGACAACATCGCATTCGCCAAGCCTGGCGCGACGCTGGAAGACATCCGCGCCGTGGCTGTGGTGGCGCACTGCGACGAGTTTATTGATCAGTTCCCCGACAAGTTCGACACCATCGTCGGCGAACGCGGCGTGAAGTTGTCTGGCGGTCAGCGGCAGCGCATCGGTATTGCGCGCGCCATTCTTGCCGACCCCAAGATTCTCATTCTCGACGAAGCCACGTCGAGCCTCGACTCCGAGAGCGAGCAGCACATTCGCGATGGCTTGCGCACGTTGCGCCGCGGACGCACGACGTTCGTGATTGCGCACCGACTCTCCACCATCCAGAGCGCCGATCAGATTATTGTGCTCGAGCACGGCGAAATCGTGGAGCGTGGCACGCACGACCAACTGCTCGCCAACGACGGGCGATACAAACAACTCTACGACAAGCAATATCAGATTGAGCGCGACCAGTTCATCAATCCGGGCGAAGATTTTACGCCGGAGCCAGCCAAGGGGGCTGGGGGCGCGGCCGGCGGGACCAACGCGCTCTAGGGGCGCGGGGGAGATCAGAACAGCCGACGAGACGTTTCTCAATGCAAGCGGGGCCGGACACACTCACTGTGTCCGGCCCCGCTTGGTATTCCGGTACCGCGAGCGTTGTGGCGCGCTTACTTCGCGCGGCGCTTGCCGGTGAGTTTGGAGCCGTCGCCGGCCATCGACCAGTCGCCGGAAATATTGTTATCGCTATCGATGGTCATCGAGATGATCGCATCGCCGCCGTCGGGCGCCATGACGACCATCCGCACGATGTTCCCTGTGACCGTGACCGACTTCACCGGAAGCGTCGGAATGCCGTCGCCGGTCACCTGACCGCCGTACGTGCCATCCGCCTTCTTCTCGATGCGCGCGTTGAGCACCATCTCGTTGCCCATCGCGATCAGATTCACGTCGTACATGCCGACGGGATCGACGTTGCGGCCGCGCGCTGCCGGTGCGGGCGCCGGCGCGGGGGCCGGCGCAGGGGCCGCAACCGCTGGCGCGGGTGCCGGAGCCGCCTTGGCAGCAGGAGCGGGCGTCGGAGCGGGTGCAGCGCCTGCACCAGTGGACGCAGGCGCACTACACGCCGTGGCGTAGAGCAACGCCGCCAGGCACACATTGAGTCGGTTCGTCATCGGCATTTCCTTGGTCAAGGTCTGCCCAAACTTGGCAGGCGCGGGGCGATTGCGCCATCCGCCCGCCACTGCGCCCGCCCCCGCCACCAGCCCCCTGCCCTCCGCCGGAGCGCTGCGTAACTTCCCGACCATATGTCCGTCACCCTCGCCAGTGAACTCCGCCGCTTTGACGAACCGCGCTACCGAGCGGAGTTTTACCGCGCTTGGCACGCTGGCTGTTCGGCGGGGTTGACCCACCACGCCACGCTCAGCGCGCTCGCTCCCTCCCCGTCGCCCTCCGTGGAGGCGCTCCGTCGGTGCATTGTGGACGGGACAGAGGCTGGGCGGTCCGTCGTTTCTGCCATCGCCACTGCGCCAGGAGCGCTCGCGACGTTTGAGGCGGCGCTGCTCGCCGCCAGCGAAGCGAGTGGTACGCTCGACGCCGCGCTCCGCCTGCTGGCCGATCATTTTGGGTACGAATACAAACGGACCCTGCGCGTGCGAATTCTGATGGGCTACCCAATATTCCTCTGGGTGGTGGCCAGTTTTGCGATTCCGATTGTCGGGCTGCACGTGCAGGGATGGCAGCGGTACCTCACGACCGTCGGGCTCTGGCTCGCCGCGCTCTTTCTCGTGGGCGGCGTGCCAATCCGCGCGATTTCGGGAATCCTGCTGGAATCCCCGCAGCGCGTGGGGGTGCGGGTCGCCCGCGTGCTCGCGATGTTGCTGGCGGCCGGCGCACCGCGCGGGCGTGCGGTGCGGGCGGCGGTGGACGCCTCAGGCGGCGCTGACCTCAAGCGTCATTTTGCCAAACGCTCTGAGCGCGACCTCAACACGATTCCGCTCGCGACGCTCTTTGAGGGAAGTCGCGCAATCCCGGCGGCGTTGCTCAGTCAGATGCGCATTGCCGATGTCACGCACGACTATCAGGACACCCTCGGGCGCTACGCCGAGATGGCGGAGCACGACGCGCGCTGACTTGGCCGCGCGCGTCCGCTCGTTCCTCTCCTGCCACATCCGCGGCGGCGCCAACTGGCGCCGCCGCTCGTCCATCAGGGCTTGCCGCCGGCCTTCCACTCCGGCTTGGGACCGTCGGAGAGCAAGCGAGCCGCCTTTGCACCGGCGTTGATCACGCCCGTCATGTGATCGTAGTCGGCATGCGACGCGTCGTCCGTCACCTGGTGGTAGTCGGTGTGGAGATTGAACGTCGAGAGCGTGTGTGCCACAATCCCACGCCGCGCGAACGCGATGTTGTCGCTCCGCTGAAAGAAATTCTGCGCCGGTCGCTTGTCCGGGCCAATCGGAATGCCATTGGCGGCGAGCATTTCGCCCATGTTCGAGCGCTCGTAGCCGGTCAGCCATGCACGCCCGCTTCCACCCGCGAGTGAGTCGGGGCGCATGATCATCTCAATCTCGAGGTTCGCCACCATCTGCTCGAGGGGGAGTGCCGGATGCGCGATATACCAGTTGGTGCCCACGAGCCCCACTTCCTCGCCGGTGGTCGCCGCAAACACCACGGTGCGCTTGGGGCGCGGCCCCTTGGCGAACTGCCGCGCAATCTCCAGCACCGCCGTCACACCGGAGGCGTCGTCGTCGGCGCCGTTGTAAATGGAGTCGCCATTCACGCCGGGGCCGCGCATGCCCAGGTGGTCGTAGTGCGCGTCAATCAGAATGTGTTCGGCCTTCAGGGCGGGATCGCTCCCGCGGAGTACGCCCACCACATTCACCGACGGACGACGGCGCGCCACCGGCGCAGAATCGTACGCGGCCATTGAAGTGAACGTCTTGAGCGGTACCCGCCACGTAAACGAACTGCTGTCCACCTTCATGGTGGACTTCGCCGGATCGGTCGGATCGGGCACCCGCGTCCGACGAAATTGTTTGACCGAATCGCCCACAGTAACCGGTACGCGCTGGAAGAATCCGGAGTCTCCCATTGGCTCCAGCCCAATCCGCTTCATCTCGGCGGCAATCATCGTCGCCGCACGCAGCGCGCCGGGCGTTCCGGTGGCGCGCCCCTGCATGGAGTCGTCGGCAAGGCCGGTGAGGAGCCGCTTCACCATAGCGGGCGTGGTCTGCTGCGCGCCGAGTGGGAGCGCTGCGGCGAGAATGAGAAAGGCGAGCGTGCGAGCGTAACGCATCGGCGTACCGGGGCAGAAGGAAGCGGGGCGACGGCGCCGCCCCACCCCGCAGATTAGCGCGACACCCTTGCCCTCCGCCAGCCACCTCGCCACACTCCCCGCCACGATGCTGAACGTCCCGACCCTCGGCCCCAACGTCCCGCGCCGCGGCAACGCCATCTCGCGCGGCCTGTCGCACCTCGCACTCCGCCTCTCAGGATGGCGCATCGAGGGCGAAATGCCCAACGAGTCGAAGTTCGTGATCATCGTGGCCCCGCACACGTCCAACTGGGATTTTTTCATTGGCGTCATGGTGATGTTCGCCCTTGACCTGCGCGGTACTTTCCTCGGCAAGCACACCATCTTTCGCGAGCCGCTCGGCTCGCTGATGCGGTGGCTGGGTGGGGTGCCGGTCAATCGGGCGGCATCGCATGACATGGTCGCACAGACCGTGGGCTATTTCGAGAGCCGCCCACATATGGTGCTGGCGCTCTCCCCCGAGGGAACGCGCAAGAAGCTTCCCGCCTGGCGCACCGGCTTTTATCACGTCGCGCGCGGCGCGCGCGTGCCCATCGTGCCGGTGTCGTTCGATTTTCCAAAGCGCCTCGTGCGGATCTATCCCGCCTTCACCGTCACTGGTGATCAATCCGCCGACCTTGCGGTGCTCCGTTCCCATTTTGACGCCAGCATGGCCAGGCATCCGGCCAAGTACTAAGCCGGTCCTACTGGATACCGCGCGCATAAAAGGTCATAGTTGGATATGCCGCGCCCCGACATCCGCGCCCCCGCGACGCTTTTCGCCAAGCATCGTCCAGACCACGTGCCGCCCGAGTCGCTCGATCACGCGGAACTCGCTGCGTCTATTGCGTCGCTTGAGCTCAAACTGTTGTCGTCCAAGCGCGCGCTTGTGGCGGCGCAAACAGCTGGCGCGTTGCTCGTCACCTTTGTGGTCGTGCTCGGCGGCGCCCTACTGTATTTCGGCCCGAGCCCGTTTCTGCAGCACGTCTTTCACAACAGCGAATCACTCGTCGCCACGACGTACGACGTTGTGCTCTGGTGGCTGGCGCTGGTGGTGCTCGCGGTGATCGGCGGCCTCATTGGCGACCAACTCTTACGTGGACGCTTGCGACTGGCCCGCGGGTGGAAGCACCGCGTCGCCGACCTCAGCCGACGCCTCGAAGACGCGCAGCGCGTACGCCAGCGGCGCGAAGACAGCCGCTAGCGCACGGTCATCGGTTGGCCGCAAAGAAATCGAGCAACGCTCGGTTCACCATTTCCGGTTGCTCGATGGTTGATGAATGTCCGGCGCCGGGAATACGGATCAAGCCTGAGCGCGGGATCAGCGCGTGAATGCGCTCGGCCTTCTCGGGGGTCGTTGCCACATCTTCCTCTCCCACCATGATGAGTGTGGGCGTGGTAATGCCAGGCAGTTCATCGGTGATCCCGGCGCGCTCAATCACCCCATGCACGGACCGCACCACCGCACGGCGATTGCGCCGTAACTCCGCCCGCCAGCGTTCGCGTTTAGCGGTGCGGGTGGGATCGTTCAGGAAGGTCTGACTGAACAGAATCGGCATCACCGGGCCGATGACCGCCCACGGGCCGAGCCAACCAGCCACGAGCGCGAGCCGCCGGTACTTTGGCACATTGGACGCTGGCTCCGGCTCCGCGGACGACTCCAACACGGTGAGCGTGCGGAGCAGGTCGCGGCGGCGCGCGGCAATGCGCATCCCCACAAAGCCGCCCATCGAAAGGCCCACAAAATGGCAGGGCCCGAGCCCCATTTGCTCAATGAGCGCCACGCTGTCGGTGTACGCCTGCTCAATGCTGTACGCGTGCCCCGTGGCGTCACCGCTCTGACCGTGACCCGGGAGGTCGTAGGCCACACAGCGGTACGACGGCGAAAGCTCGCGCACCTGCGCCTCGAACATGCGCGACGAAAAGAGGAGTCCGTGACAGAACACCACCGGCTCACCTGAACCGCCGCTGTCCTCCACATAAATCTTCCGACCGTCAATTTGCAGTGTTGGCATACCCCGATAATGGCGCGACAGTGGAGCAAACGCCATCTTTAGAACATCCACATGACTGATCTCCCCCCCGTTTTGCCCGTACGCCCCCGTCGCAGTCTGCGCCCGCTTTGGATCGGACTGATGTACGGGAGCGTCGTTCTCACCGCGACTGGCGTCATTGGCGGCACAATCCGCTTCAGCATGCGGAAGGTGCTCTTTGACGATGTGCACGAGTATCTGCGCTCCACCGCTGAGACCGCGGCGTCGCTCGTCGACGGGGAGTTGCACGCGGGGTTGCGTGCGCGGGAACAAGAATCCAGTGCGGCATACATCGAAGCCGTGCGCCCCTTACAGCATTTGCTTGACGGCAACCCGTCCATCAAACGCGTCGTCACGGGCGTGGTGGTGGGCGACTCCATTCGATTCATTCTGGACGCCACGCCGCGCGGCAAGCTCTCCGCCGACGGCGTAGAGGAGCACGTCGAACTCGGTCGCATGGATGTCGCGCCACCGCAGCTGCTCCAGATGTGGAAGGATCGTACGGTTGTCGTAGAGCCAATGCCCCGCCCCGCGGATTGGGCCAGGGGGGTGCGCGCCAATGCGCCGATTCTCACCAAGGACGGCCGCATTACGGGATTTGTTGGGATCACGCTTAGTGTCGATCGTTACGACGATCGGATTGGGCGCCTCGACCGCATCGTGACCATCGGCATCACCGTCGGTGTGTTGCTCGCGCTCATCAGTGGCTTTGCCGCGTACCGTGTGGAGCGCTCGCGCGTGGACGCCGAAACGGAACTCACCGCCGCCAAGATGGCGGCCGAGGCGAGCGCCCGCGCCAAAGGTGAGTTCCTGGCCAATATGAGCCACGAAATTCGCACGCCACTCCACGGCGTGCTCGGAATGAGCGAAGCGCTGCTCGCGTCGGCGCATACGGAAGCGGATCGCCGGTCGCTTGAAGTCATCAACAAGTCCGCGTCGTCGTTGCTCGGCATTCTCAACGACATTCTGGACTACTCCAAACTCGAAGCGGGCCGCGTGGACTTGGTGAACGCGCCGTTCGATCCGCGCGCGTTGCTCGACGATGTGTCGGACCTCTTTGCCGTGAAGGCCGAAGAACAAGGGCTCGACATTGCCGTGCGCGAAACCATCCGCGCCGAGCGCTGGCCGGTGGGCGACGCCGCGCGACTCAAACAGGTGCTACTCAATCTGGTCGGCAACGCGGTGAAGTTCACCGAACACGGCGCGGTGCGCGTGGACCTCGAGACGGTGATGATTGGTCGGCAGACCATCGCACTGCGCGTCGGGGTGAAGGACACCGGCATCGGCATTTCGCCCGAAGTGCAGCAGCGACTCTTTGAACAGTTTCAGCAAGGCGAAGCGTCCACCGCCCGGCGCTTTGGCGGCACCGGGCTTGGACTGGCCATTTCACGGCAACTCGTGATTCTCATGGGCGGGACGCTCTCGGTAAAGAGCACGCCTGGCACGGGCACGGAGTTCACCGTCGATCTGCAGTTGCCCGCCGCCGCGACCGCGCGCGAGGTGCCACTCCACGGGCGTCTCCCCAATACGGCGCGCGCCCTTATTTGCTGCGCGTCGGCGCTCACGCGCGACGCTCTGTCAGAAATGTTGGGCCGTGCCGGCATCGCCGCCGAGATGGCACCCGACCTCGACGCCATGCGCGCGACGCTCGCCAGTGGACGACGGTTTACGGTGCTCATTGCCGATGCACCCGCACAGCCCGACAGCTCGCCGCCCCTGATTGATCCGTCGCTCGAGCATCCGCCGCTGGTACTGCTCAGTGGCTTGCATCAGCCGCTCAATAACTCGCAGCTCTCGGCGCTTGGCTCGGAGGCGCAGTTGCGGCGCCCCGTGCGCGAAGACCATTTGCAATCGCTCCTCGACGAGCTGGCCGACGGTCGAGTGCGCGCTGTCGTGGTGCCGCGAGTCGAGCCCTCCGAACCTGCCTCCGAACCTGCCTCCGGACGTGCCGCCGAGCCCGCCACGGAGCCGATAAAGGCACCAGCGCCACCGGTCACCGCAAAGTCCGGCAAAGTACCAGCGGCCGTCGCCGCACCGTCCGCGGACCGCCCGCGCATTCTCGTGGTGGACGATGTTGAGCTCAACCTGATGGTCGCCCGTGCGATGCTCGGCTCTATCGGTGCCGAAGTTATTTCGGCCAACGGAGGCGGCGTGGCGCTCGACCTGCTCGCCAAGCAGAAATTTTCGCTCGTGTTCATGGACTGCCACATGCCGGAGATCGACGGCTACGAAGTCACGCGCCGAGTACGCGGCGCGGCCGGTATCAACCAGACCACGCCGATCGTCGCGCTCTCTGCGAGTGCGTTTGCAGAAGACCGTCAGCGCGCGCTGGATTCTGGAATGAACGACTTTGCGCCGAAGCCGATTGAACTCAACGGCCTCCGATTCGTCCTCGAGCGTTGGATTCCCGGCTACGCCACGTCGGCGACCCCAGCGGCCCCGGCGACCGCCAAACCAAAGAGCTGACCGCGCGCCACGGCCGCGCGCGTGTGCGTGTGCGTGTGCGGTCACCCGCTACATCAGTATTCTACGGTGCGCCAGGAAAGTCGCGCAGCAACCGCGCGATGCCGCGCCGAATCACTGCCTCGCTCGACGAACGATCCGTCACCTCGGCGGCGATGTGCCCGCGCCAGGCCAACTTGAGCGCCGGCTGCGTGAGAAAGTCGAGCATCAACGATCCCTCGGCGTAGGGCACCTCACGGAGTGAGGCTTCGGGCGCACCCCAAAAGCCCCACGACATCACCCCATCGATGCACGGTTTGCCATCGCACGCCGGCACGCTGCGCAGGGTGTCCACGCGCTGCTGTACGCCGATGTGGTAGTGCACCACCAACTGCGCCCGGTCAAAGGCAACACGCTGAAAACCACGGAGCGCCAACTCCGCGTCGATGGCACGCACGATGCGCGCGCGCACGCTGTCGTTCACCTCACGCGCGTCGCGCTCAGCCGCGGTGCGCGGACCATCGACGGCGCCCCACGCATACGTGGTGCGCGGATAGATCGGGAGCGACGCGTCGCGCGTGATCGTCACGGCGGGGCCGCACGCGGCGACCGCGGCGACGGCGGCGACCGCAACCAAGGTGAGCACCAATCGAGAGGTCGTCATAGTCCGCTCCCCACATGACAAAGGATACACCCTACCCTCCACCCGCCAGTCACTCCCATCAGATGAAGTGCCACGGCGCCGAAGCACACCCCCAAGTTGCCCCAGCGGGCAGGCACGCGGGAGCGGCATTCCCCTCGTATTGTGTCGGGTTTTTTCGTCCGATCGCCGGATTTCACTCCAGCCGAGCGTGCGCAAGGACGATACTAAACCAAATGGAGCTTTTCTTCGCACGGCAGCCAATTTTCAACGTAGCCGAAGAGGTCGTCGGCTACGAAGTCGCCCACCGACCGGCCGGCGGAACCGACTTTCCCGAGGTCGCCCCCAAGGACGTGGACGCGCGAGTGCTCGTGGAGGCTGTGATGGGAGCCGGCCTCAAACGCCTCGGCGAAGGGCGCCGCGTGTTTATGAAAGTCACTCCCGAGGTACTGACCAGCGAAACCATCGGCTTGATCTCACCCGGCACGATCGTATTTGAGATTGACGCCGCCGACCCAGTTGATGCCACGCTCTTTGAAGCCTGTACCTCACTCCGCGCCGCTGGGCATAAGCTCTCGCTGGGCAACTATGCGTGCGATGCTCCTGGGGACGCCCTGCTTTCTCTGATGCATGCCGTCAAGCTGCGCGTCGGCCAGCGTTCCGACCTCGAGCTCGCGCCGGCCGCCACGCGCGCCACGCAGCAAGGGCGCATTCTCATTGCCGAACAGGTGCACGAGCGTGGCACGCGCGACCGGTGCGTGGCCCTTGGCGTTCGTTTTTTTCAGGGCTACGGGTTCACGCAACCGGAGACCGTGGTGCGCCGCGATCTCGACATGAACCATCTCGCCATCTTCCATGCGATGCGCGATCTGCTCGATCCCACCATCAGCGATCGTGAGATTGAGCACGTCTTCGCGCGCGACGTGCACCTGTCGTACCGCCTGTTGCGCATTGTGAACTCCGCCGCCGTTGGCGGAACGGAAATCTGGTCCATCGCGCACGCCATTCGGTTGCTCGGCCGCGTCGCGTTGTATCGGTGGCTCTCGATGTGCCTGCTCGCCTCGCACAGCGGACGGGGCGTCACGGAGGAACTCCACCGCGCCACGCTCGTGCGGGCGCACTGGTGCGAGTCGCTGGCGGCCGCGTGTGGCGTGCCGCGTGCGGCGCCCTCCCTGTTTCTCGTGGGGCTGTTCTCCCTGCTCGACGTCATCACCGGTGTGACGATGCCGGATCTCCTGCGGCAAATCCAACCCGCCTCCGACGTGCGCGCTGCGCTCCTCGAGCGCCGTGACTGGTTTGGCGCCGCCCTAGCGCTTGTGGAGGCTTGGGAGGATGGCGACTGGCCAGAGGTGCTCAATCGGTCAGCGGAACTCGGTGTCGCCCCCACGGCGCTCCCCACGCTCTACCGCGAGGCGCTCGATTGGGCGGATGCCCAGAGCGCCATGGCCGCGGCCGCCGCAGCGGCCGCGGCGGCCTGACCCCTCACGCGCCGTTGGTCTTGCAGGTCGAAAAACCAAACAGCGTGTAGGCGGGGCAGGTGCCCAGGAGCCCCGTAGCGAGCGGGATAAAACCGAGATAGCCCCAGGGCGTCTGCGGTCCGACAAACGCGAGCGCGAGAAGCACAACGCCCACCGTCACGCGCACGGCGCGATCGGCGGTGCCTTCGTTCATGGGAAAGAGCTTGCTGGCCATTGGGATGTACTCCTCAAAAAGGTGAAAACCAGTGGGCGCGATGCCCGCGGGATGGTGCACATCGGCGTGTGGCAACGCCGAGCGCCGGACCTGTCGAGATTACCTCCCCTCGCCGAGTCGCGCCATCCGAAATACCCTTATATAACTGTAAGGAAAAATAGGCATATAGTTGTATATGGATAGGAACCCATCGCCAACCCTGCGATTTCTCCTCCCGATCTGTCACAAAAACCGGTTTGCCGGGTATTGCTAACGTGAGTGAAGGACCGCCCCCCCAGGCCCACCCCACTCTGGAAGGTTTATGCGTCGTTCCCGCCCCCCGCGCCTCACCGCGCTCGCCCTGCTCCTCGCCGCCGCCTGCGGCGGCGGTGGTGGCAACTCGGCGCCTGCCGCCACCCCCACCACCCCGACCCCCGTCATACCGCCCGCACCGACCGTCGCGGCCGTGAAACTTGGACTCGCGCCAGCCGACGATGTCGTCGTCGTGGGTGGGAGCGCCTCGCTCTCCGCACAACCCGTGACCGCGAGCGGTGATGCCGTCAGCGGACAAACCATCGCGTGGAGCTCGAGCGATCCGCTCACACTCGATGTCACGCCCGCGAGCGGTGGCGCGTCCGCGACGCTCGCCCCAAAAAAGGGCGGCATCGTCACGCTGACCGCCTCCACGGCCGGCATCTCTTCCTCCGTGCGACTCGCCGTGCACGAACCGATTGCGGTGCCGGCTGCTGGCGCCGCCAGTAGCCAACTCTCTTTGATGGGCGGCGCGGTCGCAATCACCGTTCCCTCTGCGGCGGCCTCCGCGAGCACGCAGCTGCACGTGGGCCCGAGTCTCAAGGTGTCTCCCACGCCGAGTGCCGTGGTTGGTTCGGTGTATGAGTTCTCCCCCGACGCACTCCGTCTCGATAAACCGCTGACGGTCACGCTCCAGCATCCCGCCACCAGCGTGCCCGCCGGCAGCATTCTCTTGCTCTCGTCGCGCGGCGCCACATCGTGGACCGCACTCGCCGGCGGCACCTGGGACGCCACGGCTCGTACCGTCACCGCCAGCGTGGCTCAACTCGGCGCGTTTGCCGCCGTGGTGCAACCACAAATCGCGACGGCCATCACCGCCACGCCCGCTTCCGCGAGCGTGAGTGTTGGAGGCAGCACACAACTCTCCGTCACCGCGCGTGACCAGATTGGCGGCGCGATGACTCCCGCCGTCACTTGGAGCAGCGCGGCAACCAGCGTGGCCACGGTCTCGTCCAGCGGCCTCGTGCAGGGCGTCTCCGCTGGCACCACTACTATTACCGCCAGTGCAGGCGCGGGCATCACGAGCACCGTGGCGATCACCGTCACCGCGCCCGTTGGCGTGACGAGTGTCTCCGTGAGCCCGTCGAGCGCGACCGTGCAAATCGGCGACACGCGGCAACTCAGTGCCACCGTCGTGGCCAGCGCTGGAATCGCCACCACCGTGACGTGGAGTTCGTCGGATAACAGCAAGGTGACCGTCAGCGCCGCCGGACTCGCCACTGCGGTCGCAGCATCTGGTGCACAAGTGTGCGCCACATCCACCGCCGATGCGTCGAAGCAAGCCTGCGCCGCCATCACGGTGCCAGCGCCGGCCGCGCCGATTGCCGTGTCGATCTCGCCGTCGAGCGCGAGCCTGACCGTTGGTCAGGCCTTGCAGTTCAGCGCGACGGTGACTGGTGGACCGGCCGGTACGGCCACGAGCGTCACGTGGGTCGCCGCCGACGCGACCAAGGTTTCGATTACGACATCGGGCTTGGCAACAGCGGTCGCCGCACCTGGCGCGCAAATCTGCGCCAAGTCCACGGCGGACGTGACGAAGCAGGCGTGCGCCACCGTGACGGTAGCGGCGGCTTCATTCCCGCTCGGCGCCAACGTCGAAACTTCGGGCGATTCTTTTTCCCCCGCCTCGGTGGATATCGCGGTGGGCGGGAGCGTCGGCTTCACCTTCAACGGCCTGCACAACGTGTCGTTTAGCCCGCAGTCGGGTGCACCGTCCGACATTCAGAACACTGGGAGCGGCACCGTCTCGCGTACGTTCAACTCTGTCGGCACCTTTTCGTACCAGTGCACACTGCACTCCGGTATGACGGGCAACGTCATCGTGCACTAGCTTCGTGCACTAATTTCGAACATCCAAAAGCTCGTGAACGCGGGGTCGTGCGCATCGCACGACCCCGCGTTCACGGTTATTACCGCGCGCTGAGCGAAAACCGCCGTGGGACAGATCACCCCGCCTCACTAGGACAGCAACTACCGAGAACGGACAATCTGTCCGACGCCGCGCCTTTCTCCCTATGAAGCCGTTGGAATGAAGCTTGCACTACTACGAGGCGGTACTCCTCACAGTAGAGCTTATGATCCGCACTCTTTTTGTCGGCGATCTCACCCAAGATTCCAATCGCCGCGACCGCGCCGTTGAGTTGATGGCGGGCGCCCACCAGTTTGGCATTGAGCCATTAGATGCCACGCTCAAACTTGTGTCGCGCGTCAACACGGACGGACGCGTCGTAGATCCCAGCGCCTGGTGGCTGTCCGAAACCGTCCACCGCATTGAGCCTTGGTTCGGATCGCACCCACGGTTGATCGTCGGATTCGATCCTTTACATACGGCCATCGCGAAGCACCTCTTTCCGGGCACTCCGGTGGTGCTGCACATCGACGGTGTGGGGAGTGGAGTGCCCAAGCTCTCCATCAACTGCGCGTCGATGTTGCCCGGACTCCAGGAAGTCATCACCGGCACGTTGCGCAGCGCCTCCTTCGTTTTTGTGAGCAACCCGCGCAACGTGGCCGCGCTCCAAAAGCAGCCGTGGGATGTGACGCCGCAGCGCATTCAGCGGGCGCCCGTCGAAATCGGCTCGGTGGGTCCGCTCTACCTTGAGGCGGCGCGCGCCCCGAATGTGGAGACGCCCGCACGCTATCACTGGTGGCTGGACCTCTGGCCTATCCGAACCGCACAGGTTCTTCGAATGGCGTAAGGCGTCAGGTCGCGTACGGAAGCACGGCGGCGGGGTTCACCCCGCCGCCGTTCTTCCGTTCAGCTTGCCTGCAGCTCGAAACCTGCGCTCGCCGGCGGCAAATGCATCTGCACCGTGGTGCCCATGCCGGGTGCCGTATCGATATCCCACCGGCCGTCGGCGCCCTGCAGCATCCGCAGCACCGACCAGAGGCCCAGCCCCGTGCCCTGCCCTTCGGCCTTGGTAGACACAAAAGGCTCACCAATCCGCGCGAGTAGACGCGGGTCCATTCCCGCCCCCGTGTCACGCACGCTCACATCAATCCAGCCGGGCGCTTCCGCACTCGGCGCCACCGTGAGCGTGAGCTGTCCACGTCCGGCCATCGCATCGCGCGCGTTCGTCGCCAAGTTCACGATCGCTTGTTCCAGCTGGTAGTCGGCCACGCCCACGGGGCACGCATGATCCGGTACCCGCAGGGTAATGCTGACGGTGCGCGGCAATAGCGCTTCGAGCAGGCGCGCCATGTCGCGTGCCACCGCGCTCGCATCGCAATTTCCGCCCGGACGTTCCACACCGCGCCGACTGAAGCCGAGCAGGTCGTGCGTGATTTGCGTGCCGCGGCGAATCGCCTGCTGCATTTCGGTAATCGCCATGCGCGACGCATCGGCCGACGCGGGCCCACTCAGCGTGCGGAGGTGGACAAGACACACCTGCAGCACGGTGGCAAAGTCGTGCGAAATAGACGCGGACAGGCGCGCCGTGGTTTCCATGCGTTCGAGCCGGTGCACCTCTTTTTCGAACCGCTGCAAGGCCGTGATGTCGGTGACCACAAGCTGGAGCGCGGGTTCCCCTTCCCACACCACGACACCGCCGGCCACGCTGCAATCGAACGCACCGGCCTTGGCAGACCAGGGCTCGGCGTCGGCGGGCCCGATCGTGCCAGTGCGCGCGTGCTCAAGCATCCGCGCGGCGGCGGCGGCGGCTTTGTCGCCGAGCACCGCGGCGATCGTCGCGTCCATGATGGATTCACCGAACAGCACCTTCGCCCGCTCGTTGGCAAAACAGACGCGCCCCGAGGCACCTCGCACCACCAGCACGCCATTGGGCGAGAGCGACACCAAACTGTCGAGGCGCTGACGCTCCTCCAGCACGCGACGATAGCGGTTGAGGCGACAGATAGCCGTGATGCGCGTGCGCATCTCGAGGCGGTCGAGCGGTTTCGCGAGAAAGTCGTCGACGCCCGCTTCGAGCGCGCGCAATTTTTCCGGTCGCCCGGTGTGCGCGGTGAGCATCAAAATCGGCACGTCGCGCGTGCCGTCCGACGCGCGTAGGCGGCGGCACAACTCCAGCCCGTCCACCCCCGGCATCATCAAGTCGAGCACAATCGCGTCGGGCGGATCGGACACGGCTTGCAGCGCTTCGAGCGCCGACTCGCACTCCACGACGTCGAGATCGAGCCCCTCGAGTGCCGACACCACCACGAGCCGACTGGCCCGTTCATCGTCCACCACCAACACACGCGGGCGACGCATTACGCCGCCTGGTAGGGGAGTTCCATGCGCACGCGCACGCCCACACGGTCGCCACGATTCTCGATCACGCAACGCCCGCCGGCAATGCGCACTCGCGTGGCCACCAACGAAAGGCCGAGTCCCATGCCAGGCACCTCGCCGGTCAGCGCCGGATCACCCTGCACGTACGGTTCGAGCGCGCGCGCCAACTGTCCAGGCGTCATCGTCACGCCGTCATCTTCGATGTCGATGCGCAACCACCCCGCGCGATCGGAGCCCACTTGCACCGTGACCTCTGGATCTTGCTTGGGATGAAAACGGCGTGAGTTCTCCAGCAACTCGCGCATAATGGTACGCATCGACGTTTCGCCGAGGGCCACCGACGCGCCGGCCAGCGCCGGTGCCACATTGATGCTCACGCGCGCCACGTGCTGATCTGAGGCCACGCTCTGCGCCAACGCCGAAAAATCCGAAATCGGTAACGGCGCTTCGCGCGTCGCCCCGCGATCGGCGTAGTCGAGCACATCCACCACCGCATTGCTCAGGCGTGCCGCCGACACCTTGAGCACGTCGAGCAACTGTGCCGTGGCACCGGAGAACTGCGCCGCGTCGGCGCTGAGCAGGTCCACCGTCGCCACCACACCGTACAGCGGCGTGCGGAGTTTGTGCGACACGAGTTCGTGAAACTCAAACAGGCGCATCTGCCGTTCCACCTGCGCGGTGACGTCCTTGAGATTGATCACCGTCATAGCGTCGGGGTCGAGGGCGTCGCGATGCGGCGTCACCTGGAGCCACTCGCTGTACGCGGCACCGTCGACGTTGCGCACCAAAAAGAGCGGCGCGTCATTGCCTTCGGGGGTCCCCCAATGGTCCCACGCGCCAGCGGGGTGCGGCACGTTGTCAGGCTTCAGCCGCGCCATAAAATCCCCTTGCACCGCTTCGCCGTCACCGAACCCGAGAAAGCGCCGAGCGGCGGCATTGCAATTGAGGATCTGTCCGGCGCGATCGAGCAGCGCGAACCCGTCGGTGGCATGCTCGAACACCCACGAAAAACGGTCGCGTTCCGCGAGCGCACGATGCTGCGTACCGAGGCGCACCAGCGACGCGACGCGCGCGCGGAGTTCCCACTTATTAAACGGTTTGCCAATGAAGTCGTCCGCACCGGCTTCGATCCCCTGTGCCATCGACGCATTGTCGGAGAGCGCCGTGACCAACACAATCGGAATGCCGCGCAACGCCGGATCCTGCCGAATCCGCCGGCACACCTCAAAGCCGTCCATCCCCGGCATCATCACGTCGAGCAAAATGAGGTCGGGCTGATGCAAGGCCGCCAGTCGCAAGCACTCGAGCCCTGAATCCCCTTGAATGATTTCGTGTCCTTCGCGACCGAGCGCCGCTTCGATGGTCATGCGGCCGCTGGCCGTGTCATCAATTACTAGGAGGCGACTGGGCCGCAGGGGGTTTCGGTTCGGGGTCACGTCATGTCTCCAGCATCCTTCATATCAAGGAACCGACCAATGCGAGCCGTGAGATCGCGAAGGCTCGTGGGTTTGGTGACATAATCATTGGCGCCTGCGAGCAGGCAACGCTCGCGGTCGCCTGGCATCGCGAGGGCGGTGAGCGCAATAATCGGCGTAGCGGCGAATGCCGGATCGGCGCGCAGACGCGTGATGGTCTCAATGCCATCCATGTTGGGCATTTGAATGTCCATCAGGATGATCGCGGGATGCGATTCTTGGGCCATGAGAATCGCTTCCTCGCCGTCTGGTGCCACCAACACGTCGTAGCCCTTGGCGACGAGATAGCCGACGTAGGTGCGCGCATTGGCGTCGTTGTCCTCGGCCAAAAGAATTGTGCGCCGGCGCGAGGACAGATGCGCCTTGACGGCCCCAGTCGGCACGGCGGCCGCGGCCGCCTCCAGCCCGCCAAGATGCGTAGGCAGGGTGAGCGTGAACACGCTCCCAACGCCCGGCTCACTCTCCACCGATACCGTGCCATGAATGGCATCAGCCAGTCGGGCGACGAGCGCGAGGCCGAGCCCCGTGCCACCGTACGCTCGCGTGAGGCCACGGTTGACCTGAACAAACGGCTTGAAAATGCGCCCGAGTTCGTCGGCGGCAATGCCGATGCCCGTGTCGGTCACACGGAAGGTGACGACGTTGGCATTAACATCCACCTCTAGCAACACCCGCCCACCCGCTTGCGTGAACTTCACGGCGTTGTTGAGCAGGTTGAGCAAAATCTGCATCACGATCCGGCCGTCGGTGTCAATGATCGGCCCTTCTTCCGGCAAGCGACTCGCCAGATGGATCTGCTTTTCCATCGCCAGCTGCGTCACAAGACGAAGCGTGGACGTGGCGGTACCGATGATGTCCACCGGCCCCATTTCCGGCGCCAGCTTGCCCGCACCAATCTTGGCCAGATCCAAAATGTCGTTGATCAGCGACAGCAGATGGCGTCCACTTTCTTCGACAATGCGCAACTTGTCGTCTTGTTCCGGCGTGATCGGCCCCCAAATTTGCTCACGCATGGCTTCGGTCATACCGAGGATCGCGTTGAGCGGGGTCCGCAGTTCGTGGCTCATACTGGCGAGAAATTCGTCCTTGAGCCGCGCCGCTCGCGCGAGGTCCGCGTTGGCTTCGCTCAGATCGTGCGTGCGATCCATGACCAATGTCTCAAGGCGCGCGCGCTCCTCGGTAATACGTTCCTGCGCTTCAACATCTCCGGTCACGTCCTTCATGGCCGCCACAATCATCGCCGACCGGTCGGGGGTTGCCGGGGCATACACCGACGCTTGCCGGACGTGTAGCCAGCCTCCGTCAGTAGCCTTGATGCGGTACTCCGCGTTCGCGCTTACTCCCGGCTGATCCATGATGGCCTGCCGTGACATGTGGATGATGTCCAGATCGTCCGGATGCACGAGGTCGAGCCACCACTGCCGCAGGTCTTTCAGCTGCAACTCGGTTGGCATCGGGTACCGCAGACCGTTCCCGGCCTTTTCTACGGTGGACACGCCAGTGGCCGGGTCTAAGGCGACCAGCGCGTCGCACGACACCATTGCGGCCAACCGCATCCGAAACTCGACCCGCTCCAACTCCGCGCGCTGGCGTGCGACCTCGCGCCGCTCCGCATCTCGCGAGAGTCGCAACTGATGATATTTTTCGCTCGCGGCAATCGACTCGGCGAGCCGCGCCAGAAAATACTTCTCCGCCGTCAAGTATTCTCGTGACGCTCCGCTTCGCACGACGCGGCACACGCCCAACAGTTCCGCCTCCCAGAGCACGGGCATCGCGAGTTTGAACCCACACGGACTCAGCGCGCAGGTGGCGCACACGGCCGCATCGGAGTGCGACGGGTTGAACAATCCGCCGCCTGTCGTCGCCCAGTCTTCGACCACCAACGCGCGGGCTTCAATGGCGCGTTGCAGGATGGTCTCGTTCACGCCTCGCACGGGGCAGTGGGCCGGCAACGATTCTGACGCAAAAATCGCGGTCATGGAACCGTTGGGCGCAAGACGGAAATATTCGAACTGCAGGTGTTTGAACGCCAGGAGATGCACGACCTCGACGGCCTCGGCGCTCTCATGAATTTCAGCAGTAGCGATGGCCTTCCCGATGGCTTCGTACTGCGACCAGAGCAACCCGAGGTGGCTATTCCAAACGTCGGCCACGCTTTGCTCGGTTCCCGGCGACACCAGCGCCGCGGTGTCGTGCAACGCGTCGAGTGGGGCCGTGCGTGATGTTTTGTCGCTCACAACGACTCCTCGGCTTCAGCATTATTGTCATCGTCTTGCGGCGGCATTCCGCCGATCGACATCGCCTTGAGTTTCCGGCGCAGGGTGCGGACGTGCATGCCGAGCAGTGCGGCAGCGGCAGTTTTGTTATAGTCGCACCGTTCGAGGGCCACGCGAATCAGCCGTGACTCGGCCTGTGCGACATCCAGTTCCTCTGCGGAGGCACCGTGCCCCTCGAACGTGGAACTGGACGGCTTGCTCGTCACCGCGCGTGGCGGCTCGGCAAGGGGCGACGGACGCGTCCCGAGGGCAAAATGCCAGGCCTCGAGTCGCGCGCCACCACTCGTGACGACGGCGCGCTCCACGGCGTGCTGCAACTCGCGCACATTCCCCGGCCAGTCATAGCCGTCGAGGAGTTCCATCGCTCCTGGGGAGATGGACTCCAACGGCCGTTCTTGCTCGCTCGACGCACGCGCCGCAAAATAGCGCGCGAGCGGCGCAATGTCGTCGCGCCGCTCGCGGAGCGGCGGCACGCGCAGCGGCACCACGTTCAATCGGTAGTACAGATCTTCACGGAAGGTGCCCGCGCGCACGCACGACGCCAGATCGCGGTTGGTGGTCGCAATCACGCGCACATCCACGCGCAAACTTTCCGACCCGCCCACGCGCTCAAACTCTTGTTCCTGCAGCACCCGTAACAGCTTGGCCTGCAGGTCGAGCCGCATTTCAGAAATTTCGTCGAGCAAGAGCGTCCCACCGTTCGCGCGCTCAAACGCGCCAATGCTGCGTTTGACGGCACCGGTAAAGGCCCCGCGCTCGTGCCCAAAGAGTGCACTCTCAATCAGCCCTTCGGGGAGCGCGGCGCAGTTGAGCGTGATATAGGCCGTCCCCGACCGATCGCTCATGTCGCGAATCGCTTGCGCCACAAGTTCCTTGCCGGTGCCGGTTTCTCCTTCGATCAGCACCGTGGCCTTCGACGCGGCCACCTGCTGCACGGCGCGCATCAACCGCCGAAAGGCAAAGCTCGCGCCCACCATCCGGCGCCCTGGACGCTGCGCCACCACACTGCGGCGCAACGCATTGATCTCCTCGGCTTCGCGCCGAGCCTCGAGTGTTTTGCCAATGACGTTGCTGAGCACATCTGGGTCGACCGGCTTCACGAGGTAGTGCTGAGCGCCGCGTTGCACCGCCTCAACCGCATCGGCCACCGCCGCGTACGCCGTGAGCACGATCACCGGCGTGTCGAGTCCGTCGGCGCGCAGCAGCGCAATGAGATCCACGCCACGCAACGTCGGCATCTGCTGATCGGTGACAATGAGGTCAATGACCTCTCGGCGTGCGATTTCGAGCGCCTCGCTCACCGACCCAGCCGTTCGCGGCTCGTAGCCGCCACTGCGCACGACCACCTCGAGCGCCCGGCACATCTGCGGGTCGTCATCGACACACAGGATGCGGGGGAGATGGAGGGACAATCCTTCGGAGTCAGCTCGCATTTTCGCCTTGGAGTCGCGCGGGGGGATGAGCATTTGGAGATGCCGCATAGAACGAATCAAGGCATTTATTGTGCCGACAGGCATATCGACGGCAAACCGGCCCTCCCTCTCCCCGCGCCGTGACTTTCCGCCTCATTTCCTCTGCGATTCCGCATCGCACATCAACTGCGCCGGACAATCTGTCCTACTCACTCGGACACATTGTCCTAGCAACACGGACAGAACGTCCCTGTTTGTCGTTCGGATGCTGACGAACGCCACGTCCCCGCGCAGTAGTAACTCATCTCGGGGGTTGGTAACTTGTTGTTGGATTTGCGCGCTATGTATCGTGATGAGATACCCTGAGCAGTCGCGCGCAACACGTGCCACTCCGTAGGCACGATTTCTGCGCTCAATCACCTCAATGCTCCCTACCGCAGCTGCGCTCACACGAGATGTTCGGCAACGCGCCCTCTTTGTGGTGCTTGTCGGCATTATCGGATTCACGCTCAATCTCTTCCCGGTCTATATCTACGGGGGGCTTTGGCTGTTCGTCGGCCAGATACCGGCGCTGGTGTGCGCTATCCTGCTTGGTCCCGTCGCTGGAGTTGCGGCTGCCGCTGGGTCAGTCGCTGGCCTCACGACTTCGGCCCTGAATTCATCGGGTCAGGTCACCCTGTCGCAAGCGATGACCTGGACGCTGCTCCTGCTCGAAGCCGCGGCCGTGGGGCAGTTGTCCAAGCGACGGCAGCCCCTGATGGCCATCGTGCTATTCTGGGGCCTCGTCGGCGTGCCGGTATTGGTGGTGTTCATGAGCATGTTCCGGTCGATGTCCCCCGGTGACGTCACCATCGTGGTGCTCAAAAACGTCGTGAGCGGGTTGTTTAATGTGACCGTCGCCGCTGTGCTGGCGGGGCGCGGGTACGTGAAGGCGTCGTTCACGACCGCCAACGCGGCAGCGGACACCATTGTGCGGCGTTTCAATAGTCGCATTTCGGCCGTGGTCGCCATCCCGGTCCTCCTCGTCCTCGTCGTCGTGTCCAACGTCTCTCAACGGTCCGCCGAACAGGTGGCGATGGGGCGCCTCGCGCTCGAGGCGGCCCGTGGCGCCACGGCGCTCGACGAATACATCACGGCGCACCAGCGCACGATCAACCTGATTGCCCGCGCCGTCGAGTTGCGCGTGGGGGAAACGGCTGCCGAACAGTCGCAGTTGCTCGCTGCGGCACGCGCAAGCAACTCGGGATTTCTGACAATGCTCCTTGCCGACTCCGTCGGTGTGGTGCGCGCGGCCGCGTCGAGCGCGGAAAACCCGCTGAAGCTCGCCACGCTCGCTCCGGTGCGGGATCGCCCCTACTTCACCGAGGCGATGCGGACGCTGCTCCCCTACACCTCGGGCGCATTTCAGGGCCGAAGCTTCGGTCACGATATTATTGCGGCCATCAGCGCGCCGCTGATTTCACCCAGCGGTCACGCGCGTGGGATTGTGGAAGGCTCGCTCAACCTTGGCGCCCTCAAGTCCGTGGTCGCGCTGCCGAGCGATCTCGAACTCACGATCATCGACAAAGACGGCCATGTGGTGTTTTCCACTGCGCCAACGCGGCATGCGGCGCTCTCCGACCTCCCGGCATTCGCGGGCGCGGGTGCGGCGCACACCGGCACCATATGGAATCCAGATCGGCGACTCATTACCTCCAAGCGCGAAACATTCTTTGCCACGGCGCACACGAGCATTGGCTGGAACGTGCTGGTCGAGGTGCCACGGTACGTCGCGCTGCGAGGCGCCGAAACGAATGGTACGGCGGTGTTCGCGGCCTGTTTGCTCCTCTTTGCCGTGTCGATGATCGCGGTGCGGTATGTGAACCGCCTGGTGGCGCAGCCCTTGGTGGAACTCGAAGCGCAGGCGGCGGCGCTGCAGTGGGGAGCGCCCCTCCACGAGCCGAATTCGGCGGAACTGAAAATCACTCCACCACGCGAGATTGCGGTGGTACGCAACGCGTTGCTCGACGCGCACCGGCGCATTACCGAATCGTTCCTCGCCACGCAGCGCGCCATTTCTGATCGCGACGCGGCGCTCAAATTACGCGATCAGATGTTGCACGACCTCGACGGCGTGGTCCGCGAGCGTACCCGCGAACTCGAATCCGAGCGCGACCGCGCCGATTCGAGCAACAAGGCCAAGTCCACCTTCCTCGCCAATATGAGCCACGAGCTGCGCACGCCGCTCAACGTGGTGCTCGGCCGCACCGAGTCACTGACCGAAGGCGTGTACGGCCACTTGTCCGCGCGGCAGACCGACGCGCTCGGCGAAATTGAAAATCAGGGGCAGCGGTTGCTCTCCCTCATCAACGACATCCTCGACCTTGCCCGCATTGAAAGCGGCAAGGTGGTGGTGTCGATGGCGCCCGTGAACGTGCGCCACTTGATCGAAGAAATCGTCGCGTCGTTTGCCGACATCGTGATCGCGCGCGGCGTGTCATTGTCGGTCGACGCGCCGGAGAGTAGCTGTATCGTGAATGCCGACGCGTTCTTGTTGCGGCAGGTCATTGTCAACCTCGCCGGGAACGCCATCAAGTTCACGCCAGCCGGCGGACGCATCAACATTGCGTTGGTGGCCGGTTCGGACGGTCACATCACGGAGTTGCGTGTGGCGGACAACGGGATCGGCATCGCTCCCGACCGACTCCCGTTGATTTTCGGCGCCTTCGAGCAGGCCGATGCCAGCAACACCCGCGTCTACGGCGGCACCGGACTCGGACTCACGATCAGCCGTTCGCTGAGCGAGGCGATGGGGATGTACATCGCCGTCGAGAGCCGGCCCGGCGAAGGTTCGACCTTTACCCTGCATTTCGCGCCTTCCGACGCTGCGGACGCGACTTCACATACGATCGCCTAGCGAACCGGAACTCCCGCCATGACAGTACCATCCAACGTGCCAACCATCGCATCAACTAACGGACCGTCCAATCGCACCGTGCTCCTCGTGGATGACCACGAGGGGAACATCAGCACGTTCCTCGACTACTTGGAAGCCAAGGGGCTGCATGTGATTGTGGCGCGCGACGGGATCGAGGCGCTGTCACGTTGCCATGAGACGCCGCCGGCGCTCATCCTGATGGATGTGCAGATGCCACGCCTCGACGGACTCAGCGTCACGCGCGAGTTGCGCAAGGAGCCGGCGTTCGCCGACACGCCGATCATCGCCCTCACCGCACTGGCAATGCCCGGCGATCGCGAGCGCTGCATGGAGGCGGGCGTCAACGAGTACTTTGCCAAGCCGGCGAGCCTGAAAGCCGTGCACGCCGCGATCCTCAAGTACCTCGGACCCGAACCCACGGTCGCGGCATAGCCCCTGGTTAACGGCTGGTTAGCCGCGGGTTAGCCGCTCGTTATAGCTCGGTGCGCAACGCCCAGAGCTCCGGAAACAACACAACGTCGAGCATCGTGCGCAGATACGCGACGCCGGAGGTGCCGCCGGTGCCGCGCTTGAAGCCGATGACGCGCTCCACCGTGGTGACGTGGCGGAAGCGCCAGAGCCGGAACGCATCTTCGAGATCCACCAGTTCTTCTCCCATCTGGTAGAGATCCCAATAGCGCGTTGGGTCGCGATACACCTGGAGCCACGCCGCTTTGACGCCGTCCTGGGTGACGTACGCCTGCGTCCAGTCGCGCTCAAGTGCTTCCGCGGGGAGTGCGAGGCCTCGCCGGGCCATCAGCCGGAGCGTTTCGTCGTAGAGCGACGGCGCGCGCCACACGGCATCGACCGCCGCGAGCAGGTCCGGGCGGTGCGCGTGGATCTTGAGCATGCCGGCGTTCTTATTGCCCAACATGAATTCGATCTGCCGGTACTGCGCACTTTGAAAGCCGCTGCTGTTGGAGAGATACGGGCGAATCGCCGAGTATTCCGGCGGCGTCATCGTGGCCAACACGTCCCAGGCGTGCACGAGTTGCTCCATAATGCGCGACACGCGCGCGAGCATCTTGAACGCTTCGGGCAACTGATCGGCCGCCACGTGGCGCACCGCCCCGTGCATCTCGTGCAGCATCAACTTCATCCAGAGTTCGGACGTTTGATGCTGAATGATGAAGAGCAGCTCATTGTGTTCGGGCGAGAGCGGGTGCTGTGCGTTCAACACCTCGTCGAGGTGCAAATAGTCGCCGTAGCTCATGGCTTTCGCAAAATCGAGCCGCGCACCTTCTTGCGTGAGGTACGCTTCGCCCTGGGTCGGTTCGCTCATGTGACGGCTCCTGGCGTGACGTAAACGACATGTTGCCATTCCTCGGTGCGGAGCACCGCGGAGAGCTGTTCGACGGCATCGAACACGTCTGCGAAGCCGAGGTAGAGTGGCGTGAATCCAAAGCGCATGATGTGGGGTACTTCGGCGAGGCGCGCGGTGTCGCCGGCGCGGAAATCGCCAATCACGCCGCGCGCGATCAACGCCCGCATCACCGCATACCCCGCCTGCTCCAGAGGGGCGTCGAGACGCAGGCAGACCTGACTGCCGCGTTGCGCGGCGTTGCGCGGCGAGGCGAGGCGCACGCCCTGTTCCCCGCACCGCGCTTCCACGAGTTCAATAAACAGTTCTGTGAGAGCTTCCGACTTCGCTCGGATCGCGGCCATACCACCGAACGGTTCGGCGGCGAGGAGTGTGTCGACGCCACACTCGAGGGCGGCCATGGCGAGCACCGCGGGCGTGCCGCACAAAAAGCGCCGAATGTCCGCGGCCGGCTCGTAGCCTGGAGTAAACTGGAAGGGCATGCTATGCCCCATCCAGCCAACCAGCGGTTGCTCGCATCGCGTCACGAGCCGTGGATGCACCCACACGAAGGCCGGCGCCCCGGGACCGCCATTCAGAAATTTGTAACCACAGCCAACCGCAAAGTCCGCATTGGCGCCGTTCAAGTCCACTGGTAGCGCGCCAGCCGAATGGGCGAGGTCCCACACCACCAACGCCCCCGCGGTATGCGCCGCCGTGGTGAGCTCGCGCATCGCGTGTTTGTAGCCGGTGCGGTAATTCACTTCGGTCAGCAGGAGTACGGCGACATCGGAGGTGAGCGCGGCCGCAATGTCTTCGGGGCGGTCCACCAAGTGCAGCGTCATACCAAACTGCTGCACGACGCTGTGCGCGATGTACACATCGGTGGGAAAGTTGCTCCGCTCCGACACCACGCGCGTGCGCGTGGGCGCATCAGCACGCGTAATCCGCAACGCGGCGGCGAGCACTTTGTAGAGATTGACCGAGGTAGAATCGGCGACGACTAACTCGTTTGGTCCGGCGCCCACCAGTCGCGCGATCTTGTCGCCGACGGCTTCTGGCAGAGAAATCCACTCGGCGCTATTCCAACTCGTAATGAGGTCGCGCCCCCACTCCGTGGCGATCACCTGTTGCACGCGGGCCGCCGTCGCGCGGGGGAGCGCGCCCAGTGAGTTGCCGTCGAGGTAGATGACGCCGGCGGGGAGGTCGAACTGCTGCTTGAGGGTGCGCAGCGGATCGGCGGCATCGAGGGCAAGGCAGTCTGCGCGACTTTTCATCATTCCCCTTCGTTCGGAAAAGCTGTACGTGGCCAGCGCTCAACGGCTTCCTGCCGCAAGATAAGCTTGACACCTAAACTATCAATACCTAAACTGAATAGCAATCAAGGAGAGGTGCATGCGCATCACCTGCGTTGGCGGCGGCCCGGCCGGATTGTATTTCGCGCTGCTCATGAAGTTGCAGAACCCGGCGCACGAGGTCGAGGTGCTGGAGCGGAACGCGCCTAGCGACACGTTCGGCTGGGGGGTCGTGTTCTCGGACCAGACGCTGGCCGCCTTGCGCGAGGCGGATGCCAAGACCGCCGACGCGATTCTGAGCGCGTTCAATCACTGGGATAACATCGACGTGCACGTCAACGGGCGCACCCTGCGCTCCGGTGGTCACGGCTTTTGCGGCATTGGCCGTATGAAGTTGCTGCAGGTGCTCCAGGCTCGCTGCGCGGAATTGGGGGTGAGGCTCCGCTATGAAACCGAGGCGCCGGACGACACCGCGATCGACGCCGACTTGATTATCGCGGCCGACGGACTGAACAGCCGACTCCGCGAGAAATACGCGGCGACGTACCAGCCCGACATCGACCTGCGGCACTGTCGCTTTGTGTGGCTCGGCACCTCCAAACTCTTTGAGGCCTTCACCTTCGATTTCCAGAAAACCGACGCTGGCTGGTTCCAGGCGCATGCCTACCGCTACGACGACACCACCTCGACCTTTATCGTCGAGGCGCCACAGGAGGTCTGGGCCGCGGCCGGCCTTGAACAGATGGGCAAGGACGAGAGCATCGCGTTCTGCGAGCGGCTCTTTGCCAAGGTGCTGGATGGCCACTCCCTGGTGTCCAACGCGGCCCATCTCCGCGGCTCGGCGCAGTGGATTCGGTTCCCGCGTGTCGTCTGCAAACAGTGGGTGCACCACAATGGTCGAGCCCCCGTGGTCTTGATGGGAGACGCCGCCCACACCGCGCATTTCTCGATCGGATCCGGCACCAAGCTGGCGTTTGAAGATGCGATTGCTCTGGCCCAGAACATCGCGGCGCATCCCGACGATCTACCCGGCGCCCTCGAGCAATATGTGGCGACGCGCTCCATTGACGTGTTGCGCATTCAGAACGCGGCGCGCAACTCCACCGAGTGGTTTGAGAACGTCGAACGCCACATGCAATTGGAACCGGAGCAGTTCGCCTATTCCCTGCTCACGCGATCGCAGCGCATTTCGCACGAGAATCTTCGCCTGCGCGACGCGGGCTACGTCGCGTCATTTGAGCACTGGCTTGCCGCTCGCTCAGGGCTCACGACCACCGTCGCCGTGCCGCCGATGTTCACGCCGTTTACAGTGCGGGGGCTCACGTTGCACAACCGCGTCGTGGTATCGCCAATGGCGCAGTACTCCTGCGTCGATGGCGTGCCCGGTGACTATCACCTCACGCACCTCGGCGCGCGCGCCCTCGGCGGGGCCGGACTCATATTTGCCGAGATGACGGCCCCCTCTGCGGACGGCCGCATCACCCCCGGCTGCCCCGGCCTGTACACCGATGCGCAAGGCGAGGCCTGGCAGCGCATCGTGCGTTTTGTGCATGCGAACAGCAGCGCCAAGATTGCCATGCAGCTCGGTCACGCCGGTGCCAAGGGTTCCACTCGCCTCGGGTGGGAAGGCATCGACCAACCGCTGGCCGAGGGCAACTGGCCGCTCATCTCGGCCTCGGAGCAGCAGTACCTCGCCGGTGTCAGTCAACGCTCGCTCGCCATGACACGCGCCGATATGGATCGCGTACTGACGGAATTTTGCGCGGCGACGGATCGGGCCACGGCGGCAGGTTTTGACTGGTTGGAGCTGCACTGCGCGCACGGCTACCTCCTCTCGAGCTTCCTCTCGCCGCTCACCAACCAGCGCCGCGATGAGTACGGAGGATCGCTCGAGCATCGCCTGCGCTACCCACTCGAGGTCTTTGCCGCACTCCGTGCCCGCTGGCCTGCTGACAAACCCATGTCGGTGCGCATCAGCGCACACGACTGGGTGGCCGGTGGCACCACAGTGGAGGACGCGGTGCAGATGGCCGCGGCATTCAAAGCAGCGGGTGCCGACGTGATGGATGTGTCGTCCGGCCAAGTGAGCAAGGAGGAGAAGCCCACCTTCGGCCGCATGTGGCAGACGCCATTCTCCGAGAGCATCCGCAATCGGGTGGGTGTCGCGACGATGGCCGTCGGTGCGATTTCCGAGGCCGATCATGTGAACAGCATCATTGCGGCGGGCCGCGCGGATTTGTGCGCGGTGGCACGTCCGCATTTGGCGAATCCCGCATGGACGCTCACCGAGGCCGCTCGCATTGGCTATACCGGTCCGCACGGACTGGCATGGCCGCGTCCGTATGTGTCGGGCAAGGCGCAACTGGAAAAAGAATTCGAACGTCAGCGCGCACAGTCCAGCCAGAACGCGGGGTTGTCCGCGCTTGAGCAAGCCAATCGAGCATTGGGAGTCTGAATGCCAAGCACACAGAGGTCGGGGCAGTCGGTGGAAGGGTTGCACGCAGTCGTCACCGGCGGCGGGAGCGGCATTGGTGCCGCCGTGGCACACGCGCTGCTCGAGGCTGGCGCGCGCGTGACGATGGTGGGACGCAACGCTGATCGCCTCCAGACGCAGGTGCTGGCGCTTGCCACCCTCGGCCACGCCGAGCAACAGGTGATGGACGTTGGCAATGAAGCGAGTGTGCAGAGCGGGTTTGCCGCGTTGGTGGCGCGGAGCGGCCCGGTCGATGTTCTCGTCAACAATGCAGGACAGGTAGAGACCGCTTCGCTGGCACGCACCTCGACCGACCTCTGGCAGCGTATGCTCCAGGTCAACCTGACGGGCACCTTTCTCTGCTCGCGTGAAGTGGTGACGGCCATGAGCACGCGTGGCTTTGGCCGCATTGTGAATGTGGCCAGCACGGCCGCGTTGACGGGCTACGCCTATGTGGCGGCGTATTGCGCCGCGAAGCACGGCGTCCTCGGACTCACGCGAGCGATGGCGTTGGAGTTCGCCGCGCGGGGCGTCACGGTCAATGCGGTGTGCCCCGGCTACACCGACACCGCCATCATCACGCGTGCCGTTCAGACGATTGTCGAGAAGACCGGGCGCAGCGACGCCGAGTCGCGCGCCGAATTTGCAGCGAGTAATCCGCAGGGCCGATTGATCACACCGCAGGAGGTGGCGGCTTCTGTATTGTGGCTGTCGCGGCGCGACAGTACGGCGATGAACGGCCAAGCGATCGCCGTGTGCGGCGGGGAGGTCATGTAATGGAAACCGTGCTCGATACGCTGGAGCCACAGGAACGGGATTTAGAATCGCGGGTGACCGGCGATGATCACCAAGCGCTCAAGTTGTGGCTCCGACTGCTGAGCTGTGCCAACCGGGTGGAACGGGTGATTCGTCACCGGCTCCGCCGCGACTTTGGCACCACGCTGCCCCGCTTTGATTTGCTCGCACAACTCGAGCGTCATCCGGATGGGTTGTCGATGCGCGAAATTTCACAGCGCCTGATGGTGACCGGCGGCAACATCACCGGCATCACCGATCAACTCGAAGCGGAAGGGCTCGTCTTGCGCGAAGCGCATCCGAGCGATCGGCGAAGTTTTTCGGTGAAGTTGACCCCAACGGGGCGGCGTCAGTTCAAGCGCATGGCGCGCACGCACGAGCAGTGGGTTGTGGAGCTCCTCGACGGGTGGAGCCCAAAAGAAAAGACTCAGCTGTATGCGTTGCTGGCGGGACTGAAGCAGCATTTGGCCGAGCCCGTCTTTGACACCTCTGTCGCGCCGTCGCCCAAACGGGCCGCTGCGCTCTCCGCAGTCTCCGCCAGTGCATCCAAGGAGTTCAAACGATGAGTCGCACCATGGACAGCCGCCTCGCGGCGGGCAACCGCGTGAGCCTCGCCGAGTACCAGCCCGCACACTTTACCTGGCAGCAAGAGGGCGCGGTCGGCATCATCACGCTGAATCGCCCCGAGCGAAAGAATCCATTGACCTTTGCCTCGTATGCCGAGCTGCGCGATCTCTTTCGCACGCTCTGCCAAGTGGAGGAGGTGCGCGCGATTGTGGTGCAAGGCGCTGGCGGCAACCTCTGCTCCGGCGGCGACGTGCATGAAATCATTGGACCGTTAACGGAAATGGGCATCCCCGACCTGCTCGCCTTCACTCGCATGACGGGTGATTTGGTCAAGGCGATGCGCGCCTGCCCGCAGCCGATCATCGCGTCAATTGATGGCGTCTGCGCCGGCGCGGGCGCCATTATGGCCATGGCCTCCGACCTGCGTGTCGGCACGGCGCGCAGCAAAACCGCGTTCCTCTTTACCCGCGTAGGGTTGGCGGGGTGCGACATGGGCGCCTGCTCCATTCTTCCGCGTTTGATTGGACAAGGACGTGCCGCGGAGTTGCTGTACAGTGGTCGCAGCCTCGGCGGCGACGAAGCGCTCAGTTGGGGGTTCTTGAATCGTGTGGCGGAGCCCGAGGCGCTGTTCACCGCCAGTGTCACCTGGGCGCAGGAGATTGCCGCGGGCCCGAGCTTTGGCCACGCGATGACCAAGAAGATGTTGCATCAGGAGTGGGCCATGGGCGTGGACGAGGCGATTGAATCCGAAGCGCAGGCGCAGGCGATCTGCATGATGACACAGGATTTCCATCGCGCGTATCACGCCTTTGTGGCCAAGGCGCGCCCTGAGTTCCAAGGAGACTGACCATGGCGGCGACGCAGCATCAGCAGTTGCAACATCTGCAGTGGCCGTTTTTTGATGCGCGACATCGCGAACTCGCGGCGTCGCTCGACACGTGGTGCGCCACACATCTCGATCAGGCGCACGGCGCGGACGTGGATACCGCCTGTCTCGCCCTCGTGCGCTCGCTTGGCGAGGGCGGCTGGTTGCGTCACGCGGTGGCGGGTCAGGCGTTTGGTGGTGCCACCGAGACGATCGACACGAGGGCGGTGTGCCTGCTGCGTGAAACGTTGGCCCGTTACAGCGGGCTCGCGGATTTTGCCTTTGCCATGCAGGGGCTCGGCTCCGGTGCCATCTCGCTGGCAGGCACGGAGGCACAGCGCGCGCAGTATCTCCCCCGCGTGGCGAGCGGCGCCGCCGTGGCGGCATTCGCGCTCTCCGAACCCGCGGCCGGATCGGACGTGGCCGCCCTTCAGTGTGCCGCCACGAAAGATGGAACTGCCTATGTGCTGAATGGCGAGAAGACCTGGATCTCCAATGGCGGCATCGCCGATTTCTACGTGGTGTTTGCGCGCACGGGTGAAGCGCCGGGCTCACGCGGGATCAGTGCGTTTATTGTGGATGCCGGACTTCCCGGATTTGAGATTACGGAACGCATTCAGGTGATCGCCCCGCACCCACTGGCTCGGGTGACGTTCACGAACTGCCGCGTGGCCGCGTCGCAGATGGTCGGCGCGCCGGGGGAAGGATTCAAAGTGGCAATGCGCACGCTCGACGTGTTCCGTACGTCGGTGGCCGCGGCGGCCGTGGGGTTTGCGCGGCGCGCGTTGCACGAAGGCGTTGCGCACGCCAAGCAGCGTGCGATGTTCGGCGGCACGCTCGCTGAGTTACCGCTGACGCAGGCCAAGCTGGCCGACATGGCCTGCACCGTCGACAGCTCGGCGCTCCTCGTGTACCGCGCCGCGTGGCAGCGCGATCAAGGACAGACCATTACGCGCGAAGCCGCCATCGCCAAACTCATGGCCACCGAGGGAGCGCAACGCGTGATTGATGCCGCCGTTCAACTGCACGGTGGCCGCGGTGTGCGGAGCGGTGAAATAGTGGAATCGCTGTACCGTGAAATTCGGGCGTTGCGCATTTACGAAGGCGCGTCAGAGGTGCAACAATTGATCATCGGCCGAGAGCTCCTCAAATGAACACGACCGCGCACCTCGACTCCTTTGCTCGCGACCACTTGCCGGCGCCGGCGCTCTGGCCGGAATTAATCTTTGAACTCCCCGAGTTGCAGTTTCCGGACCGATTGAACTGCGCGCACGAACTGCTCGATGCATGGATCGAGCGCGGCGAGGGAGACAGACTCTGTCTGCAGGGACTCGGCGTCCGTTGGAGTTATGCCGAGTTGCAGGCACGTGCCAATGCCATTGCCCAGGTACTGGTGGACGACATGGGACTCGTCCCCGGCAACCGTGTGTTGTTGCGCGGCGCCAACTCGCCGCAGCTCGCCGCGTGCTGGTTTGCGGTACAGAAAGCGGGCGGCATTGCGGTGGCCACAATGCCGCTGCTCCGCGCCAAGGAACTGTGTCAGGTGCTCGACAAAGCGCAGGTCACGCACGCGCTATGCGACGCACGGCTCAGCGACGAACTCGCGGTGGCGCAGCAGCAGTCGCCGACGCTCCGGCAGGTGCAGTTTTTTCACAGCGCCGAGCCAAGCGGCCTCGAGGCACGTGCGAGCACAAAGAGTGGTCAGTTCACCAACATCGATACCGCGTCCGATGACTGCTCGCTGATTGCCTTTACGTCTGGTACCACCGGTCAGCCGAAGGGCACGATGCATTTTCATCGTGACGTACTCGCCATCTGCCGTTGCTGGCCACCGCACGTGCTCAAGCCCACGGCGGACGACGTGTTCATTGGCAGTCCGCCTCTCGCTTTCACCTTTGGACTTGGCGGGCTGCTGCTTTTCCCAATGACCGTGGGCGCCTCCTCCGTGCTGCTCGAGAAGGCCTCACCCGACACGCTGCTCGCGGCCATTCCGCAGTATCGGGCCACCGTGCTCTTTACCGCACCCACCTCGTACCGCGTGATGGCTACGCAAGCCGCACAACACGACCTGACCAGTCTGCGGAAGTGCGTGAGCGCCGGCGAAACACTGCCGGCGGCCACCCGACAACTCTGGAAAGACGCCACGGGCATTGAGCTGATTGACGGCATTGGCTCCACGGAGTTGTTGCACATTTTTATTTCTCATACCGAGGCGCAGGCGCGCCCGGGTGCGACCGGCGTGCCGGTGCCAGGATATCGCGCGTGCGTCATCGACGAACAGGGCAACGTTCTCCCCGCCGGAAAAATTGGGCGACTGGCCGTCAAAGGTCCCACCGGCTGCCGCTACCTGGCCGACGATCGGCAGCAACACTACGTGCTCAACGGGTGGAACCTCACGGGCGACGCGTACTCTGTGGATGACGACGGCTTTTTTGTTTACCAGTCCCGCACCGACGATATGATCATCTCGGGCGGCTATAACATTGCCGGACCCGAGGTGGAGGCGGCGCTGTTAGCGCATCCCGCGGTCGCCGAATGTGCGGTGATCGGCGAGGCCACCGAGGAACGCGGGCAGATTGTGAAGGCCGTGGTGGTGCTGCGCGACGGGTTCGAGGCGGGGCCCGCCATGATCAAGACGTTGCAGGATTTTGTGAAAGCCAGCATTGCGCCGTACAAATACCCGCGCGCGGTTGAGTTCCGCACCAGCCTCCCGCGTACCGAAACGGGCAAGTTGCAACGCTTTCGTTTGCGCGGTCCCGACGCATGACCGCGCCAGCGCATTGCATCCAAGCGGTCGACGAATCGGCGACGCGGCGACATGCCAAGTACGCCAACGACCAACACTTTACTGAGGTTTGAGCCATGCAGGTTGTGTTTGAACGCCAGGACCTCGTTCGGTTTGGCCACTGCGATCCGGCTGGCATCGTCTACTTTCCGCGCTACTTCGAGATGCTCAATGCGTTGATCGAAGACTGGTTCACCGAAGGGCTTGGGGTGGACTTTGCGGAGTTTACCGGTACGCGCCGGATGGGAATTCCTACGGTCCACCTCACGACGCACTTCAAGCAGGTGAGCCGCGTGGGCGACCGATTGACGCAACGCATTGCGATCCAGAAAATCGGCCGCAGCTCGCTCGTGCTCAATACGGTGTTTGAGGCGAGCGATGGCGTCCGCGTGTCGTTTGAGCACGTCGTGGTGTGTACGTCGTTGGAGACACACCGTCCGATCCCCTTTCCACCCGATCTACGCAGCGCCCTCGAGCGGGCGATTGGAGCTTCGCATGCCTAACGCGCACAAGCAGGTTCTGCAGCCCGATGGTTGGGTTGCGCCACGCGGCTACGTCAACGGCGTGGCGGCCACGGGGCGGATGATTTTTGTCGCGGGTCAGGTCGGCTGGAATGCCGCCGGCCAGTTTGCCAGCGAGGATTTTGTGGATCAGGTGCGCCAAGCCCTGGAGAACGTCAAAGCCGTGCTGGCGGAAGGGGGAGCCGCTCCCGAGCATATCACGCGTATGACGTGGTATCTGACGGATAAGCGGGAGTACTCGGCACGCACCCGCGAGGTTGGAGAGGCCTATCGCCAAGTACTGGGACGCGAGTATCAGATTGCCATGTCGGCGGTCGAGGTCAGCGGGCTCATCGAGGACGGCGCCAAAGTGGAGATCGAGGTCACGGCCGTGGTGCCCGCGTAGGCTCGGCGGCTCCACGTCGGGTGGGGGAAACCAAGGCCCCCAGCGAAAGGCCGGCCCACAAAAAAAAGCGCCGTCCGGCAGTGGTTGCCGGACGGCGCTTTGAGTTGCCCCTCCAGGGGTCGAACCTGGACTCTTCTGCTCCAGAGGCAGACGTGTTGCCAGTTACACCAAGGGGCAATGCGAACTCCTGATTATCGGCAGTTGCGCCGCCAATCAGGAACCCGAATTCTAGCGTCCTCCCCCCGTCTGGGCAACCCATTGCGGGAGGCGCTACTGTATAGGATATGACCACAGACCTTCGGTTTCCCATCGGAAAGTTCGCCCGCCCCGCAGCCCTCACCGCCGAGGAGCGGACGGCCGCCATCGCGCGTATTGCGGCCCATCCGGCGGCGCTCCGCGCCGCCGTACAGGGGCTCGATGACGCACAACTCAACACCCCGTACCGCCCTGATGGTTGGACGGTGCGGCAGCTCGTTCACCATATGGCCGACTCGCACATCAACGCGTATGCGCGAACGCGCATGGCGCTGACGGAAGCGACACCCACGATCAAGCCCTACGACGAGGAGCCCTGGGCGGAACTGTGGGATGCCCGTTCGCTTCCGGTTGAAGTGTCGCTTGGCCTCGTGGATGGCTTGCACGAGCGTTGGGTGGCCCTGCTGCGACACCTCGAACCGGCGGCCTTTGCGCGGACGATGGTACATCCGGCGAACGGCCCTATGACGATTGATGTGCAGCTCGCGCTGTACGCGTGGCAAGGTTCTACCCCCCAAGATCGGTACTGTATGATGTAACTCATTGTTGTATCAGTGTTTAGTTTTAGTACACATACTGTTACTCCGGAACTATGGGTGTTCTTGCTTCTAGTAAGTCCATATGAGATGCACTGGGTTCGGTAGACAGGGAGTTAAGCTACTGCCGCCCGCTCGAAGTTGATCGGGCTCTTGTTGCCGAGGGTCGAGTGCCTCCGGGTGGGATTGTAGAAGCGCTCGATGTAGTCGAAGATGTCGGCCCGCG